>NZ_JBGCCP010000019.1:0-230086 GCF_041262705.1 Catenulispora sp. MAP12-49 | reverse complement strand
AACGACGTCGCGAAGTACTTCGCGATCATCCCGGCCATGTTCACGGTGATCTACCCGGGCCTGCACGTGCTGAACATCATGGGCCTGCACTCGCCGAAGTCGGCGATCACCAGCGCCATCATCTTCAACGCCCTGATCATCATCGGCCTGATCCCGCTGGCCCTGCGGGGCGTGCGCTACAAGCCGTCCTCGGCCTCCGCGCTGCTGCGCCGCAACCTGTGGATCTACGGCGCCGGCGGTCTGGCACTGCCCTTCGTCGGCATCAAACTGATCGACCTGATCGTCATGTACATCCCCGGACTGAAGTAGGAAGGAGCCGACCATGAAACTCGGAGCAGCGATCCGGCGGCACACCGCCGCCATCCGGGCCATGCTGGTGTTCACGGTGATCCTCGGGATCGCCTACCCGCTGCTGGTCACCGGCATCGCGCAGCTGGCGTTCAAGGACAAGGCCAACGGCTCACTGATCAAGAACGCGCAGGGCCAGGTGGTCGCCTCCAGCCTGCTGTGCCAGCAGTACGTCGACAAGTCCGGCGACGCCCTGCCGCAGTACTTCCAGGCCCGGCCGTCGGACGCCACCAACTCGGCCAATTCGAGCGACCCCGGCTGTAACTACTCCTACTCGGCCGGCTCGAACCTGGGCACCGACAGCGCCACGCTGAAGAGCACCATCGAGGGCCGCATCGCCTCCTACGCCAAGGCGTACAACGTGGACCCGACCAAGGTGCCCGAGGACGCGGTGACCGCCTCGGCCTCCGGTATGGACCCGGGTATCTCGGTCCAGAACGCCGACGACCAGGCCGCCTCGGTCGCCAAGGCCCGCGGCGTGGACCTGGCCACAGTGCAGAAGCTGGTCAAGAACAACACGACCGGGCGCTCGCTGGGGTTCCTGGGCGAGCAGTACGTGAACGTCGTGACCCTGAACCTGGCTCTGGACAAGACCCACCCGGTCGCCACGGCACAGAGCTGAGAGAGCGCCGGCAGGACGCCGGCGGCAAGGCTGCAAGGCGGCGGGACTCGGTACGCGCGGGGGCGTACTGGTCCCGCCGCCTTGCGGTGCTAGCGCCCGTCGCAGAACACGCAATCGGGGTTGGCGACCAGCGGGGCGAGGACGCGGTGGCGCAGGCAGGAGCGGGCGACCACGTCTTCGGGACCGGGGAAGCAATCACCATCGGGTTCCGCGGCAGCAGTATCGGTGTCGAAATCCTCGACCATTGCTTGGAACCGCCGCAGGACATCCCCGATCAGCGGCGGCGAGTAGTCGAGGTCGTCCCACCGGTACCGGCTGGCGGCCAGTGCGAGGGTGTCGAGCACGAGGTCCTTGTTCGCCGCCGCGTCCTCGCCGGGCTGTCCCCAGTCGAAGTCCTCAAGAGCGAAACCCACCATCCCGAGCCCGAAGACGTTCTGGTCCGACAGCGCGATGCGGCCGGCGAACCGGTAGCCCCACTCGGTGGTGACCGTGGCCGACGCCGCCAGCATCATCACGTCGACGAACACTGACGTGTTGCCGTTGGACAGGGAGATCTCGTGCGCGCCGCCGGTGAAGGTGTTGCCCATGGGCAAGCACCCTAAGGCGCCAGCACTATCCCGACTACGGCCCCCACACAGGCCAGCACGCCCGCGACCACGAAAGCCACATCCGCCCGCCCCCGCGACCCGAACACCAGCACCTGCGCCGGATCCGCGGGGTCGTAGTGCACCAGCACCGCCTCGCCGGCGACGCGCCGCGGGGAGAAGACCTCCACGGCGCGGCCGTCCTCGGTGGTGAAGGCCAGCATCGGGCGGTAGCCGTCCGGGGAGTCCTCCGGGCCGAGCGGGCGATCGACTATCCGGGCGAAAACCGCCACGCCGCCGGTCCGCATGCGCCGGCGCCAGCGCAGCTCCAGCGCGCCGGCCAGCAGCGCGATCAGCCCGCCGAGCAGCAGGACGCAGCCGAGGACCACCATGGGATCCACGGTAGTCCGGCACACCGCGGCGCGTCCGGCAACGCAAGCGGCATGCAAACGACCATTGCCCGATTCGTCCCCTCTTCGGATGCCAATCTGGAAACGTTCAACGACGTCACCAGCTCCGAGGGGATTCCCGTGACCACAGGCGAGGCCGGCCGCGCGGCGCTCGCGGCCGACGACCCGGCCGCCCCGATCCGGGAGGGCGACCGGGAGCACGACCGTCTCACCGTCTCCCAGGGCCTGGCCGCGCTCTCCCTGGACGCCCTGGCCTCCGTGGCCTACGGCCCCGAGGCGATCGTCGTGGTGCTGGCCGTCGCCGGCGCGCACGGCCTGGGCTTCACCCTGCCGGTCACCCTGGCGATCGCCGGGCTGCTGGGCTTCCTCACCTTCTCCTACCGCCAGGTGATCGCGGCGTTCCCCGAGGGCGGCGGGGCGTACGCGGTGGCCGGGAAGTACCTCGGCAAGAACGTCGCGCTGGTCGCGGCGGCCAGCCTGATCATCGACTACGTCCTGAACGTCGCGGTGTCGGTCTCGGCCGGTGTCGCCGCCCTCACCAGCGCCTACCCTTCGCTCTACGGCGACCGGGTCTGGCTGTGCCTGGCGGTGCTGGTCGTGATCACCGGCATCAACCTGCGCGGCGTCGCGGAGTCGGCGAAGGCGTTCATCGTCCCGACCGTGCTGTTCATCGTCGCGATCCTCGCGGTGATCGTGGTCGGCCTGGTCCGCTCGCATCCCGCGACCGCGCCGACCGGGCACGTCGCGGCCGCCGCCAACGCCGAGAGCGTCGGGGTCCTGCTGCTGCTCAAGGCGTTCGCCTCCGGTTGTAGCGCGCTGACCGGCGTCGAGGCCATCGCCAACGCCGTGCCCACGTTCCGCAAGCCGAGGGTCAAGCGCGCGCAGCGCACCGAGTCCGCGCTGGGCGCGCTGCTGGGCGTCATGCTCATCGGCCTGGCGCTGCTGATCCGCAAGTTCCACGTCGCCCCGGACCCGTCCAAGACGGTCCTGGCCCAGCTCACCGACGCCGCGCTCGGCCACAACGCGGCCTTCTTCGCGGTCCAGTTCGTGACCATGATCCTGCTGGCCCTGGCCGCGAACACCTCCTTCGGCGGCATGCCGGTCCTCACCAGCCTGCTGGCCCGGGACAACTACGTGCCGCACGTGTTCGCGCTGCGCGCCGACCGCCAGGTCTACCGCTGGGGCGTGCTGATCCTGGCGGGCCTGGCGGCGATCCTGCTGGTGGGAGCCAAGGGCGACACCCAGACCCTGGTGCCGGTGTTCGCCATCGGGGTGTTCATCGGTTTCACCATCTCCCAGGTCGGCATGGTCCGGCACTGGCGCCGGGAGCGGAGCCCGGGCTGGCGGCGCCGGGTGGCGATCAACGGGACCGGCGCGGTGCTGACGTTCGCGGCCCTGGCGATCGAGCTGATCTCGAAGTTCGGCGAGGGCGGCTGGCTGGTCGTGGTGATCGTGCCGCTGCTGGTCTTCGGGATGCTGCGGGTGCACCGGGCCTACCGGATCGTCGGGGACGTGCTGGGTCTGGGCCGCAAGCCCGAGCCCGTCGTGGAGCAGCAGGCGCTGGTGGTGGTCCCGGTCGGCGCGGTGTCCCGGCTGACGCAGGAGGCGATGTCCGCCGCGCTCTCGCTCGGCGACGGCGTGATCGCGGTGACCGTGCGCTACTCCGACGAGGACGACGCGGCCGAGTGCGAGCGCCTGCAAGCCGCCTGGCGCGCCTGGCAGCCGGACGTCCCGCTGGAGGTCCTCACCACCCACAAGCGCTCCCTGACGCGGCCGATGGTCGACTACCTGAACCGGCTCGCGGCCACCGCCCCGGCCTCGCCGGGCGGCTTCGAGCGCGTCATGGTCCTGATCCCCGAGGTGGAACCGCGCCGGGCCTGGCACCGTCTGCTGCACAACCAGCGCGGCGCCGTCCTGGACCGCGCGATCCGCCGGCACACCGAGGCGATCGTGTGCCGGATGCGATTCCACATCAAGGGGTGGTGACCCCGTGCGCAGCCGGCCGTGCTGGTTGAATGGGTCCGGACCGGCCGGCGCTTCGGCGTCGACAGCGCAGGTCGGCCATTTGCATCGGGCATGCCGGCGTTTGCATCGCGCGAGCAAGCACCCCGAGCGGGGCACCGGGACTGTTGACTTGTCACGAGTGCCCGACTTCTGACGAGAACCGAGGGAGCCAGTGACCCGCATCCTGGTCGTCGACGACGAGCCGCAGATCCTGCGCGCGCTGCGCATCAACCTGAAGTCCCGGACCTACGAGGTCGAGACGGCGGCCAACGGCGTCGACGCGCTGGCCTGCGCGGCCCGCAAGCTGCCCGACGCGGTCCTGCTGGACCTGGGCCTGCCGGACATGGACGGGGTCGAGGTGATCCTGGGCCTGCGCGGCTGGACCACGGTCCCGATCGTGGTCCTGTCCGGACGGTCCGATCCGCTGGAGAAGATCCACGCCCTGGACGCCGGCGCGGACGACTACGTCACCAAGCCCTTCGCCATGGAGGAGCTGCTGGCCCGGCTGCGCGCGGTGATCCGCCGCCACCAGCAGGCGCACGCCGGCACGGCCGGCGTCGAGACCAGCTCGGTGCGGCTGGGCAGCTGCGACATCGACCTGGCGGCGCACAGCGTGGACCGCGAAGGCGATCCGGTGCGCCTGACCCGCACCGAGTGGGCCCTGCTGGAGGTCCTGCTGCGCCATCCCGGCCAGCTGGTGAGCACCGCCCGGCTGCTGGCGGACGTCTGGGGCAACAGCCACACCGGCGAGGCCGGGTACCTGCGGTTCCACATGGCGCGCCTGCGTCGCAAGCTGGAGGACGATCCGCAGAACCCACGGCACCTGATGACCGAGTACGGGACCGGATACCGCTTCGTCCCCTGAGCCGTGTGGGACCGCGAAGTCAGCATCGGCCCATGGAACACAGCCAGGCTCGAGCAGAACGCACACTGGCGGCGTGGGAACGGATCGCGGCGTGGCTGCGGACGCATGCGCCGCAGACGTACGCCGCGCTACCCGGGTCCTTCGAGGTTACGCGTGCTGCCGCCGAGCCTGGCTGTCTGGTGCCGTATCAATGTGCTTGAGGGCATCGCCGACGAACTCCACGGCACCCCGGTACACGCAGGAATCCGCCGTGCCGGAACCGTCGACGGGTGTCTGTCGTGGAGGGCCATGAAGGACACCCGCACAATACCGTCGGGGTGGGTGCCGGTCGGGCCTGCGTAGGCCCCTACAACCATCGCCGCCTGTCGGACGTCTGAGACGGTGTGCGGCAAACTGTGCGGCAATCCATGCGGCAAACCTGGATCCTGATCGTGCTGGGCCTGCTCCTGGTCGGGGGCGCGGCGTACATCGGCGTGCACCACACACACCTGGGCATCGACGTGGGCTCCAACGGTTTCACCCTGGCCCACGTCGAGGTCGACTGCGGCTCCCCGCTGTCCCGGAAGTATCCGCTGCCGGCCGGGCTCCAGTACACGGGCAAGGGCCCGTGCGCGTCGAGCTCGGCGCTGTCCCGGCAGCTGGTCGGGGGAGTGCTCGCCGCGGCGGCCGGGGCGGGGTGCCTGGTCATGGGGGTGACCGGGCTGGTCCGGCGGCCAGCGGCGACAGTGCATGGGGCTTAAGCGTTTCGCCGGCCGCTGATCAGTGCCAGGGTGGGGCTCCGGCCGGCGGCGGGCGTCGGCCAATCGGGAGGGAACCCATGCTCCGTTCCAGGTGGGCGCCGGTTTTAGCGTGCCTGATCGCGCTTTCGGCGACAGCGTGTCAGTCAACTGCTTCGAGCTCGGGGGCAGCGCAGGCACAGGCTCAAGCCCAGGTGGGTGCTTCGCAGAGCACGAGTGCGGCGGCCCCGGCGAGTACCGCGCCGCCGACCACGGCACCCTCGACCACAGCACCCTCGACCACGGCCGCGCCGCCCGCGGCGCCGCCGAGCACAACGGCCGCCAAGCCGACGCCGTCAGTGCGCAGCGTCCCGACCACGACCGCCCCGGCCGCGCCGCCGTCCTCGCACCCTGCCACCACGAAGGCTCCGGCGGCCGCTCCCACGTCCTCGGCAGCCGCCACCTGCATGCACCACGCGACCATCGACGAGGGCACGGCCCGCTGCGGTGCGGGAGAGTCCCACCCGAGCGGCGCCGGAGCCCTGTGTCATGACGGCACCTACAGCTACAGCACGTCCCCGGACGGCACGTGCTCGCGCCACAAAGGCGTAGCCGTCTGGTACTACTGACCTGCGTTTTTCCTGACCTGCGGCAGCACCTACGGCAGCGCCGCGACGATCTCCGCGATCGAGCGCCGCTTGCCGGTGTAGAACGGCACTTCCTCCCGGACGTGCCGCCGCGTCTCCGAGCCGCGCAGGTGCCGCATCAGGTCCACGATGCGGTCCAGCGCGTCGGCCTCGAAGGCCAGGATCCACTCGTAGTCGCCGAGCGCGAACGAAGGCACCGTGTTGGCCCGCACGTCCGGGTACTCCCGGGACATCATCCCGTGCTCGGCCAGCAGCCGGCGGCGCTCGGCGTCCTCCAGCAGGTACCACTCGTAACCGCGCACGAAGGGGTAGACCGCGATGTAGCCGCGCGGCGTCTCGTCGGCGACGAACGCCGGAACGTGGCTCTTGTTGAACTCGGCCGGACGGTGCAGCGCCATCTGCGACCACACCGGCTCGGTCAGGCGGCCGAAGGCGGTGCGGCGGAAGCGCTGGTAGGCGTCCTGCAGCGCGTCGGAGGTCTCGGCGTGCAGCCAGAACATGAAGTCCGCGTCGTGCCGGAAGCCGCCCACGTCGTAGCTGCCGCGCACCACCACGTCGTCCTTGGCCAGCGCCTCGAACAGGGTCTCCACCTCGGCGGCCATGTCGGCGCGGGCGTCGTCGGAGGCCGGCAGGTCCTGGCGGACCTTGAAGACGCTCCACAGCGCGTAGCGGGTGACCTCGTTCAGCTCCACAGCGCGCTTGCCGATGCGGACGTTGCTGACCACGCCGGCCGGGCGCTCGTCCTGGTTTTCGTTACCGCTGTCGCTCATGTTGTCTTTCTTCCTTATGGGTGTACTCGGTTGTGCGCCCGGCGCTATGCGGGCCCGGCACTGATTTCGCGGGCCGCCCGCAGCGCCGAGGCGACGCAGGCCGCGATCCCGACGCCGTCGTAGGCCGCGCCGCAGACCGCCAGGCCCGGCTGTGCGGCCACCGCCGAACGGATCCGCTCCACGCGCGCCACATGGCCGACCGCGTACTGCGGAAGCCCTCCGCCCCAGCGCTGGACGTGCCAGTCGACGGGCTCGCCGAGGGCGTCCGGCGCGCCGAGCGCGGTCCGCAGATCGGCCAGCGCCGTCGCGGCCAGATCGGCGTCCTCGCGCTGCAGGTCCTCGGTCTCGCGGTGCCGGCCGACGGAGGCGCGGACCACCGTCTTGCCGGACTCGGCGAGCCAGGACCACTTCACGCTGGAGAACGTCGAAGCCTTGATGTACCGGCCGTCGGCCGGCGGGACGAGGAAGCCGCTGCCGGCGGGCAGCGCGGCGTCGTCGAACACGAAGGTCGCCAGCGCGACCGAGGCGTATTCGATCCCTGAGAGTTCCGCTGCGGCGGCCGGTGCCGCGTCCTTCAGCAGCCGCGCGGCCGGAGCGCCCGGGACCGCCACGATGACGGCGTCGAATGCGTGCGCGGTCGGCGCGGGCACCGGGCCCGACACCAGGCGCCAGCCGTCGGCGGTGCGAGTCAGTTCCCTGACCATCGTCTCGCGCCGGATCGTGACCCCGGCGCTTTCGCAGGACTGGGCCAGAGCCGCCGGGAACCGTCCCACGCCGCCGCGCACTCCGGCGAACACCGGCTTCGGATTGGCCGCCGCGGACTGCGCCGCGAGGATCTTCGACACCGCCTCGTCCAGCGGCTCGCCGGATTCATAGGCGGGAACCAGCGCGGGAATCGCGGCGCGCAACGAGAGCTCGTCGGCGTGGCCCGCGTAGACCCCGCCGAGCAGCGGCTCGACCAGCCGGTCCACGACCTCTCGGCCGAACGTCTCGGCCACGTACGCGCCGACGGCCATGTCGTCGGTCTCGGCCTGGGTCCGCAGCACCGAGCGCGACGGCAGCGCCGGCCCGGCCTCGGCCCGCTTGAGCCCGGCCGCCGACAGCAGACCGGCCAGGACGCCCGGATCCCCGGGGACGCCCATCAGGTGCCCCTTGGGCATCGGCACCAGCTCGCCCCGGCTCCACACCGACGCCGAAGCCGTGGCCGGATACACGATGTCCTCGGCCAGTCCCACGGCCCGGGCCAGATCCACCGCCTCGGGCCGCCGGTTCAGGATCGACTCGGCGCCGAGGTCCACCTGGACGCCGCCGACCTCGCCGACCGCGAGCTTGCCGCCGAGCCGGGGCGAGCCCTCGAAGACGGTGACGGCCGCGTCCGGCAGCGCCTGCTTCAGATACCAGGCCGCGGCCAGGCCCGAGACGCCGCCGCCGATCACGGCGACCGAACCCGGTCCCGCACCGGACCCGGCGCCCGAATATGAACCCTGAGACGACGTCTGCTCCGATGCCATCGCAGCCCCCTGTGTCGTGCCCACCGCCGTGGTCCCTTCCGTAGCGCGCTGCTACCGCGCCGACGCCTCGTGCACCAGCTCGACCACCCTGGCCAGCCGGTCCGGGTCCATGTCCGGCGTCACGCCGTGGCCCAGGTTGAAGATGTGCCCCGGGGTCCGCGCGCCCTCGGCGAGGATCTCGCGCACCCGGGTCTCGATCACCGGCCACGGCGCGAACATCACCGACGGGTCCAGGTTGCCCTGCACCGCGTAGTCCGGTCCGACGCGGCGCGAGGCCTCGTCCAGCGGCACCCGCCAGTCCACGCCGATCACGTCCGCGCCGGCGCCGGCCATCAGCGGCAGCAACTCGCCGGTGCCGACGCCGAAGTGGATGCGCGGCACGCCCAGGTCGGCCACCGCCGCCAGGACCTTCGCGCTGTGCGGCATGACGCAGCGCTCGTAGTCCCGCGGCGACAGCGCGCCGGCCCAGGAGTCGAACAGCTGCACCACGCTCGCGCCGGCCTCGATCTGCACCCGCAGGAAGGCGGCGGTCACGTCGGCCAGGCGGTCCATCAGCGCGGCGAACAGCTCCGGCTCGCCGAGCATCATCGCCTTGGTCTTCTCGTGGTTCTTCGACGGCCCGCCCTCGATGAGGTAGCTGGCCACCGTGAACGGGGCGCCGCCGAAGCCGATCAGCGGGGTCGTGCCGAGCTCGCCGACCAGCTGGCCGACCGCCTCGGTCACGAACGCGAAGTCCGCGGCCGGGTCCAGCGGACGGATCTGGTCCAGGCCGGAGTGGTCGCGGACCGGGTTCGCGAACACCGGGCCGACGTTCGGGACGATCTCCACGTCCACGCCGATCGCCTTGAGCGGTACCACGATGTCGCTGAAGAAGATGGCCGCGTCGGTGTTGTAGCGGCGCACCGGCTGCAGGGTGATCTCGGTGACCAGGTCCGGCCGCAGGCAGGACTCCAGCATCGGGATGCCCTCGCGGATCTTCTTGTACTCCGGCAGCGAGCGGCCGGCCATGCGCATGAACCACACCGGGGTGTGGCCGACCGGCTCCCGGCGCGCGGCGCGCACGAGGTCGCTGTCCCGGGCCGGGCCGCGGCGCGCGTCCGTCGAGCCGGCCGACCCGCTGCGCGGGCCGGGTACCTCGCCGGGCTGGCCGGCGGCCGACGGGCCCAGGTCTGCCGCGGGGTTCAGGCGCTCGGGCCCTCGTGACAAGTCATGGGTCACGCTGTCGTGCACGGCATCGCTCCTGTCGTCGGTCACCTTTCGATGGTCCCACGTCCACTGGGGTGATCGATGCCGGGGTCTTGCTGTTGTGGGCGGTTCCCGACGGGATGTCGGGCTGGTGTCGGCATGGGTTTCGGCATGGGCCTCGGCATTGGTGTTGGCATGGGCGTCGGCAGGGCTGTCGGCGTCGGCGGCGTCCGGCGTTGCCGGGTCGCGGTTCCGGCGTGCTCTCGCCGCGGAACCGGCGCGCCTTGTCGTGAAGTGGATCACCACCGAATACCATCGCC
Source organism: Catenulispora sp. MAP12-49 (assembly GCF_041262705.1). Classification (NCBI taxonomy): domain Bacteria; kingdom Bacillati; phylum Actinomycetota; class Actinomycetes; order Catenulisporales; family Catenulisporaceae; genus Catenulispora; species Catenulispora sp. MAP12-49. Next base: position 220,104 of record NZ_JBGCCP010000019.1, on the reverse strand, counting down.
GCCTCGCGGCGTCCCGTGCCAGCGCGCCTCCCGTCGGGCCCGCGGCGCGGCGGCGTACGCTTCACCCATGGCACCCAGCCGCGCGGACGACCCGCGGGAGTTCGCGGAGGCCGTCGCCGCCCTGACGGCGTCGCCCCTTCCGGCCGCGATCGAGCTCGACGCGCTGCCCTCCCCGGTGAACCTCGCCCCCTTCGCGCACGCCGTCGGCGGCGCCGTGGTCGGTACCGACCAGGCCGGCGCCGAGGAGGACCTGGCCAGCGGCCGCCTGGTGCTGCTGCACCGCCCCGGCGGCTTCGAGGAGTGGCGCGGCGCGTGGCGCTTCGTGGTGCTGGTCGAGGCGGACCTGGAGGCGGAGATCGCCGAGGACCCGCTGCTGGCCGAGGTCGCCTGGTCCTGGCTGCTGGACGCGCTGGCCGAGCACGGCGCGCCGTTCACCGCCGAGGGCGGCACGGTCTCCCGCTCGTCCTCGCGCGGCTTCGGCGGCCTGGCCGGCCGGCCGGCCACCACGGCGGTGGAGGTCCGCGCGTCCTGGACGCCGGTCCCCGGGCCCGAGGGCATCGACTTCGGCGCGCACCTTCAGGCGTGGTGCGCTCTGATGATGATGTGCGCGGGTCTGCCGCCGGAGTACGAGGGCGTGGCGAACCTGCCGCCGGCCGGCTCGCGCCGGTGACTCTGCTTGATGTGGTGAGGCGACGCTTGATGCGGTGAGGCGACTCCGGCCCCACCGTTGGCTTCGAACACTTCTGCTACTTCAGCGCCGCCGGACGCTCCGATCTCATTGCGTTACGCCGGGGTCACCTGATCGGCGCAGCCGGTTCCACCGGACGGCGCAGCCCTCGACACCTTCGGTCCGTCGCGCCCCATCGGTCGCGGAACTGCACGTCCGACGCTTGCGGACCAGATCTGTCACGCTGCGTAGCGACATCGAGCCCTGTGTGACCATCCTTCTCTGAAGCCGATATCACCGCAGGTCAGGGCGCATTTTCGGATAATCATATGCCCGACACCGTCCCGTTCTGTGAACTTGCGAGCATTAGCCCTAAAGGTGCCTGCTTGATCTGCCGATGACCTGAATGGACCGATCCGCTACCGGCGGACGCGGCGCCTGAGCACAAGCTCGCAGCACCCCCAGGAGGAGGTTCGGTGTCGGTACTCGTCGACAACACCGCCAACCTGATCGCATACCGGCCGGCGCGCCTGACCGCGATGGTCGTCGTGGCCGACCCCCGCGTACGCCAGTCGGTGACCCGGCACCTGTGGGCGCTCGGCGTCCGCGACGTGCTCGAGGCGCAGACCGCCGCCGAGGCGCGGAGCCGGATGTCCGCCACCCGCGATCTGGCCGTCGTGGACATCCACCTGCCAGACGGCTCGGGACTACAACTACTGGCCGAGATGCGGGCCGCGGGCTGGGCCGGCGGCCTGGCCGTGTCGGCCGCCGACGACGCCGGCGCGGTCCGGGCCGCCCTGGCCTCCGGCGTACGCGGCTTCGTCATCACCGGAGCGCGCCCGGTCGCCGCCGGCCGCCCGGGGCTGACCGGCGTGCACGCCGCCAGCGCCAACCGGGTCCGCCCGGCCGGCGGCCTGCCACCGGGCGCGGCCGCCCTGGCCGGGGCCAACGGCGCCGCGCAGGCCGCGCACGCGGGCTGCCGCGACCTGTCGGCCCGCGAGATCGAGGTGCTGCGGCTGGTCGCCGACGGCCGCTCGAACAAGGCCATCGGACAGGCGATGGGCCTGTCGGCGCTCACCGTGAAGAGCCACCTGGCGCGCATCGCCCGCAAGCTGGGCACGGGCGATCGGGCCGGCATGGTCGCGGTCGCGCTGCGCGGCGGGACCATTCACTGACGGCGGTCGTTACTGTAAGGGCGTGACGAGTTCCAGTACGCCGGGCGGACCGGCGAGCCCCGAGCCGCTCCCGCCGGCCGCCGACGCTCCGCTCGGCCTGGTCCCGCTGCTGGAACCGCGTGAAGGCCTGCCGCCGGTCACGGACACCGCGGCGGCGCTGGCCGCCGCCGTCGAGGCGCTGGCGGCCGGCACCGGCCCGGTCGCCGTGGACGCCGAGCGGGCCAGCGGCTACAAGTACAGCCAGCGCGCCTACCTGGTCCAGATACGCCGCCAGGGCGCCGGCACGTTCCTCATCGACCCGATCGCCTGCCCGGACCTGTCGGCCCTGGCCGGCGACGGCCCGGCCCTGGCCGGCGCCGAATGGGTGCTGCACGCCGCCTCCCAGGACCTGGCCTGCCTGGCCGAGGTCGGCATGCGCCCGCCGGCCCGCCGCGCCGACGGCACCGGCGGGCTGTTCGACACCGAGCTCGGCGCCCGCCTCGGCGGCCACGAGCGCGTGGGCCTGGGCCCGCTGGTCGCCGAGGTGCTGAAGCTGGAGCTGGAGAAGGGCCACTCGGCCTCGGACTGGTCCACCCGGCCGCTGCCGGAGGCCTGGCTGCGCTACGCGGCCCTGGACGTCGAGGTCCTGGTCGAGGTCCGCGACATCATCGAGGACGAGCTGCGCGGCGCGGGCAAGCTGGACTGGGCCCGCCAGGAGTTCGACGCCGTCGCCAGCGCCCCGCCGCCCAAGCCCCGCGCCGAACCCTGGCGCCGCACCTCCGGCCTGCACAAGGTTCGCCGCCCCCGCCAGCTCGCGGTGGTCCGGGCCCTGTGGGAGGCCCGCGACGAGCTGGCCCGCCGCCGCGACATGACGCCCACCCGGGTCCTGCCCGACCAGGCGATCATCGACTCGGCCCTGTCCCTGCCCGGCACCGCGCCCCAGATGCGCGCCATCCCGGGATTCAGCGGCCGCATGCGCTCCGGCGACGTCCCGCGCTACTTCGAGGCCCTGACGAAGGCCCGCCAGCTGAAGGACGCCGAACTCCCCAAGCCCGGCGCCGCCCCCAGCGACGGCCCGCCCCCGGTGCGCGCCTGGGCGGACAAGGACCCGGTCGCCGCCGAACGGCTGACCGCGGCCCGCGAGGCCGTCGGCACCCTGGCCGCGGAGCACTCGCTGCCGGTGGAGAACATGCTGGCGCCGGACTCGCTGCGCCGCCTGTGCTGGACCCCGCCGACGCCGGCCCCGAGCGACGAACAGGTGGCGGCCTTCCTGAGCGCGGCCGGCGCCCGGCCGTGGCAGGTGGCGCTGACGTCGAAGACGATCGGCGAGGCGCTGCGGGAGGTGGCCGGGCGGGAGCGGGTCGCGGGGGAGTAGGCGCAGGGGAGCAGGGCGTCAGGCCTCAGTCCTTCGGCGCATTCGTGGTGTCGTAGGACTCCCGGTGCTTCTCGATGGTCTCGGCGTTGTCCGCGGCCCAGTTCACCAGCTCCAGCACCGGCACCAGCAGGCTGTGCCCCAACTCTGTGAGCTCGTACTCCACCCGTGGCGGCACCTCGGCGTAGACCGTCCGCGAGATCAGCCCGTCGCGCTCCAGCTGCCGCAGGTTCAGCGTCAGCATCCGCTGGGAGATCCCGCCGATCGACGCCTGCAAAGCGCCGAACCGCTTGGGTCCCCGGTTCAGGCTCCCGATGATCATCAGGCTCCACTTGTCGCCGATCCGGTCCAGCACTCCGCGCACGAAGCGCCCCTCCGGCCCGGCCTCCTGGCACGCCACCGGCGGTTCCAACCGTGTTCCGGTCATCTGCCCTGCTCCCGTTCCTTGCTGGACGGTCACATCCATGTGCCTGGCCGCACTTCGATGTGCCTTTTGTAGAGCGCTCAACAATCACCCATCATAAGCCACATACGAAAGGTAACCATCAAGCTTAGGGAGTTTCCGTGGCCACGCTGCTGCACATCGACGCCTCTCTGTTCCCCGGCGAGGCCAGCGCCTCCCGGACCGTCACCGCCGCCTTCGCCGACGCCTGGCGCCAGGCGCACCCGGACGGCACCGTCGTCCACCGCGACCTCGCCGCCGACCCGCTGCCGCACATCGACGCGGTGACCGTCTCCGCGGCCTTCTCCGACCCGGCCACCCACACCGAGGCCCAGGCCGCCGCGCACGCCGCCCGCCTGGCCCTGATCGAGGAGGCCGAGGCCGCCGACGCGATCGTCATCGGCGCCCCCATGTACAACTTCGGGCTCGCCTCCTCGCTGAAGGCGTGGATCGACCAGATCATCCTGATGGGCCGGACCTCCGGCAGCCCGGAGGCGCAGTCGCTGGCCGGCAAGCCGGTCGTGATCGTGGCCTCCCGCGGCGGCTCCTACGAGCCGGGCACGCCGCGCGAGGAGATGGAGTTCGTGAAGAACTACCTCGCCGGAGTCCTGTCCGCGCACCTGGGCATCACGCCGGAGTTCATCACCATCCAGCTCACCCTGGCGCCGACCGTCCCGGCGATGGCCGACCTGATCCCGCTGGCCGAGCAGTCGCGGGCCGAGGCGCTGGAGCAGGCCGACGCGAAGGCGCGTGAGCTGGCCGCGCGGCTGTCGGGGGACCCGGTCGCGGTCTGAGGCGACTCTGCAAGAACGACGGCGGGTGCGGCCCTGTCCAAGCGGGCCGCACCCGTCTTTTGCTCGCTCTGCCCCACTTTCATTCCCCGTGACCGCAGTCACCTCCCCCCGCGCTCGCCGAACCTTGTTACTCGTGAGTAGCATGGTCGCAGAACCGTTCCGTGTGGAGGAGAGCCAACGTGCCTCAGACCCAGAGGGCCGTGCGACAAGTCGTGTTCGTCGACGGCGTCCGTACCCCGTTCGGCAAGGCGGGCCCCAAGGGCGTCTATGCCGAGACCAGGGCGGATGACCTGGTCATCCGCTGCATTCGCGAGCTGCTGCAGCGCAACCCGCAGCTGCCGGCCGAGCGGGTGGACGACGTGGCCATCGCCGCCACCACCCAGATCGGCGACCAGGGCCTGACCATGGGCCGGGTCGCGGGGCTGCTCGCGGGCCTGCCCAAGACCGTCCCCGGCTTCTCGATCGACCGCATGTGCGCCGGCGCCATGACCGCCGTGACCACCACCGCCGGCGGCATCGCCTTCGGCGCGTACGACGTGGTCGTGGCCGGCGGCGTGGAGCACATGGGCCGCCACCCCATGGGCGAGGGCGTGGACCCCAACCCGCGCATCGTCGCCGAGAAGCTGGTCGACCCCTCGGCGCTGGTCATGGGCTCCACCGCGGAGAACCTGCACGACCGCTACCCGGAGCTGACCAAGGAGCGCTGCGACGCCTTCGCCGCCGCGTCCCAGGAGAAGTACGCCAAGGCGCTGGCCGCCGGCAAGTTCCAGGACGTCCTGGTCCCGATGTCGGCCCGGCACGCGGAGAAGGGCTACGCCCTGGTCACCGCGGACGAGCCGCCGCGCCCCGGCACCACCGTGGAGGACCTGGCCGCGCTCAAGACCCCGTTCCGGGTCCGCGGCCGCGTCACCGCGGGCAACGCCGCCGGCCTGAACGACGGCGCCACCGCCTGTCTGCTGGCCGCCGAGGACGTCGCCGAGGAGCTGGGCCTGCCGGTCCGCATGCGCCTGGTGTCCTACGCCTACGTCGGCGTCGAGCCCGAGGTCATGGGCATCGGCCCGGTCCCGGCCACCGAGAAGGCCCTGGCCAAGGCCGGCCTGACCATCGAGGACATCGGCCTGTTCGAACTGAACGAGGCCTTCGCGGTGCAGGTCGTGGCCTTCCTGGAGCACTTCGGCATCGCCGACGACGACGAGCGCGTGAACCCCTTCGGCGGCGCGATCGCCATGGGCCACCCGCTGGCCTCCTCCGGCGTGCGGCTGATGACCCAGCTGGCGCAGCACTTCGAGGAGCACCCCGAGGTCCGCTACGGCCTCACCTCGATGTGCGTGGGCATCGGCATGGGCGGAACGGTCATCTGGGAGAACCCGCACTGGACTGGAGAGAGCAAGTGAGCCAGGACCTTACAGCTCTGGCGACAGAGCTCTTCCCCGACGAGGTCGTCACCAAGGCCCCGGTCCAGTTCTTCGACCTGCCCGGGCACTCCGGCAAGTTCGCGCTGATCACGCTGGACAACGGCTTCGACCACACCAAGCCGAACACCTTCGGCCCCGGCGGCCTCGTTCAGCTGGGTCAGGCCATCGACTCCGTCGAGGCGGCCGCGAAGAGCGGCGAGATCGTGGGCGTCGGCGTCACCGGCAAGCCGTTCATCTTCGCGGTCGGCGCCGACCTCAAGGGCGTCGAGGTCGTGAAGAACCGCGAGCAGGCCCTGGCCATCGCGCAGGCCGGCCACGACACCTTCAAGCGCCTGAGCGCGCTGCCGGTGCCCTCCTTCGCGTTCGTCAACGGCGCGGCCATGGGCGGCGGCGTCGAGGTGGCGCTGGCGTGCACCTACCGCAGCATCTCCTCCGGCGTCCCGGCGCTGGCGTTCCCCGAGTGCTTCCTCGGCCTGGTCCCCGGCTGGGGCGGCTGCACGCTGCTGCCCAAGCTGATCGGCCCGGACGCCGCGGTCACCGTCATCATCGAGAACGCGCTGTCGCAGAACCGGATGCTCAAGGGCCCCAAGGCCTTCGAGCTCGGCATCGCCGACGTGATGTTCGAGCCGGTCTCCTTCCTCGAGGAGTCCCTCGCCTGGGCCGAGAAGGTCATCAACGGCTCGGTCACGGTGGAGCGCAAGGAGTTCTCGGCCGAGGACTACGCCGCCGCCGTGGCCCGCGGACGTCAGGTCGCTGATTCCAAGGTGCACGGCGCCGCCCCGGCTCCGTACCGCGCCCTGGACATCATCGAGAAGATGGCCACCGCCTCCAACGACGAGGGCTTCGCCCTCGAGGACGCGGCGCTCGCCGATCTGATCATGACGAACGAGCTGCGGTCCGGCCTGTACGCGTTCAACCTGAACCAGAAGCGGGCCAAGAAGCCGTTCGGCGCGCCGGACAAGGCGCTGGCCCGGCCGGTGACGAAGGTCGGCGTGGTCGGCGCGGGCCTGATGGCCTCGCAGTTCGCGCTGCTGTTCGTGCAGCGGCTCCAGGTGCCGGTCGTGATGACCGACATCGACCAGGAGCGCGTGGACAAGGGCGTCGGCTACGTGCACGAGCAGATCGGTCTGCTCCAGCTCAAGGGCCGCCTCAACCAGGACCAGGCGAACCGTCTCAAGGCTCTGGTGTCCGGCTCGCTGACCAAGGACGCGTTCGCCGACGCCGACCTGGTCATCGAGGCCGTCTTCGAGGAGATGTCGGTCAAGCAGCAGGTGTTCGCCGAGGTCGAGGCCGTGGTCCGCCCGGACTGCGTGCTGGCCACCAACACCTCCTCGCTGTCGGTCACCGAGATGGCCTCCAAGCTCCAGCACCCCGAGCGGGTCGTCGGCTTCCACTTCTTCAACCCGGTGGCCGTGCTGCCGCTGCTGGAGATCGTGCGCGCCGAGCAGACCGACGACGCCTCCCTGGCCACCGCCTTCGCGGTCGGCAAGACCCTGAAGAAGTCCTGCGTGCTGGTCAAGGACGCCCCGGCGTTCGTCGTGAACCGGCTGCTGACCCGCTTCCTGGGCGAGGTCACCGCGGCGGTGGACGAGGGCACCCCGATCGAGGTCGCGGACCGCGCCCTGGAGCCGCTGGGCCTGCCGATGTCGCCGTTCGTCCTGCTGGAGCTGGTCGGCCCGGCGGTGGCCCTGCACGTCGCCGAGACGCTGCACACCGCCTTCCCGGACCGCTTCGCGGTCTCGCCGAACCTGGCCAAGCTGGTCGCGGCCGGCAAGAAGGCGATCTACAAGTGGGACACCGGCGTGCCGGTGATCGACCCGGAGATCCTGGAGCTGTTCCAGCCGGGCGACTCCCCCTCCACCGAGGAGCAGCTCCGCGACCGCGCGCTGAAGGCGATGGCGCAGGAAGTGGACCTGATGCTGACCGAGGGCGTGGTCGGCGAGGCGCAGGACATCGACCTGTGCATGCTGCTCGGCGCCGGCTGGCCGTTCCACCTCGGCGGCATCACGCCGTACCTGGACCGCACCGGGGTCTCGGAGGTTGTCACCGGCCACCGATTCCTGGCCCCCGGAGTGGCTTCCCTCCCCGAATAAGGGTACTTAGAGTGAGGGTGCCCCTGTCCCCCGCCGGGCAGGGGCACGCTCTTTTCTCATGTCTTCCTGACAAGTCCCTGAGTCAGCGTCCAGGATCTGACATACCGTTCATGTTCGGCGACGAGCGGCGCGAACAGCAACTGCTCGGTCGCACCCCGCACACGTTCGGTCATACGGTCACCCACTTTCGACCGCAGCCGCCCGGCGGCCCGCCGCGCCGCCGGCCGGCACGCGAGGTCCAGCAGCGCCCCGCCGAGCAGCGCGACGATCGCCACGAGCAGCGGAAACGAGACCGGACCGGTGTCGGGCAGACTGGAGTCCCTGCCGCCGCCGGAGGCCGCGTAGGCGATCGCGCCGCCGAGCCCGACGAGCGCCGCCGTCAGCAGCATCCAGTGCAGCACCTGCACGGCGGTCCACCAGCGGGGGATCAGCCGCGGCCCGACTTCCGTACCGGACAGCGTGGAGTCCAGGGTGTCGGACAGGCTCTTCACACAGCGATCGCCGATCCGGCGCATCTCCTTGGCCCACAGGGCGGGCAGCTCCTCGGCGACGTGGGCCACGGCTTCGGAGACGGCGTGCTCGACGTCGCCGTGCTGGATCGGGGGCGGCGTCGGCTCGCCGGCCACCGCGCCGGCCCAGGGGGAGTAGCGCGCCTCGTCGCCCCCTCGGGCGCGATGTATCAGGGTCCTCACCGCATGGCGCACCGGCCAACCGGTGACAAGCGAGGCTCGACGCCGGTAGACGGCGTCTATGAGGTCTGACAGGGCGTCCATGCTGGTGCTGTCGCCTATAGCTACGAACGCGGCGGATTTCGCTTGCGGCGTAAGGCTTTCCGGGATGCGGCCGGCGCGCGGCGTGAGCTCGGCGGCGATCAGGGTGGCGGCGCGGTCGACGTCCGCGTCACTGCGCAGGAGCGCGGCCTGCTTGCGGCGGACGCGCGTCGCTATCAGTTCCCTGAGCTGCTGAAGCCCTTCGCCGGTACGGGTCGAGGTCACCAGGATCGGCACATCGGCGAGCCCTGATTCGGTGAGGATCCTGCTCAGATCCGCGGCACAGGCCCGCGCGTCCACCGCCGCCAACTCGTCGCTTTTGTTGAGGACGACCACCAGGCTCTCCTGGTGGTGGTCCAGGTGGCGCAGGTACCGCTCGTGCCAGGAGGCGTCGGCGTACTTCTGCGGGTCGGTGACGAACAGCAGCAGGTCGGCGGCAGCGGTCGCGCGGTCGGTCTCGTCACGGTGCGCCCGCACGGCGGAGTCGTGGTCGGGCAGGTCGATCAGGACCAGCGGCGCCAGCTCGGGTTCGGCGGTGCGGGTGGCGCCGTCCAGAAGCGAGCCTCGCAGGATCCTGTTACCGCCCCCGACCCCGATCCGATCCAGCAGCGCCGAGGACGCCTCGGCGTTCGCCGGGTCCCAGATGCACGCCAGGCCGGTGGTCGTCGTCGGCCGGATCGCGCCCACCGGGGCGAGCTCGAAGCGAATCAGGGCATTGAACAGCGAGGATTTCCCGCTGCCGGTCGCCCCGGCGATGGCGGTGACGACGTGCTCCGGCGACAATGCGATGCGCTCGTGCACCCTGCGCAGGATGCGGTCCGCCTCCCGGGCGGTGAAGTCCGACAGGCGGCCCTCGGTCTCCTTCAGCAACGCCTCCAGCGTCGCCAGCCTCCTGGTGAGCGCCTGCGCACCGCCGTCCTGCGCCGTCTCGACGCCCCTGCTCGCAATCTCGGCGCTCATCTCAGCCTTCCTCGTTCCGGGCCCGGGCCACCGCCGCGCGGGCCTCGGCGAGTGCCTGGGCCTGGCGGGGGTCGAGGGCGTGGGCGGCCAACTGGGCGCGGTGGGACTCGGCGGCGCGGTCCAGGAGGCGCGCGTTGCCGTCTTTCAGGGAGGTGGTGGCGGTGGCCAGCAGACGTTCGGCGGCTTCGGAACCGACCATGGTGTGCAGCAGGCCGAGCGCGGCCGAGGCGGCCGGGTCCTCTTCACGCGCGGCTTCGGTTTGCTCGTCGCCAACCCCGCCACCGGCAAGCGCCGCCACCCCCAACACCAACGCCGCACTCCGGATATGGGCACCGGCCGGCCCGATGGTGCGCGTGGTCCGCCGCGAATGCGCCTGATCGAGAATGACGGCCGGCAGATGATCGAGCCACTCCGCAGCCGCCCGCGCCGGATCGGTACCCGATGCCGCACGCCCAGCCCGCCGCGCAGCGTCATCGCCACTGCCCGCCTCAGGCGCCCCCGGCGTCAGCTCCCACTGATCAGAGGTCTTGCGCGCAGCCCGCTCCAACGCCCCGCGATACCCCCGCGCAACGGCCTCGACAAGAGCCGCCCGCAACGGCGCGGTGGCGGCATCATGCGCCGTGGGGTTGTGAAAGCGCGCACTCCAATCCGCCTCAGCCCGCTTACGCCGCCGACTCTTCTTGCCCCCGTCATCCGCCCCGAACAGAGCACTGACACGCCCCGAACCCAACAACTCCTGCCAACGAATCCGCACCTCACCCCCCAACAACTCCCCGGCATCGACAGCCCCCCGGAACCTCACCCGTTCAGCGGTATGCACCCTCTCCAAGCCCTGATGCAATACCTGTAGAGCAAGCCACTGCCCCTCCCAAGCATCAGCAAGCTCCTGAACAAGCCTGTCAACGGAATCGAGCCGCCCGGCCACCCCGAGCATCCCGATCCGCACCCGCCCCGCGGTGTCCGCCCCCGCATCCCTGAGCCACCCGAGCAACCCCGCGACCGCCGCCTCCGGCACGAGCGGGGGAGTGTTTCCGATGTCCCCGATCCCCATGCCAGACGCGGTAACAGATACGCCAGACGCAGTAACAGATGCAGTAGCAGATACAGAGACTTCAGCACCCGACGCAGGCCCGAGCCCACCGTTGTCTCCGGCCCCTGACTCGACTGCGGCCAGAGCTTCGGACCCGACTTCGGGCGCGGCGCCTGACCCGACTTCGGGCAGAGCTTCCGACCCGGCTTCGGGCGCGACCTCAGCCCCAGCCTGTCCCTCAGTTTCAGCCTGTCCCTGAGCCCCAGCCTGTTCCTCAGATTCAGCCTGTCCCCCAGACTCAGCGGTTCCCCCAGACTCCGGCCCGGACTCAGCCTCCCCCTCAGGCCCCGGCCGACCCCGACCCGCCCCCTCAGACTCACCCCGAGCCGCTATGCCTCCCCCAGACCCGGGTGCGGACCCAAAGCCATCTCCATCTCCGCCCCGACCCCCAACCTCAATCCCCGTCCCTCCGGCAGGCCCGCCCGCGCGCCCGAGCCCGCCGTTTCCATAGCCGCCCTCGCCCGGGGCGCCGCCCCCAACGTCAGCCGTGCTCTCGCCCTGCCCTCCGTCCAAGTAGAGAGCACCGCTGCCGCCAAGGAACGCGCCCCGGGCTGGGGCTCCCTCCCCGTCCGCCTGACCTCGCGCCTGCACTGCGCCCGCCCCGCTGTCCCCAACCTCCTCCACCACGAAGAAGGGAACCGCCCCCAACCCATTCACCCGCAACAACTCGACGAAGGCCCCCGAAACCTCCTCCACAACCCCCGCCCCAACCCGCCCCAACACCACGACGACCGGAACCCCCAGCGCACCGACCCGCCGCAAAACCCGCCACACAGCAGCATCCGCATACCGCTCAGCGCTCACGACCACCACAACGACGTCCGCGGCCCCCACGACCGCCACGTCGCCATCCACGGTGTCCACCAGCGCAACACCACGAGGGAGGGAGGGGGAGGGGAGGGGGAAAGAAAGCAAAGCACCAAGCTCAACCCCGACCCGCGCACCCAACCCCGCCTCGCCGCCCACGCGCGCCGCCCCGGCCTGCCCCGCCGCCACCTCGGCCAACGCCGCAGCTGCTTCGGCCATCTCCGCGGCCGGCTCGCCCTGTTCTGCCGCTGGCCTGGGCTGCTGCTCTGCTGGTTCGGTCAGTCTTGCCGCTGGTTCGGACTGCTTCGCCGCCAGCTCGGCCTGTTCTGCCGCCGACTTGGTCTGCCTCTCCGCTGGTTCGGACTGACCGGCCGCCGATCCGGCCTGCCCCTCCGCTGGTTTGGCCTGAGCTGCCGCCGACCGGGCCAGCTCCGCCGCCGATGGCGACTCATCCGCGGGCACCGAATCCTCTGCACGCTCCGCCGCTTCGGCGCGCGCCGGCTCAGCGTCCGGCATCCCTTCCGCAGGGGCCGACGCCGATGTGTCTGCGGGCGCTGATGCTTCGGTCGGTGCCGCAGCCTCGGCGCGTACCGATGCCTCGGCCGGCACCAAGGCGCCGTCGGACTCCGCCTCGCCGCCAGAACTCGGCGCGTCGGCGGGCACTGGCTTTTCAGCAGACCCCGACTCATCAGCAGCGATCGGCGCCTCAGCGATCGCCATTGCGTCGGAACGCCCCGACCCGCCGCCGGGCTCCGCCGCGTTGTCGGACATCGCTTCGCCCACGGCTCCCGGAGCTTCGGCGGGCACCGATTCCCCGGTGGCGATCGTTGCCTCAGGGCCTACTGGTGCGTCGGCGTGCTCCGGCTCGGCGCCCGGCAACGCTTCGCCATCAGGCGTCGGCGCCTCGTCCGGAGATCCGTCGGAGTCGACCGGCTCGTCGACCGGCTCGTCGACCGTCTCGCCGGCCGCATCGCCATCCCCGCTCGCAGACTCCGGCGTCTCCGCCATCCCCGCCAAGTCCCCCGGGTGGCACACCAAAACCGCCGCGCGCGTCGTCGGCCGCAGTGGCCCCGTTGCCGACAGTGTTGCGCCGGCGAGGGCGTTCAGCAGGGTTGACTTGCCTACGCCGGTGGGGCCGGCCAGGGCGCATAGGAGGGGGGCGTCGGGGGTGCGGAGTCTGGGGAGGATTGCTGCTTGGAGGATGTGCTCGATTTCCGTGCGGGCTCGGCGTGCCGGCTCGGTGGTGGGGAGTTCGAGGGGGAGGGTGATGGCGGTGACCGCTGACAGGAGTGCCGTCGTCGCCTCTATGAGGGCGTTCGGCGGGTGCTCGATTTGGTCGGTGCCGCCGGTCGCCGTGTTGTCTGTGACCGCCACAGCGCGAAGCATGCCGGAAGTGGCGCGTGCGGGGAACCTGGTTGGTCAAATCGCGGTGGGGGCGTGTTGAGGGCACAAATTCACAAGGGTTGTTGATGGGGTTGTTGGTGGGTTTTTGGGTGGCTGCGGGTCAGGTGCGGGTGGCGCCCGGTTCGGGGTCGCGGGTCAGCGTTGCCAGTCTCAGCTCCAGGCCGTCGAGGACTGCTGCGAGGCCGACTTCGAATGCGCGGTCGTCGATCTCGCGTTGGTGCTCGGCGAGGAGGTGCGCTTGGTCCAGGTGCGGGTAGACGCCTGCGTAGACCGATGCGTCGGCGGGGAAGCTGGCCGCGAACGAGCCCAGGGCCGAGCCGATCACCAGTGAGCGCATCAGGGCGCCGATGCTCGTGGCCTCGCGGCGGGGCCAGCCGGCGGCGACCAGGCCGCCGAAGACCGCGTCGGCGATGTGGAGCTGTGCCGGGCGGCGGCCTGAGCCGCGGGCCAGGGCGGGGACCACGTTCGGGTGCGCTGCCAGCGCCTCACGATACGAACGCGCCCACGTCGCCACCGCGCCGCGCCAGGCAGGGCCGTCGCCGCGGGTGTCTGGGCCCCCAGCGCGGCCCGCGACCGCGCCCGCGCCCGCGCCAGCCTCAGCCCTAGCTCTAGCTCCAGCCCCAGCCCCCAAAGCAGCGAAAGCCGAGACATCCACCCCCGCCACCACACTGTCGACCACCGCGTCGATCAGCTCATCCTTCGTCGCCACGTGGTTGTACAGGCTCGGCCCGCTCACCCCCAGCTCCGCCGCCAGCCGTCGCGTCGACAAAGCCTCCAGCCCCTCGGCGTCGACCAAGGCCAGCGCCGCGGCGACGATGCCGTCGCGGCTGAGCAGCGGCGTCCGTGGCCGAGCCATACGCGTCTCCCTCTCCTCGCGGCGTGCGTGCGCGCTTGCGCACCCCAGTAAATCCCGCCGGCAAACCTTGCGCCGCTAGTTTCGCGCGACTACGTTCAAGAAAACTCCCGGCGCTAGTTTCCGCAACCCCGCAACCCCGAGGTGTCCGATGGACCTGTCCCTCACCGACGAGCACGAGGCGATCCGCGCGCTGGCCGCCGATTTCGCCGACCGCGAGCTCATTCCGCACGCCGCGGAGTGGGACCGGGCCGAGGCGGTGGACCGGTCCGTCGTGAAGCGGCTCGGGGACCTGGGTTTCCTGGGGATGACCATTCCCGAGGAGTACGGCGGGTCCGAGGGCGACCATCTCTCGTACTGCCTGGTCATGGAGGAGCTCGGGCGCGGGGACACCGCTGTGCGGGGCATCGTCTCGGTCTCGCTCGGCCTGGTCACCAAGCCGCTGCTGGCCTATGGGACCGAGGAGCAGAAGCGGAAGTGGATCCCGCGGCTCACCGCCGGTGACGCGCTCGGCTGCTTCGGGCTCACCGAGCCCGGCAACGGCTCCGATGCCGGCCACCTGAAGACCAAGGCGGTGCGCGACGACCAGTCCGGCGACTGGCTGCTCAGCGGCTCGAAGCTCTTCATCACCAACGGCACCTGGGCCGACGTCGCCCTCGTCTTCGCCCGCACCGGTGACAAGGACGGCCGGCCCGACGACGGCCCGCGCGGCATCACCGCCTTCCTCGTCGCCACCGACACCCCCGGCTTCCAGGCCCGCGAGATCAAGGGCAAGCTGGGCTTGCGCGGGCAGGCCACCGCCGAGCTGATCCTGGACGAGGTCCGGGTGCCGGACGCGGCCCGCCTCGGGGACGTCGGCCAGGGCTTCAAGATCGCGATGTCCACGCTCGACAAGGGCCGCATGTCGGTGGCCGCCGGCTGCGTCGGCCTGATCCAGGCCTGCCTGGACGCCTCCGTCGGCTACGCCGCCGAGCGCGACCAGTTCGGCAAGCCGATCGCGAACTACCAGCTCGTGCAGGAGATGCTCGCCGACATCTCCGTCGACCTGGACGCCGGCCGGCTGCTGGTCTGGCGCGTCGCCGACCTCATCGAACGCGGCCTGCCCTACGCCACCGCCGCCTCCACCGCCAAGCTCTTCTGTTCCGAGGCCGCGGTGCGCGCCGCCAACAACGCCATCCAGGTCTTCGGCGGCTACGGCTACATCGACGAGTACCCCGTGGGCAAGTACCTGCGCGACGCCAGGGTCCTGACCCTGTACGAAGGCACCTCCCAGATCCAGAAGCTGCTGCTGGGGCGGGCCCTGACCGGGGTCAGCGCCTTCTGAGACCCGCGGCGCCTTCTGAGATCATGAGCACCCCGACAGGAAGCGAGCAGGCATGACCTCCCTATCGCTGGCCAGCGTCCTCGCCGAACCGGCCTGGCGCCGGCCCGACCGGACCGCGCTGGTCGAGGGCGACCGCCGCTACACCTTCGCCGAGCTGTGGGGCCAGGTGCTCCACCAGGCCGGCGCGCTCGTCGAGCAGGGCGTCCGGCCCGGCGACAAGGTCGCCCTGATGTGCCCGAACACCGCCGAGTTCCCGCGCGCCTACTACGCGATCCTCGCCGCCGGCGGCGTCGTGGTCCCCGTGCACCTGCTGCTCACCGCCGGCGAAGCCGAGACCGTGCTGCGCGACAGCGGCGCCACTGTCGTCATCGCGCACGCCATGTGTGCCCAGACCGCGGCCGAGGCCGCCGCGAAGACCGGCGCGCTGGTGCTCACCGCGGGACCCGGCGGCCGTCTGGAGGAGCTCACCGAGCAGGCCACGCCCCTGCCGACCTTCCTCACCCGGCGGCCCGAGGACCCGGCGGTGATCTTCTACACGTCCGGCACCACCGGCACGCCCAAGGGTGCCGTCCTGTCCCACCTCAACCTGGTGATGAACGCGACCACCGACGCCTACGACGCCCGCGACGAGGTCCGCCGCGACGACGTCGTCCTGGCCTCGCTGCCGCTGTTCCACACCTTCGGCCAGACCGTCAGCATGAACGCCACCTGGCGCCTGGGGGCCACAGTCGTCCTGCTGCCCCGTTTCGACCCCGACGCCGCCATCGCGCTCATGGTCAAGGAGCAGGTCACCACCTTCCACGGCGTCCCGACGATGTACGTCACGCTCATCGAGGCGGCGGCGCGGGCCGAGCGGATGCCGACGCTGCGCCGCTGCGTCTCCGGCGGCGCCTCGCTCCCGGTGCCGGTGCTGGAGCGCTTCGAGGCGGCGTTCGGCGCGAAGGTGCTGGAGGGCTACGGCCTGTCCGAGACCTCGCCGGTGGCCTCGGTGAACCAGCTCTCGATCGGCACCCGCGCCGGGACCGTCGGCCATCCGCTGTGGGGCGTGGACGTGGAGATCGCCGACGCGGACGTCCTGGACGCCGTCAAGCTGCTGCCGCGCGGGGAGCTCGGCGAGATCGTGATCCGCGGCCACAACGTCTTCACCGGCTACCTGGGCCGCCCCGAGGCCACCGCGGCCGCGGTCGTGGACGGCTGGTTCCGCACCGGCGACCTGGGACGCCGCGACGACGACGGCTTCATCTCGATCGTCGACCGCACCAAGGACCTGATCATCCGCGGCGGGTTCAACGTCTACCCGCGGGAGGTCGAGGACGCGCTGCTGCGCATGCCGGGCCTCACCGAGGTCGCGGTCATCGGCGTGCCCGACGACGTCCACGGGGAGGAGATCGTGGCCGTCGTGGTGGCGGGGGAGGGCGTGCCCTCGGCCGAGGAGATCCTCGCCTACGGCGACGAGCACCTGGGGCGGCACAAGTATCCGCGCCGGGTCGAGTTCGTGGACGCGCTGCCGCTGGGGCCCAGCCACAAGGTGCTCAAGCGGGAGCTGCGCGAGCGTTTCGGGACGGCCGCGGGCTCAGGGACGGCTAAGGACTCAGCGACGGCTACGGGCTGACCGCGAGGATCAGGTACCCGGCGCACAGCACCAGGTGCGCCCCGCCCTGGACCAGCGTCGCCCGGCCGCGGACGAAGGTCAGCGTGCCGACGGCGACGGTCATCGCCAGCAGCACCATGTGGCTGGCGTCCAGGCCCAGGAGCAGGGGCGTGGACAGCCAGATGGTGGCCACGGCGATGGCCGGGATGGTCAGCCCGATGCTGGCCATCGCCGATCCCAGCGCCAGGTTCAGGCTGGTCTGCACCTCGTCCCGCTGCGCCGCCCGGACCGCCGCGATCGACTCCGGCAGCAGCACCATCAGCGCGATCACGACGCCGACCACCGAGGCCGGCAGCCCCGCGCGGTCCACGCCGCGCTCGATCGTCGGCGAGACGCCCTTGCCCAGGCCGACCACCGCGACCAGGGCCAGCAGGAGCAGGATCAGGCTGTTCAGGGCTTGGCGGTCGGTCGGGGGCTCGCCGCCGTAGTCCTCTCCGTCGTAGTCGGCCAGATCGAAGTCGTCCTCGCTCTCGGCCTGGCTGCGGGCATGGGCCGCGGCCGCGGCCGTGGCTTTGGCGCCGGGGGCGGCGCCGGCGGCCGCGCCGTCCTCGTCCTCGCTGTCGACCGGCAGGTAGTCGGGCCGGTGGCGCACCGTGAGCGCGCTGATGAACAGCCCGTACACCGCGATCGAGGCCAGCGCGGCGAAGCTCAGCTGGGTGTCGTTGAACTCCGGCCCGGGCTGCGAGGTGGTGAAGGTCGGCAGGACCAGGGTCAGCCCGGCCAGCGTGATGATCGCCCCGAACACGGTCGAGGTCCCGTCCGCGTTGAACAGCGCCAGCCCTCGCTTCAAGGCCCCCAGCAGCAGGCACAGGCCGGCGATGCCGTTGCAGGTGATCATCACGGCCGCGAACACCGTGTCCCGGGCGAGCCCGGCGCCCTTGGCCCCCTTCGCCGACATCATGGTGATGATCAGCGCCACCTCGATGACGGTCACCGCGACCGCCAGCACCAGCGATCCGAACGGCTCGCCGACCCGGTGCGCGACCACCTCCGCGTGGTGCACCGCGGCCAGGACCGCGCCGAACAGGAACGCCGCGATGATCGCGACCACCCACGACGGCATGTCGCGCCCCCACGTGAACGCCAGCAGCACGATGGCCAGCACCGGGAGGACGTTGGACCACACGGCCCACGCGGGCAGGCGCTGCTCGGCTGAGGTGCTCATCGCAGGCCACGATCAGGCAGCGGCGCGGGCCGGGCCAAGTCGGTTCGTCCGAACGGGTAACGGCCTCGGGCGGACCGGCCCCGCGGCCGCGCTGAGAACGGCGGTGGCGGCGGCGTCCTCACAGGCACCGCCGCCACGTTCACAACAGCCGCGAGCGCTCCTAAGAAGCCAAGGAGCCTAAGGAGCCTAAGAAGCCCGCACCCCGTGCAGCGCGGCATAAGCCCCGTCCCGCGCCACCAGTTCGTCGTGCGTCCCGGTCTCCACGATCCGTCCGCCCTCCATCACCACGATCTGGTCGGCGTTGCGCACCGTGGACAGCCGGTGCGCCACGACGAACGTGGTGCGCCCGCTGACCAGCCGGCCCAGGGCCTCCTGGATCAGCCGCTCGGACTGCGTGTCCAGCGCCGAGGTGGCCTCGTCCAGGATCAGCACCCTGGGGTCGCGGACCAGCGCGCGGGCGATCGCCAGGCGCTGCTTCTGCCCGCCGGACAGCCGGGCGCCCTTCTCTCCGACGCGGGTGTCCAGGCCGTCGGGCAGGCGCTCGACGAACTCCAGGGCGTTGGCGTCGCGCAGCGCCGTGCGCAGTTCGTCGTCGTCCACGCCGGTCAGGCCGTAGAGGACGTTGTCCCGGATCGTCCCGTCGAACAGCGTCGTCTCCTGCGGCACGATCGACAGGTGCTTGCGGTACGTCCGCAGGTCCAGGCCGGCCATGTCGCGGCCGTCGAGCAGGATGCGGCCGCCGGTCGGCCGGATGAAGCCGATGACCAGGTTCAGCACCGTGGACTTGCCGGCTCCGGAGGCGCCGACGAAGGCGACCGTCTGGCCGGGGGCGACCACCAGGTCGAAGTCGGCGACCGAGGGGCGGTCGGCGTCGGGGTACTCGAAGCGGGTGCCCTCGAAGCGGAACTCGCCGCGGACCGACTCCACGAGCTCGCGGCCCTCGTTCTCCTCGATGTCCGGGGCCTGCAGGACCTCGCCGACCGAGCGCACCGAGGCCAGGCCGCGGGTGATGACCGGCGTCAGGTTCATCAGCGCGGTCACCGAGCCGACCAGCGTGGTGAAGAACGCGCTGAGCATCACCACGTCGCCGGGCGAGGTGCCCAGCGCCCCGGTGTACGCCGCCCACGCCGCCCCGGTCAGGCAGGCCACGCCCATGAAGTTCAGGGCGATCCAGGCCATCGCGCCGAACGTGCCGTTGACGAGGTCCAGGCGCAGCCCGGCGGCCAGCACGCGGCGCAGCGTGCCGTCGACCCGGCGGTAGGCGTCCCGCTCCAGGCCGTGCGCCCGGGTGATCGGGATCAGATGGGTCATCTCCACGACCCGGGAGGACAATTGCTCCACTTCCGCCCGGAAAGACTCATTGTCCTGTTTCATCGGTTTGCGCAGCGCCATCGCCAGCACCACCGTGACCGGCACCAGGCCGGCGAACACCGGCAGCCAGATCGGAGCCCGGAAGGCGATGATGACCGTCGCGCCGACCATCGTCACCAGCGCGCCGATGCCGGTGTCGGAGGTCTGCTGCGCGGCCTGCTCGATGGCCTCGACGTCCCGGATCACCTTGGCCTGCAGCACCCCGGCGCTGACCCGCGAGTGATAGCCGATCGTGAGGTGCTGCAGCCGCCAGACCAGAGCCGACCGCAGCCGGACGCCCATGCGCCGGATGGAGTGGCTGAAGCAGCGGACGTACAACAGATGTCCGGGAAGGTTGAACAGGAGCAGTAGGAGGAGAATGCCCGAATCGATCCAGAGGCCGGATATCGGGCGGTGCTTCACCACGATGTCGATGACGTCCGCGGTCACCAGGGGAAGCAGGAAAGTGGGGCTGTGCTTGACGAAATAGGCGAGCACACCCAGGGCCAGGCGGCCCCGGTCCTCCCGGAAGAGGTAGGCGAGCGTGCGGATCGGGTGCTCGCCGCGGTAGTGGTGGTCGAGGGGATCGGCGGATGGCAAAGCCATGAACGCACTCCGCGAATACTTGCAGGCCGACGGGATATACGGATCAAGTCTTCCAGAGTGCGTCGAGCCCTGTCAGCCGCGTTTCGAGCCGTGGTCCGGTGCTCGGGTGTTGTCTCATGTCCGCCGACTTTGCCGGGACTTTCTGGTCCGCCTCCCCCCTAGGGGGCTATGGTGGTCCGGACCTAACGGTGAAGCGGAGGCTACAAACATGGTGACGTCGCCCAAGGAAGCGGCCCATCGCGCGCCGAAGAAGTACGTTCCGGTTTCCCGGACGGCGATGACGGTGACGCTGGCGACGGCGGCCGCGGGATCGGTGGCTCTGCTGCCGACCGCAGAGGCTGACCCGAATGCGAACATCAACGACGTGAAGGCTCAGGTGGACAAGCTCCACCAGGAAGCCGAGCAGGCGTCGGAGGCCTACAACGAGGCCAACACGAGCCTGTCGGATCTGCAGCACAAGGTGGACCAGCTGCAGGCCCGCATCACCGCCGAGCAGAGCTCGCTGAACTCCGCCCGCAGCGCGCTGGGCGGCCTGGCCGCCGCGCAGTACGAGTCGGCCGGCGTGGACAGCACTCTGCAGCTGATGCTCACGCAGTCTCCTGACCAGTACCTGCAGCAGGCCACGGCCATGGCCCAGGTGACCGACGGCAAGAAGGCCACCATGGCCAGCGCCGCGGAGATCCAGCGCCAGCTGAACCAGGACAAGGCCAGCGCCAGCGACCAGCTGGCGATGCTGGCCAAGACCCGGACCGTGATGGCGCAGCAGAAGTCGGACATCGACACCAAGGAGCAGCAGGCGCAGAACCTGCTGGACCAGCTCACCGCCTCCCAGCGCCAGCAGTACAACCGGATGGTCGCCACCAGCAACAGCTCCAGCAGCGGCGTCTCCCAGTCGGTCATCAACAACCTGCCGGTCCCGAGCGACCCGCGCGCGGCGATAGCCGTGGCGTTCGCCAAGGCACAGGTGGGCAAGCCCTACATCTGGGCGGCCGCCGGCCCGAACGCCTATGACTGCTCCGGTCTGACGATGGCCGCCTGGGGCAAGGCCGGCGTGGGGATGGCGCACGGCTCGCGCGACCAGTACGCCGCGTTCCCGAAGGTCTCGGAGTCCCAGCTGGAGCCGGGCGACCTCGTCCTGTTCTACTCCGACATGCACCACATCGGCATATACGTCGGCAACGGCATGGTGGTCCACGCCGGCAGCCCCAGCTCCGGTGTGCAGTACATCCCGATGAACGAGATGCCCGCCACGGGCTTCGTGCGTCCGTAAGGGTTTCGCGCTTTCCGCGATGACGGGCCGGTCTCGGGTGACGAGCCGGCCCGCACTGTTTCGCAGAACCCTTAGCTACTTCCCTGTGCCCGTCTCGCGGATGCCGATCCACTCGTCCCGCAGGACCGCCCAGATCTGCATGTCCTGCCGCTCCCCGTTGTACGGGTACGCCGACCGCAGGGTCCCCTCAAGCGTCATCCCCACCCGCTCGGCGACCGCCCAGCTGCGTGCGTTGCGTGGATCGCAGTGCCATTCGGCGCGGACCAGGCCGCGCTCGATGAGAGCGTGGTCGAGCAGCAGCCGGACGGCGGCGGTGACCAGGCCGCGGCCCTGCCCGGCCGGCTCGGTCCAGACGCCGATCTCGCAGGTGCCGTTCGCGGCGTCGAACTTCGGGTACATGCAGCCGCCGACCAGGGTGCCGCGGTCCCAGATGCCGAACAGGCGGCCGGTGTCGGCGGCCTGCTTGTCGGCGTAGCGCTGGAGCGTCGCGCGGGCGCCGGACAGGTCGGAGGAGACGGCCGCGAAGCCGATCCAGCGGTCCACCTGCTCGCGGGCGCGCTCGATGTGCGCGAAGAACTCCTCGGCCTGCCACACCTCCAGGGGGCGCAGCTCGGCGGCGTCGGTCAGCGGTAATGCGAACACGGCAAGGAGCGTAGCGGCCCTGCTCCCATTACGCGGGCCCGGTGAACCCGGGTCCGGTCAAGATTTGGTGACGGTCACCACGTCCCCGGTCGAGGACGAGGCGTTCACCGTGATCGTCACCCCGGCGGACGAGTCGCGGAACGACTGCCCGGGCTCGTAGGCGCCCCAGTCCACCGCCTCGCCGCAGGCCTTCGTCAACGGCGCGTCCGGCGAGGAGTTCTGGACCCGGACCGGTCCGCTGCCGCTGACGGTCGAGGAGTCCACCTGGTAGATCACGACCCCGCCCTTGCAGATCCCCTTGTCGACGCCGTAAGGCCGGCGTGACTCCGCGACGTACGCCGTCGTGTCCCCGGTCCGGACCACCGCGATCTTCGTCCCGCCCAGCGACTCCACCTGCTTCAGCCGCACGGAGAACGACCCGGGCGAATCAAGGCACGCCACCTGCGAGTCGGCCAGCCACCCGATCTGCCAGTCCTCCCACCCGAAGTGGTGCGGCGCGTCGCCGTTGATGTTCCCCATGACGTCGAACCCGCCGACCCAGTGGTGGACGTCCGGGTCCGTGAACGAGTACAGGTCGGGCAGCCCGAAGGTGTGCGAGGTCTCGTGGATCAGCACCTTGGGTCCCCAGACGTACATGTCCTGCCCGAGGGTGACGCCCCACTTCATCTCCTTGCCGTCGACGACCAGGTTCGGCTGCTTCGGGTCGAAGACGTAGGCGGGGGAGAAGGTGATGGCCGTGGCGTTCTTCGGCGGCACGATGTAGATCATGTCGAACTTCGACAGGTCCACGTACGGCGCCGCCAACTCCCCGGCCTGCTTCACGTACAGCGCCTGCTGCGGCCAGCTGATCCCGCGTTGGAAGGCGTACGACGCCGAGTCCTGCGGCATCCGCAGCCAGTGCTTCACCGGGGTGATGCTCAGGTTCACCGCGCCCGCGGAGAACTGCGTCATCAGGTCGTGCGCCGGAGCCAGGAACCTGGAGTAGTAGTCGGTGGATTCCACGGCGGGCTCGTCGGGGAAGTCGACGAACAGCATCGCGGCCTTCAACGTGCCCTGCGGCCGCTGGAACTGGTTGTAGTCGGTGGCCCGGCCCTCGCTGGTCCAGCCGTCCGGGTTCGGCAGGGCGCACCGGCTGCTCGGATCACGGTCGACCCGATGATCGGCCCGGACCGGTCCGGCGCCGACCATCGGGACCAGCGCGGCTAACAGCGCCACCGCCCAGGCCAGACCGGTCAGGCGGACCGCTCGCCGGGAACCGGGCCGGCGGTGGAGCGTGCGCATGCGGATCCTTCCGTCTGGGAGTTGGTGACGCGGAGCGGAACTGCCCGCCGGAGACGGATGCACACCTAACTTCGTCCTCCTGGCGACGGGTGATCCTCCAAAGGAGGTAACAAAACGGAGCTGTGGTGTTGAAAGTAGGACTAGCTGCCCGGTGGACTCGGCCCGGTAAGGGGTAACCTGCCCGCATGCTCAACACGCACCGCCTGCGCATCCTGGCCGAGATCCACCGGTCCGGGAGCATCGCGGGGGCGGCGCGCGAGCTGCGGTTGTCCCCGTCGGCGGTGTCGCACCAGCTCTCGCAGTTGGAGAAGGAGGCCGGGGTCAGCCTGGTCGAGCGGGGGGCGCAGAGCCTGCGGCTCACCGCCGCCGGCCGACGCCTGTCGCTGCGCGGCCAGGAGATCCTGGCCCTGCTCGACGCCGCCGAGAAGGACCTGATGGCGCACTCCCGCGCCGACACCGGCCATCTGTGCATCGGCTACTTCGCCTCGGCGGGCCGCCGCCTGGTGCCGCAGGCGCTGTCCCGGTTCGCGCACCGCTACCCGGCCGTCGAGCTGGACCTGGTCGAGGGGCAGCCGCACGAGCTGGCCCCGGCCGTGCAGCAGGGCGAGATCGACGTCCTGGTGATGTTCGAACACGCGCTGGACCCGTGGAGCCCGCCGGAGGGCGTCGAGGTCCGCGAGCTGTTCAACGACCCGCAGCTGCTGGTCGTCCCCACCGGCCACCCGGCCGGCCGCCGCGGCCAGGTCCGGCTGGACGAGCTCGCCGGTGAGCAGTGGATCACCAGCTTCGGCACCGGCTCACCGGTCCTGTCGGTGCTGGAACGGGCCTGCGCGTTGGAGGGCTTCGTCCCCAACATCCGCTGCCGCAGCGACCACTACGAGGTCATCACCGGCCTGGTGCGCGCCGGGCTCGGCATAGCCCTGATCCCGAGTCTGGGCATCAGCGACACCAGCGGGGTCGAGACCACGCGCATCTCCGGCCCGCGGCTGTACCGCAAGATAGGCGTCGCCTCCCGTCCCACGAACCCGAACCCGGTCCTGGCCTCGTTCCTGGCGTATCTGGCGTCCACGGCGGCGAACCTGCGCGCCGCGCACTGAATCTCCTCAGCATCTCGTCGGCGATCCCGTGCAACCGCCGGCCCCCTCCCGCACTTGAGATGGTGACGGACCTGCTGGACGAGGGGAGCGGACCCAGGGTGGCCCACGACACGACCGAACGGATGCGAGGCTTCGAGGACTTCGTCGCCGCGCGTTCCCAATCCCTGATGCGCACGGCCTTTCTTCTGGTCGGCACCAGGGAGGGCGCCGAGGACCTGGTCCAGTCGGCGCTGGAGAAGACCTTCCCGCGCTGGTCGCGGGTACGCCGCATGGACACGCCGGAGGCGTACGTCCGGCGGATCGTCGTCAACAACGCGCACGCCGCCTGGCGCACGGCCCAACGGCTGCCGACGGTGACCCTGCCGACCGGCCCCGACGGCTCCCCGCTGGCGCAGGCCCGCGCCGCGGGCGACCACGCGGAGGACGTCACCCTGCGCGACAGCCTGCTGCGGGCCCTCGACGAGCTGCCGCACGGGATGCGCACGATCGTCGTGCTCCGCTACTGGGAGGAGCTGAGCGTGCAGGAGGTGGCGGAGCTGCAACGGTGCTCGGTCGGGAACGTCAAATCCCAGGCCGCGCGCGGACTGGAGCGTCTTCGAGAACTGATGACCGCGGAAGCGAGGAGCGAGGGATGAGCGAGGGCTTTCCGGAAGCGGACCAGGACACCGAGTGGCTGCACGGCACGATGGCCACAGCCACCGCGCACATGGAAGCGGTGCGCATGGACCCGGCGCGGCTGCGGCGCGCGCAGCGCAGGCGCCGGTTGTCCGAGGGCGGCGTCGCGGCGGGGGTGCTGTCGGTGGCGCTGGTCGCCACGGGCATCGCGATGCAGGGGGGCGGGGGCGCGGCCAAGACCCCGGCACTGACCGGTCCGACCAGGACGTCGCAGGCCCCGACGACGGCGCCCTCGACGACGGCGGCCCTCATCAAGCCGGTCGCCGTCGGAGTCTACGACGAAGATGACGGCACCGAGGGCAAGCCGGGATCGGACGGGGTGCTGACGGGGACCAGCGCGTGGACGACCAACGAGTACTGCCAGCCCTTCGCGACCCACGCCGGCATCACGAAGTCCACCGGCTTGGTGTTCGACCTCGGTCGGGCCACCACTCTTGCCGACTCGACGGTGGACATCGGTATCCCCGGTGCCGGCCTTGAGATGTGGGTCGCCGACACCTCGATTCAAACGATGCCGGCCGTCCTCCCCGGGCAGCCGCCCGCCGGATTCACCAAGGTCGCGGATGCCGAGAACGCCGCGAAGCAGACAGTGCTCACGCCCAAGGTGCCGATCACGACCCGGTTCGTGCTGGTGTGGTTCACACACCCGCTCCCGAGCGTGCCGAACCCCGACAAGAGCATCCGCTGCGCGCACGATGATGGAAACCGTTACGGCGACTCCATCACGGCGGTTCAGTTCGCGCGCGGCTGAGAACGCAGCACCTGATCCTCACCTCGCGCCAGTCGGCCCACGACAGCCCCGACCTCGCGCATCCCCCGCACCATCGCGAACTCGTCTCCCGGGGCGCATTGCGTCAGCACCGCGTAGCAAACCTGCCGTGCGCCCCGCACCACGCCCACGTCGCACCGAGTCCCGGCATCCGTGCCGGTCTTGTTCGCGACCCACAAGGTGGTGGCGGGCACCTCGCGCAGCGCCGAGTCCTCGGGGTCGTGGGGGATCGCGGCGGGCACCATGCTCCGGTCCAGGCAGCCCGCCATCCACTCCAGCAGCAGCGGGCCCCAGCTCCGGTCCTCGGCGGCGGTGCCCGCCAGGTCCGCCAGTTCGCGCGCCGTGCCCACCGCGAACGTCGGCGGGTGCTGGGGGAGGCGGGGTTCGCGGATGCGGTCCAGGATCCGGGTCTGCTTCAGGCCCAGGGCCGCGGCGTCCGCCGCGACGCGGTGCAGCCCGACCCGGCGCAGCAGTGCGTTGGTCGCGGTGTTGTCGCTGACCGCGGCTGTCAGGCGAGCCAGGTCGGCGAGGGTCCAGCGGCGGACGGACAGCTTGCGCAGCAGGCCCGATCCGGCGCTGTAGTCCTCGTCGTCCAGTTTCAGCGGCTCGTCGGGATCCAGCTCGCCGGATGTGAAGCCCTGCGCCACCGAAGCGAGCAGCAGCAGCTTGCCGACGCTCGCCAACGGCAGCACCTCGTCCGCCGAGCGCTCGCCCCAGCCCGGGACCGCGTACGCCAGCGTTCCCGGCAGGGTCGCCAGGGCCGGGAACCTTGCGCTTTCCTGGAACTCAGCGCTTTCCAAAAACTCAGCGCCGTCCAACACCCACCACCTGTCCCGGCCGCGCCCCGGTCAGCTCCCCGTCCCGGACCACGACCGTGCCGCCGACCGCGACCAGCCGCACGCCCTCCGGCCCGGCCAGCGGCGAGGCGAACGTCGCCCGGTCCGCCACCCGCGCCGGGTCGAACACCACGACGTCCGCGTGCGCCCCGTCCCGAAGCACCCCGCGGTCCGCGAGCCCGAACCGGGCGGCCGTCGCGCCGGTCATCTTCCGCACCGCCTCCGGCACGTCGAACAGTCCGGCCTCCCGCGCGTAGCACCCCAGCACCCGCGCGAAGGTCCCGGCCCAGCGCGGATGCGGCAGCCCGGCTGTGGGAACCCCGTCCGAGCCGATCATCGCGAAGGGGGCGGCGAGCACCCGGCGCACGTCGTCCTCCCGCATCGAGTGGCTGATGATCGTCACCTCGCCATCCTCGCCCAACAGCAGCTCCGCGACCAGGTCGACGGCGTCCATGCCCGGGTCCCCGGCGCCCCCGGCCTCCCGGGCCAGCTCGGCGACGGTCCGGCCCTGATGGGCCGGGTGACGCGGCGCCCCGGCCACCACGATCCGGTCCCAGCCGCCGTTGCCGACCGTGTTCTCCCAGCCGGGGACGCCCTCGGCGATCGCCTTGCGGATCAGCTCACGCTGCCCGGGATCGCGCAGCCGCTCCAGCAGCCGCTCCTTGCCACCGTCGTGGGCCCACGGAGGCAGCATCGCGCTAAGCGCTGTACTGCCGGCCGTATAGGGATAGACGTCGCAGGTGACATCCATCCCCGACTCCCGGAGCTCCGCCAGCCGGGCCAACGTCACCTCGGTCAGTCCCCACGCGTACTTCCCGGCCGTCTTGTGGTGCGACACGTGCAGCGCCGCTCCGCTGTCCCGCGCTATTGCGACAGCCTCTTCCAGCGCGTCCTGTACACCCGACATCTCGTCGCGCAGGTGTGTTACATACGGCTTCCCATGCTGTGCGGCGACACGCGCCAAAGCAGTGATCTCCGCGGTGTCCGCATAGGAGCCCGGCGTATAGATGAGCCCTGTAGAGAACCCGACTGCTCCCGCAGCCAGAGCTTCATCTAGCGCATCCGCCATCCGAGCGACCTCCGTGGCGCTGGCGGCGCGCGCCTGTTGGCCGACTATCGCGCTGCGCAGCGTTCCATGCCCTACTAGGGACGCGAGGTGGTTCGCCCGACCGACGGCACTGTGAGCGTCGCTTAAGGCCGCCAACCCCGGATACTTCCCAGGGAACGCACTATGGCCGCAGTTCCCTGCGATCTCCGTCGTCACCCCTTGGAGCACCGAGGCGAAGACCTGTGCCTCATCGAGTCGGCCTTCCGCGCCGTCGATACAGGAGGTGTCCGAGTGCGTGTGCGCGTCGATGAATCCCGGCGCGACCACCAGACCCGAGACGTCCACGACCTCGTCGGCGTCCTCAGAGCCGACTTCCCCCGGCGCCAGTAGCCTGACCCGCCCGCCGACCACCGCCACATCCCGCGCGACCAACGGCGCGCCGGTCCCGTCGGCGACCGACCCGCCGCGCAGGAGAAGCGGGAACGAGGTCCCCCTCACCGCAGACTCGCCGGCAGCACACCGCTTCGGGCCACCAACTGCTCGATGCTCTCCGCGGCGCGCAACACATGGAAGCGCACGACATCCCCCTCCGACACCTCGAACCCGAACACCGGGGGCATCGGCAGGCTGTTGTAGTGGAACGGCGAGGAGAAGTAGTACGCGCCGGTGTCCGGGGTCACCACGATGTCCTCCGTGGCGAGCCTGGGCAGTTTGCGCTCCCGCGCCAGCAGGTCGCCCGCGAAGCAGCACGGCCCCGCGACGTCCTGCACCTCCAGCTCGGCGGTGCTCGGCAGCCCGTGCCGGTCGTAGGCCAGCACCCGCAGCGGCCAGGACTTGGGGGCGAACACAGTGCGCGCCGCCACCTGAGCCCCTGTGTGCGTCAACGCTATAGCGCGCCCGCCTGTGCTCTTCGTGTACTCCACCCGGGAGGCGATGAAGCCGTTCTTCGCCATCACCGAGCGGCCGTACTCCGTGACCACCTTCAGCTCCCCGGTGAACAACTCCGGCGCGACGTCCCGCAGGACCGCCACGTGATCGGCGAAGGTGGGGCTGTCCTCGTCCCTGGTGAAGTCGACCGGCAGCCCGCCCCCGATGTCGATGCCCTCGATCTGCCCGGTCCGCCGCGCGTTCACCTCCTGCGCGAAGCGCACCGCCTCGGCCACGCCCGCCGCGTTCAGCTCCAGCGGGATGCCCTGCGAGCCGACGTGGACGTGGACCCAGCGCAGCCACGGACGCGCCGCGTACGCGGCCAGCAGGCGCTCCCGGTTCCCCGGGTCGGCCATCGCGATCCCGAACTTCGTGGTCCGGCCGGCCGTGGACATCGCCTCGATC
This sequence comes from Catenulispora sp. MAP12-49, assembly GCF_041262705.1. NCBI lineage: Bacteria > Bacillati > Actinomycetota > Actinomycetes > Catenulisporales > Catenulisporaceae > Catenulispora > Catenulispora sp. MAP12-49. The sequence continues at coordinate 191,237 of NZ_JBGCCP010000019.1, read as the reverse complement.
GACCCGATCCCGACCTGCGGGTTGATCCGCACCCCGACGCGCACCGCCTCGGCGCCGTCGGCGACCAGCCGGTCCACCCGCTCCAGTTCCTCGAAGTTGTCGATGTTCAGCGCGATGCCCTCGCGCAGCGCCTCGGACAGCTCGGCCTGCGTCTTGGCCGGCGAGTCCAGCACGATCCGCGCCGCCGGGAACCCCGCGGCGCGCGCCTGGGCCAGCTCCCCGGGGCTGCTGACCTCGCAGCCCAGGCCGTGCCGCAGCAGCAGCGCCAGGACCGGCACCATCGGGTTCGCCTTGGCCGCGAACGCGTGCAGCACGTCCGTCTCGCGCGGCCAGGCCGCCAGCAGCTCCCGCGCGGTCTGCGCGATCCCCTCGAGGTCGACGAACGCGGCGGCCGGGCTGCGGCGCGGATCGAGCAGGCCCTGGGCGACGGCGGCGTGGACGGCGCGGTCGCGGCGGATGCGGCGGGCATGATGGTCAGGCATACGACCAGCCTGGGACCTCGGGAGCCGCCGTACCGCGAGCCTCGAAAACCTCGCCGCTCACACTCCAAATCCTGGCAGACGCCTTGCTGATCCGCCTCCGGCGGCAAGGCTGACGCCTCAGCCGCCCCACTGGATCGGCGAACACCGCACAGCGAACACCGCACCACGCACCACGCACCGCGTACTCCGCACCGCCGACCGAGCCAAGGAGATCCCATGACAAAGGTCGAAGAGCCCTACGGCGCCTGGCCCTCGCCGATCACCGCCGAGGACGTCGCCGCGCTTCCCGGCGCGCCGCAGTGGCCCTCGATCGTGGGCGACCAGACCTGGTGGTGCGCGCCGGACCCCGCGACGGCCACGGTCGGCCTGGTGCGACGGGACGCCGCCGGAGGCGTGGGTCCGGTCCTGGGGCCGGAGTGGCCGGTGGGCAACAAGGTCATCGGGTACGGCGGCCGTCCCTACCTCGCGACGCCGGATGCGGCGGTCTTCTCCTGCTCCCGCGATCAGCGGCTGTACCTGATCGCCGAAGAGGGGCAGCAGCCGGTGCCGCTGACCCCCGCCGACCCGGAGGGCGTCACCCGCACCAACTACTCCGACATGATCCTGGGCCCGGCCGGCACCGAGGTCTGGGCGATCCGGGAGGCGACGCGCCTCACCGAGGAGCTGACCGACCCCGCGCCCCGCACCACGCGCGACATCGTCGCGATCCCGCTGTCCGGCGCCGCGGCCGACGACCCCGGCGCGCTGCGCGTCGTGGCCCGCTCCCACCACTTCCTGTCCACCATCCGCCTGAGCCCCGACGGCACCCGGCTGTCCTGGCTCGGCTGGGACCACCCGGTGATGCCGTGGGAGACCACCGACCTGATGGTCGCCTCGATCCTCGACGGTGTCGCGGTCGCGCCGGCCCGCGTCCTGGGCGGTGATGCCGGCGGCGACGAGGTGGCGGTCGCGCAGGCCGAGTGGGCTGACGTCGACACCCTCTACGCGCTCGCCGACCCGGACGGCTGGTGGAACCTGTTCCGGATCGACCTCGCCGGGGAGGAGACGGCCGCGACCAACGTCTTCCCGACCGAGACCGAGTTCGGCCATCCGATCTGGCGCGTCGGCTCCACTTCCTTCGCGGTCACCGACGCCGGCGTGGTCCTGCGCCGCATCGCCGGGGACGAGGCGCTGATCCTGTGGGACCCCGAGACCGGCCAGACCACCGACCTGGCCCCGGAGTGGACCGAGTTCGCCACCTCCGTTTCCGGCGGGACCGGTATCGCCTCTTCGATCGCGGTCGTCGCGGCCAACGCCACCGAGCCCTCGACGCCGCTGCGCATCGACGTCGCACGCCGTCACACCGTCCGCTGCACCGAGCGCACCGAGTACCCGCACGAAGCCTGGGTCTCCGTCCCGGAACGCCGCCATGTCCAGGTCGAGGGCGGCTGGCAGGTCCCGTACATCTACCACCCGCCGACCAACCCCGAACACCGCGGCCCCTCCGACACCCCGCCGCCGCTGCTGATCGACGTCCACGGCGGGCCGACCAGCAGCACCGTGGCCACGCGCTACCTGAACTTCTCGCTGTTCACCTCCCGCGGCTACGCGGTCGCCTCCGTCGACTACGGCGGCTCCACCGGCTACGGCCGCGCCTACCGCGACCGCCTGCGCCACACCTGGGGCATCACCGACGTCGAGGACTCGGTCGCGGTGGCGCGCGCCCTGGCCGCCGCCGGGCTGGCGGATCCGGAGCGCACCGGCATCCGCGGCGGCTCGGCCGGCGGCTGGGCCACACTGGCGGCGCTCGCGCACAGCGACTACTTCGCCTGCGGGACCGTCTACTTCCCGATCAGCGACCCCGCGACCTGGTTCGACGAGCAGACCCACGACTTCGAGAGCCGCTACATCCACTACCTGATCGGCGACCCCGACAAGGACGCCGAGCGCTTCGCGCGGGTCTCGCCGCTGGCGCACGCCGCCGAGATCACCGCGCCGTTCATCATGCTGCAGGGCGACGACGACGTGATCTGCCGTCCGGACCAGGCCGACCGGCTGGTCAAGGCCGTCGAGGCGGTCAATCCGGGGCTGTGCCGGGCCTACCACCGGTTCCCCGGCGAGGGACACGGGTTCCGGAAGGACGAGACCATGGCCGTGTGCCTGCAAGCCGAGCTCGACCTGTACGCAAGCGTCCTCGGAGCCTGACATGACCGCGAACACCGCGAACACAGAGAACACCGCGAACACTACGAACTCCGCGAACACGGCGGGCATTGAGAAGGCAGCTCAGTTCCCCGCACCCCGGTCCGGAGACGCCGAGCTGGAGCAGCTCGCCGCCGACACCGTCGCGGCCTGCTCGCGCCTGATCCGCTTCGACACCAGCAACTTCGGCGCCGGCGAGAGCCGCGGCGAGCGCGCCTGCGCCGAATGGGTCGCCGAGCAGATCACCGACGCCGGCTTCGACCCGATCGTCCTGGAGTCGGCGCCGCGCCGGGCCAACACCGTGGTCCGCATCCCCGGCGCCGACCCCGGCGCGCCGGCCCTGCTGGTGCACGGCCACCTCGACGTCGTCCCGGCCGAGCCCGCCGACTGGCAGTCCTACCCCTTCTCCGGCGACGTCCGCGACGGCGCCGTCTGGGGCCGCGGCGCCCTGGACATGAAGGACATGGACGCGATGATGCTCGCGTTCCTGCAGCACCTGGCGCGCACCGGGCAGCGGCCGCCGCGCGACATCGTCATGGCCTTCGTGGCCGACGAGGAGGACACCGGCGACTTCGGCGCGGGCTTCCTGTGCCGCGAGCACCCGGACCTGTTCGAGGGCGTGAACGCGGCCATCAGCGAGTCCGGCGGCCACTCGGTGCACCTGTCCGACGGCGCGCGCCTGTACCCGATCGCGGCGGGGGAGCGCGGCAGCTCCTGGATGACCGTCACCGCGCGCGGCACGGCCGGCCACGGCTCGCGCCGCAACGACGACAACGCCATCGCCAAGCTCGCGGCGCTGATCACCCGCTTCGCCGAGTACGAATGGCCGGTGCGGGTGGTGCCGGTGGTCAGGGCCCTGCTGGACGGCCTGTCCGAGCACTTCGGCCGCGAGATCTCCCCGGAGGACCTGTCGGGCCTGGGCGCCGCGGCGCCGCTGCTGGCCGACACGCTGCGCAACTCGGTCAACCCCACGATGCTGCGCGCCGGCTACAAGCACAACGTCATCCCCTCCGAGGCCAGCGTCGCCCTGGACGGCCGCCTGCTGCCGGGCACCGAGGCCGAGTTCTTCGCGACCGTCGACGCCCTCCTGGGCCCGGACGCCGTCCGCGTCGGCGACCACAGCTCCCCGGTCAGCGCCGACTTCACCGCCCCGGACTTCGCCGCGATGGCCGCCGCCCTGCGCGCCTTCGACCCCGAGGCGATCGTGCTGCCGTTCTGCATGACCGGTGGCACCGACGCCAAGGCCTTCGCCAAGATCGGCATCCCCGGCTTCGGCTTCGTCCCCGGCCGCACCCCCGCGGGCTTCGACGCCTGGCAGTACGTCCACGGCGTCGACGAACACGTCCTCACCGACAGCCTGGCCTTCGGCTCCGGCGTCCTGGCCGCCTACCTGATGACCGACCCCAGGACGCACGCATGACCCTGCTCCGCCCGCCGGCCCTGAAGCCCGGCGACACCGTCGCGGTGCTCTGCGCCTCCTCGCCGGTGCAGAGCCAGCAGCACCTGGAGCAGGGCCTGCGCGCGATGAAGTCGGTGGGCCTCATCCCGGAGGTGTTCGCCACCGCCCGCGACACCGGCAGCGTCTACGACTACCTGGCCGGTACCGATGCCGAGCGAGCCGCCGCCCTGACGCGCGCCCTGAGCGACCCGGCTTACTCCGGCGTGTTCCTGGCCTGCGGCGGCTACGGCATGCAGCGCACCCTGGAGCTGATGGACTGGGACCGCATCGACGCCTCGGCGCCGAAGGTGGTCGTCGGGTACTCCGACGTCACGGCGCTGCTGGAGGCCATAGCGGTCAAGCTCGGCTGGGTGTCGCTGTTCGGCCCGATGGTGGCCTGCAGCGGCTTCTGGCAGGGCCCCGACGAGTACGACTTCAAAGAGCTGATGAAGCTCCTCTACACACCTTCAGCGGTCAAGCGGCTCACCTTCCCCGGCTCCCGCGCACTGGTCCCCGGCACCGCCGAAGGGCTGACCCTCGGCGGCACCGCGACGCTGATCGCGGCGAACTTCGGGACGGACACGTCGTACCCGGCCAGAGACGGCATCCTGTTCCTGGAGGACGTGGACGAACTCCCGTTCCGCTTGGACCGCGTCTTCACGCAGTTCCGCCGCGCCACGTCCTACCTGGAGGGCGTCCGCGGCATCATCCTCGGCACCTTCACCGAGTGCGGCGAGCCCGAGCACGTCGACGCGCTGCTGGCCGAGCGCTTCGGCGATCTCGGTGTGCCGGTGCTGGCCGGGGTGAACATCGGGCACAACTGCCAGATGCAGACGTATCCGGTGGGGGTGCGGGCTCGGCTGGACGCCGATGCCGGTAGCCTCACCTTTCTGGACCAGGTGCTCGCTGATCCTCCAGACGATCAGGGGTAGAGCCGCAGCAAGTCCTCCTCAGTCTCGCGGCGCACAATGACGTGCGCCGCGTTCTCTTCCACCGCGACCACCGCCGGCCGCGTGACCAGGTTGTAGTTGCTGGCCGCGGAGCGCTGATAGGCGCCGGAGCACGGCATCGCGATCAGGTCGCCGGGGGCGATGTCCGCGGGCAGGGCGACGTCCTCGATGAGGACGTCGCCGCTCTCGCAGTGCTTGCCGACGATCGCCATGGGCTCGGTCGGCGCGTCGCTGTGGCGGGAGGCGAGTGCCGCGGTGTACACCGCGCCGTAGGTTGCCGGGCGCGGGTTGTCGCTCATGCCGCCGTCGACCGCGACGAAGCGCTCCTTGACCGTGCCGACCTCGTAGAGGGCGACGGTGCCGGGGCCGGCGATCGAGCGGCCGGGTTCCACCGCGACGCGGATGTCGGCCGGGACCACGGTGCGCAGGGCGTCGGCGAGGTCGGCCGGGGTCGGGGCGGGCCGGTCGCCGGGGAGGTAGGGGATGCCGAGGCCGCCGCCGAGGTCCAGGCGGCCGATGACGGTGCGGTGCTCCTGTTCGAGCGTGCGCAGGAACGCGACCATGCGGCGGGCCGCCTCGGCGAACTGGTCGAGGCCGAAGATCTGCGAGCCGATGTGCGAGTGCAGCCCGATCAGTTCCAGGCTCGGCTCCGCCAGCACCCCGCGGACCGCCTCCGCCGCCTCGCCGGAGGCCATGGACAGGCCGAACTTGGTGCGCTCGCCGCCGGTGGCCCACGAGGCGTGGGTGTCGGCGTCCACGCCGGGCTTCACCCGGACCATCACCGGCTGCCGGGTGCCCGCCTCGGCGGCCGCGCGCGCCACGCGCTCCAGCTCGTGCCGCGAGTCGAGCACGATGCACCCGACGCCCCACGTCACCGCCTGCCGGATCTCCGCCGCCGACTTGTTGTTGCCGTGGAACACCACGCGCTCCGGGGGCATCCCGCCGACCCGCGCCACCGCCAACTCCCCGCCGCTGCACACGTCCAGGCACAAGCCCAGCTCCGCCAGCCATCCCACCACCGCCGGCGCCAGGAAAGCCTTGCCGCCGTAGTGCACGTCCCCGTCGGGGAAGGCCTCCACCCACGCCGCGCAGCGGGCCCGGAAGTCGGCCGCGTCGAGCACGTAGAGCGGAGTGCCGAACTCCGCGGCCAGTCCCCGCACTCCGAGCCCTGCGACGGTCAGCTCGCCATCGGCCCACGCCGCGCACGCCGGCCAGATCTGGTCCCGCACCGAGATGCTGTTCATGGCCGCGACGCTAAGGAACGCCGGGGTGCGGCAGGTGCGAGCGTCAAGGAACTGGACGCTCAGGCTCGGTTCTGTCGCACGGCCGCTCGGCGTGGATTCGCCACCCCCGCGCCCCCTCGCCAGGCGCAACTTCCAAGCTCACGGGCGTGTCAGTGTTGTGTCCCCGGACGTGGTGTCCCCCTGGACCAACAGGCTCCCAGGTTTTAGATTCGAGCACGGAAGGCTGAACAACTACAGCGCTTAAGTGCAAGGCCTGATCCACAGCGACAACGATCGACCGCTTCACCCGATTCACAGCGACACCCGGCTCCGCCACCTCTCGTCCCTGCCACCGTAGGAAGGACACCCGCCGTGGCCGCTGCTCACCGATGGCGCTCGCCCGCGCCCGAAAACAGAAGCGGAAATCATGACACATCGTTAAGAACCCTGGTGACCGGCCGCGCCGTACTCATGATCACAGTCCTGGCCATCCTGTCCGCCGCCACCGGGGCGGTCGCGTTGGCGTCCTCGACAGGGACGCTGAACGTGGCGCCGGCGGCGGCCGGCCAGGAGCAGGACGAACAGGACATGGTCGCCGGCGCGCCGTTCCAGGATCCGCCCGACGCGGTCGTGACCGCCGGGGCCGACGGCGTCCCGACCATCACCCTCGACGCCCGCGACACCCAGTTCGACCTGGCCGGCCGGACCGTCCAGGGCCAGTCCTACAACGGCTCCTACGTCGCGCCGACGATCCGCTTCAACCCCGGCGCGCACGTGGACGTGCGGCTGGTCAACCACCTGCCGGTGGCGGCCAACGTGCACTTCCACGGCCTGCACATCGATCCGTCGAGCCACTCCGACGACGACTTCCTGTGCGTCGCCCCGGGAGACACGTACACCTACCGGCTCGTGATCCCGGCGGACCATCCGCAGGGCACGTACTGGTACCACTCGCACGCCATAGGGGCGACGTGCCCGAACGGCCGCACCGGCCCCACGACCGGCGATGTCGAGAACCAGATCTACGCCGGCCTGTCCGGCGCTCTGATCGTCGGCGACGACCGCACTCTGCTGCCTCCGGCCTACCAGCACGTCACCGCGCACACCCTGGTCCTGAAAGACGTCCAGACCGACCAGGCCGGCGACATCGTCCAGAACAGCGCGAGCACCAGGATCGACTCCGACGCCCCGGCCGTCCGCCTGGTCAACGGCGAGCTGCGCCCGGTGCTCACGATGCGCCCGAACGAGACGCAGCTGTGGCGCCTGGTCAACGCCGGAGCCGACATCTTCTACCGGCTCCGCCTGGACGGCTACCGGTTCACCATCGTCGGCGAGGACGGCGTCCCGGTCGCGGGCGTCACCACCGCCGACACCCTGCTCCTGCCGCCGGCCAAACGCTACGACGTCCTGGTCACCGCGAACGCCACCCCCGGCGACAGCTGGCTGCGCACCACTTCCTACAGCAACGGACCCCAAGGAGATCAGTACCCCGACACCGCCCTCGCCCAGCTGAGCGTCGCCGGCGACGCCGTCAGCCGCCTGCCGCTCCTCACCGGCGCGGTCCGGACCGCCCCGGCGGGCCTGGACACCGCGCCGATCGCGAAACAGCGGACCCTCGACCTCAGCGAGAGTCCCGACGGCCTCACCTTCTTCATCAACGGCAAGCAGTTCGACCCGGACACCTCGGTCTTCCCGACCCCGGCGCGCCTGGGGACCGTCGAGGAGTGGACGATCCTCAACGAGAGCGGCGAGGACCATCCGTTCCACCTGCACACCACCGCCTTCCAGGAGATGTCGGTGAACGGCACGACGGTGCCCTACACGCACATGCAGGACATCGCCGTGGTGCCCCACGAGTCCAGCGGAGTCCCGGGCAAGGTCGTGATCCGCGTCCCGATCGAGGACTTCCCGGGCCGGTGGCTGTTCCACTGCCACATCGCGGCGCACGAGGACAACGGCATGATGAGTTTCTTGAACGTGGAGTCCTAGTACGGGCCATGTACAGGCCATCGTGGCCCGCCACAGGGCCCGGGATCGGCGCTCGCCCCGCCGGTCCCGGGTTCATTCCTGTCAAGATCTCTTCATGACCGAGACCATGCGCCCCATGACCGTCGCGGACCTGAACCAGATTCTCGAGGACATGCCCCGCTACTGGGGCGAGCGCGACATGCGCGCAGGCCACCACTACCCGCTGGTCCACGAGTTCGGCGCCACCTGCCTGGTCGCCGACTCCCCGGACGGCATCCGCGGCTACCTGATGGGCTGGGTGAACCCCGACCGCGTCGGCTACGTCCACTTCATCGCCACCCGCGACGACGCCCGCGGGACGGGCCTCGGCCGCCGGCTGCACGCCGAGTTCGCCCGGCTGGCCGCGGAGCATGGCGCCACCCGGCTCAAGGCGATCACCTCGGTGGCGAACACCGGCAGCGTCGCGTTCCACACCAGCATCGGATTCGTCTCAGAGGTCGTCGAGGACTACGCCGGGCCCGGCCAGGCGCGCGTGGTGTTCACCCGCGCGCTACATTGAACCTGCGCCGCACATCAGGCGCCGTCGGAGCTGAGAGGCGCTGCAACGGATCCGAAGGATCCGCCACGCTCGGTCCCGGCGACTTTCCCAAGGGCGCCTCCCTCGTGGAGGCGCACTTCGTGCTTCCCCGAGGTTCCACCACCTCATGCGAAGACGGGAAAGCGAGCATGAAGCACCACATCCACGAGCAGGAGATCGACGGCCTGCGGTTCGCCGTCGCCGATCTGGACCTGGCCGCCTCCGGCCGCCTCCAGATCGAGCTGGCCGAGCACGAGATGCCCGGCCTGATGGCGCTGCGCGCCGAGCACGCGGCGGCGCAGCCGCTGCGCGGCGCCCGGATCGCCGGCTCCCTGCACATGACCGTGCAGACCGCGGTCCTCATCGAGACCCTCGTCGCGCTCGGCGCCGAGGTCCGCTGGGTGTCCTGCAACATCTTCTCCACCCAGGACGAGGCGGCGGCCGCGGTCGTCGTCGGGCCCGGCGGCACCCCCGAGAAGCCCATCGGCACCGCGGTGTTCGCCTGGAAGGGCGAGACGCTCGAGGAGTACTGGTGGTGCACCCGCCAGCTCTTCGACTTCGGCGGCGGCCGCGGCCCGGATCTGCTCGTCGACGACGGCGGCGACGCCACCCTGCTGGTCCACCTCGGCGCCGAGTACGAGACCGCCGGCCGCGTCCCGGCCCCGGAGCCCGGCGCGCACGAGGAGCGCCGCCTGATCCTGGGCCTGCTGGCCGACAGCCTCGCCGAGGACGGCCGCCGCTTCACCGGCATCGCCGCGGGCCTGCGCGGAGTCTCGGAGGAGACCACCAACGGCGTCGCGCGGCTGTACAAGCTGGCCCGCGAGGGCCGCCTGCTGTTCCCGGCGATCAACGTCAACGACTCGGTCACCAAGTCGAAGTTCGACAACAAGTACGGCATCCGCCACTCCCTGCCCGACGGCCTGAACCGCGCCACCGACGTCATGCTCGGCGGCAAGCTGGCCGTGGTGTGCGGCTACGGCGACGTCGGCAAGGGCGCGGCCGAGGCACTGCGCGGCCAGGGCGCCCGCGTCGCGGTGACCGAGATCGACCCCATCAACGCCCTGCAGGCCGCGATGGACGGCTTCCAGGTCGCCCGCCTGGAGGAACTCGTCGCGGACGCGCACATCTTCGTCACGGCCACCGGCGGCACCGGCGCCATCCGCGCCGAGCACCTGGCCCGCATGCGCCACAACGCGATCGTCGGCAACGTCGGCCACTTCGACACCGAGATCGACCTGGCCGCCCTGGCCGCGTACCCGGGCGTGACGAAGATTGAGATCAAGCCCCAGGTCCACCAGTGGACGTTCCCCGACGGCCACGCGGTCCTGGTGCTCTCCGAAGGCCGCCTGTTCAACCTCGGCAACGCCACCGGCCACCCGAGCTTCGTGATGTCGGCCTCCTTCGCGAACCAGGTACTGGCCCAGATCGAACTGTTCACGAATCAGGACCAGTACGAAGACGCGGTGTACCGGCTGCCGAAGCACCTCGACGAGAAGGTCGCGCGGCTGCACCTCGACGCGCTCGGCGTGCAGCTTACCGAGCTGTCGCCGGAGCAGGCCGAGTACCTCGGCGTGGAGATTGAGGGTCCTTATAAGGCCGAGCACTACCGTTACTGAGGGCTGGTAACGGGATCTGGCCGCGTCACTTCGGGGTTCCCGGCGTGGCGCGGCCGGCGTGGCTTGTCTGGACAATTTCGGCGGGATTTTGACACGGTGTGCAGCCATGACCGCAGACATCGCACCGGACGTCGCCGCTTACTACGGGACCCACAGCGACTACTCAGATCCCGGCTCGCTCGCCGCCCGATTTGCCGACCTCCCGACAGACCTGGCGCTGCTCGCCCGGGTAGTTCGCAATCTGCTGATACATCGAGCGGAGGGTGCGATGTTCGGGCGTGCCATCGCCGTCGACCGCCTTCACCACGATGCCGAGACACGGTACGTCGACGGGATCGTCCGGCTGCTCGTCGAGCGCGACGGCCGGTCGCTGACCCTGCCCCGCGAAGTCGGCGACCGGTTCGTCGGTGTGTGCCGCGACTTCGCGCTCCTACACTGCTCGTTTCTTCGCAGCGCGGGCGTTCCGGCCCGCATCCGCTGTGGCTTCGCCACGTATCTCGACGCCGACTTGTACAGCGACCATGTGGTCACCGAGTACTGGGACGCGCTACGCGGATGGCGGCTGGCCGATCCGCAGATGGCTGATCCCCGGAGCGCAGCCGCGTTCGGCCTCGACTTCGATCCGATGGACGTCCCGCGCGAGCGCTTCCTCGTCGCCGGAACTGCGTGGCGGGCCATCCGCGAGGGTCATGCGGACCCCCTGACCTTCGGACACTGGCGACCCGAGGATCCGTTGGCGGGCGAATGGTTCGTCGCGCAGAGCGTCCGCCTCGACGTCGCGGCGGTCAACAAGGCCGAGATGTTGCTGTGGGACATCTGGGGAACGGCGGAGGACGGCTATCGCGCCGTGAGCGACGCGCAGCGCGACCTCTACGACCGCGTGACGGAAGCCGTGGCAGACGAGGTGGACTTCGACGCGGCACGCGCCCTGTACTCGCGCGACGACCGCCTGCGGGTACCCCGCAGGGTGTGGTCGCTCGCGCCCTTCAGCGGGCCGGCCCACGTCGATCTGCGCGCCGCCCCGTCCGCCACGGACGCGCTGGTCACCCCCTGACCAGCGCCTCCACGTCCGGCACCACGACCCCGAACAAGTCCCCGATCGTCGTCAGCGCCGCGGCCTGCAGCGTCTCAGCAGGCTGCGGTGTCCCGTCGGGGCCGGCGAGCGAACGGGTCGCGGTGGCGTCGGCGACGACCGTCGGGCGGTAGCCGAGGTTGAAGGCTCCCTGCGCGGTGAAGGTCACGCACATGTGGGTCATGAAGCCGGCGATCACCAGCTCCGGTCCGGCGCCGAGCTCGCGCAGCGTCTTCTCCAAGTCGGTCGCGTGGAAGGAGTTCGGGAAGGTCTTCACCACCACCGGCTCGCCTTCGACCGGTGCCACCTCCGGGCTGATCGAGCCGATCTCGGCCCGGATGTCGTAGGGCGTGCCCTCGCCGCCGTCGTTGACGACGTGCACGACCTTCATGCCCGCCGCCCGGGCCGCCGCGAGCAGACGCGCGGCGGCCGCCAGGGCGGGCTCGGCGCCGTCGAGGGCCATCACTCCGGTCCGGTAGGTGTTCTGGAAGTCGACCAGGACGAGCGTGGCGTCGGCCAGCTTCGGCGGGGTGTCGTCGAGGCCGATGACCGAGCGAAGCGTCTGGGAAACGGGCGAAATGGGCATGACTCTCCTCATAATTGTGCTTTCATTGTGTTCTGCCTGATCAGGCGGTGACGCGGAACCGGCGCCGGTAGGCGGCCGGTGTCGTGCCGATCTGCCGGCGCAGCGCGCGGTGCAGCGTCTCGACGGAGCCCAGGCCGCTGCCCGCCGCCACCTCGTCCAGCGGCTGGTCGGTGCTCTCCAACAGCCGCCGTGCCGCCTCCACGCGCGCGGCCTCCACGTAGGCGGCCGGCGTCGTGCCGGTCTCCTGGCGGAAGACGCGCGCGAAGTGCCGTTCGCTCAAGCACATGCGCTCGGCCAGCGCCGGGGCCGACAGGTCGGCGCCGAGGTGCTCGGTGATGTACATCCGCAGCGTGTCGATGTCGCGGCGGCCGGCCGGCGGCGTGCTGAGCGGCACCGAGAACTGGCTCTGGCCGCCCTGGCGTTTCAGGTAGACCACCAGCTGCCGGGCCACCGCCAGGGCCAGTTCTTCCCCCAGGTCCTCGGCGACCAGTGCGAGCGCGAGGTCCATACAGGCGCTGATCCCCGCGCCGGTCCACACTTTTCCGGACCGGACGAAGATCGGGTCGGGGTCCACCCGCACGGCCGGGTGCTCCGCCGCCAGTTGCGCGGCGGTGGACCAGTGCGTCGTGGCGGTCTTGCCGTCGAGCAGGCCGGCGGCGGCCAGCACGTGCGCGCCGACGCACACCGAGGCCACCCGCCGGGCCGAGGGCGCCACCGCGGCCACCCACGCCACCACGTCCGGGTCCACGCGCGCCACCGGCCCCGCGGCGCCGAGGTCCACGGCTCCGGGCACCACCAGCGTGTCGATCGCCCCGGTGACCTCGCCGAAGGCCAGGTCGGTGAGCAGCCGGACGCCCGCCGAGGTGGCGACCGGCCCGGCCTGGCGTCCCGCGAGGCCGACCCGGTACGCGGTCCGTCCGCATTCCCGGTTCGCCAGCGCGAACACCTCCGCCGGCCCCGTGACGTCGAGCAGGTCGACGTCGGGGAAGACCGCGATCACCACTCGCCGAGCTCCAGCCATGGCTCCATCCTCACCCGGCGCGGCGATGGCGGCAATGACGGTGTTCTGTCAGTTTCGGACATGGCGGAGGACGGAACCGACTGCGTGCGGTGGTCGGACGGACACCCTGGGCAGTGTTCTGTCGGGGTTGCGTCACAGGGCGAATCAGACCCTTACCGACCAGGCGCCGCCTTTGCTAGCATCCGCAACTGATCACCCTTTAGCGCCGGTCCCCTCGGCCGCGGTGCTCGGCAAGGAGAGCGCATGTCCCTTTCGTCCGTGTTGGCCACGCTCGTCGCCGTGTTGGTTCTGGCGAACATCGTGCTGGTCCTGCGACTGACGGACCGTTGCGCGGAGGATCGTCAGGAGCCCGGGGTGGAGGGCGCGAACGCCGCGGCCGCACAACCGTCGGCCGCCCTCGGCGAGCCCGGCACCGTAGCGCCGGAACGGCGAACCTGATAAACAAGGCGTAGACGGCCGCCCGGGAGACCTCCCAGTTCCCGGGCGGCTGTCACCATTTCCACGCCTAGGTGACCTGCGGGATCACCCCGCGGGCTGGCTGAGCTTGTGCTGGCTCTGGGCCGGCTGCGTCGCCGGCACAGCGGTGACGTCCGGCTGGAACGCAGCACCCTGAGCCGGCCGGTCGGGGTGGGCCAGGGACAGGATCCAGGTCTGGCCGTCGGCCCCGGTGACCAGGACCTCCGTGTCCTTCCCGGCGAACGTGCCGGCCACCGGGGTGCCGACCGGGGCCGGCAGCCGCACGGCCGCCGCGCCGGGCACGACCGTCACCGGCACGAATCCCTGCGTTCCGTTGAACGTGGAGGCGGTCACCGCGCCGGTGCCGTCCACGGACAGCAGCTGGTCGATCCCGTCCGTGCCCGGAACGGCCTCGATGGTCACCGCGGCGGCGAGCACAGGGTTCTGCGACAGTCCCTGCACCGCGGCGGTGATGGCGGGCTTCACCGGGACCGCGGCGGGCTGCGCGACGGCGGGGTTGACGCCGGACCCCGGAAGGGACGTGGCGCCGGAGCCGGGCAGGGCGCCTGCCGCGGCGCCCGCAGCGGCCGGGGCGACTACAGCGGCCGGGGCCGCCGCAGCGCCGGGTGCGGCCGCGGCAGGAGCAGCGGGCGCATTGGCAGCAGGAGCAGCGGGAGCACCGGCGGCAGGAGCAGCCGGCGCACCGGCGGGAGACGCGGGTGCGCCAGCTATTGCTGCCGCGGCGGTCGGCGGAACCGAGAGCGTGATCAGCTGCGCGTGCCCGGCGGCGTCGATCCCGACCACCGACTCGTGACCGTCCTTGGAGAACACCCCGGCGGTCAGCCGGGTGAAGGTGTTCCACGGCGCGCCGCCGACAGCACCCAGATCCACCAGCTTGCCGGTCGGGTCGAAGCCGTAGAGGTGCGCGCTGCCGTCCTTGCGGACCGCGAGCAGCTGCACCGCGTTGGCGGCGCCGGTGAAGTGCCCGGCGGTCAGCGAGGTGACGTCGGCGAAGCCGTCCGCGACGGGCTGCGGCACGCCGAACGTCCCGTCGGAGACCCACGGGTAGCGGAGCAGGCGCCCGGTGGCGTCGACCGCGACCAGGTCGGCGTGCCCGGCGGTGGCCGAGGGCAGCACGGCCCGCGGTCCGGTGGCCGCGCCGGTGACGGTCACGATCACCGGCCCCCACGTCACGGTCTGGCCCTCGCGGTTCGTCACCGCGACGCTGATCTGGTGCGGACCCGCGACCAGCGTGGAGGTGTCCAGGTTCACCAGGTTGCTGGTGGTCATCGGCTGCGGCTGGACGACGCCGTCCACGCTCAGCGTCTCGGTGGCCAGGTCGGCGGCCGGGGCCGCGCCGATGCCCAGCGGCACCGTGCCCGACAGCAGCGGCGCGTTGGGCGCCGCGACGGCGACCGTCAGCTGGTGGTTGGTGACGGTGATCGTGGTCGGGGCCGACAGCTGCGAGATGGCGCCGTCGTCGGCCATCGCCTGCGAGGTGATGACGTGCGGGCCGTCGGGCAGCTTCGTGGTGTCCAGCGCCAGCAGCGCGCCGCCGGGGGCGTTGTCGATGGCCTGGGCGGACTTGCCGTCGATCCAGTACTGCATGCGGACCGCCGGGTGCGCCGGGTCGGCGTCCACCGACCGCACCGTGATGGTGCCGGAGGCCAGGCCGTTCACGGTGTTCGTGCTCACCGTCGGGGCCGGCGGCGCCGGGTTGATCGCCGTGTCCGGGGCCTGGTTCGAGCCCGGGGTGTACCCGCCGAGGATGCCGTTCTTGGGCATCTTCCAGCCGGGGTTGTTCGGGTTGACCGCGCCCAGGCGCCAGAACTGCGCGGCGGCCGGCGGGGTCCAGTCGTGGACGCCGACCAGTTCCTTGACGAGCGGCTCGCCGACCCAGTTGGAGTCCACGACCGTGTACGACCCGTCGCCGTGGTTGGTCAGCACGATCGCGGTGTGCAGCGGGTTGGAGTCGTCGTGGTCGCCGATCTGGATGATGTCGCCCTCGACGGCGTCGGCCGGGGCCACCGGCACCGCGCCGACCGAGCTGAACCCGACCTGGTAGTTCCCGCCCGGGTCGACCGGCCAGATCTTGTCGCCGCTGGCCAGGGACACGACGCAGTCCACGAACTCGCGGCACTGGCCGGAGCGGAACCGGTTGGCGTCCACGCAGGCCTGGCCGCCCCAGCGGCCGACGTAGGCCAGCGCGGTGGTGGCGATCAGCGAGTTGTCGAACTGGCCCGCGCCGGCCGCCGGGTGCTTGGGCACCGGGACCGGGTCCGGCGGCGGGATGTAGGGCGCCGGGTTCGCGGCCGGGGGAGCCGGCTTGGCCTTGGTGGGGGTCGGCGCCGGCGGCTTCACCGTGGGCGGCGCGGACGGCAGCGGCTGGGTCGTCGGCAGCTGCGGGGGCGTGGTCGGAGGCTGGGCCGGGCTCGACGACGAGGGCGGCGCCGACGACGAGGGCGGGGTCGGCGTGGGAGTCGGCGTCGGGGTCGGAGTCGGGGTGGGCGTCGGCGTCGGCGTCGGAGTAGGCGTCTGGCCCGAAGGGTCGGACGTCGGATCCGTCTGGCTCGACGACGTTGAGGGAGCGGCCACCGGCGACTGACCTCCGGAGGGGGTCGTGTCAGCCTGTGCGCTGACGGATGTCGCCACCGAGGCCGCGCTGACCATGGTGGTCACCGCCATCCCGGCTATGAGGCGGCGGCGGACACGTCGGGCCCTGGCATTCTTCGACATGACCAAAATTTCTACCAGCTGTGGGGCGACATTACGACGTACAAAAGGGCACCACGACGTATCGGGACAATGACATGCGACCCAAGCCGAAAAGGCGACGGCTGTCAAGCCCGATCGTGCCGCCCGGAGCCTGAGCCGGTTCACAGGGATGTCCGCTAGGCTCTCCCGGGTGGTTGACGAACATCAGGCCTCGAAGACCGGCGGGCCGCCCGAACCGCCCGCGACCTCGGCGGACAGTGCGCACTCAACGGCCGGCAACGGGGGGACCATGGACGCCGTCGACACCATCGACAATCCCCTGATACCCGGCTGGCTCCCCCCGGAACTGGACACCACCCGGGCCCACACCGCGCGCATCTACGAGTACCTGCTGGGCGGCATGCACTACTTCGACGTGGACCGCGAGGCTGCCGAGACGGCCCTGCGCCACGTCCCCCAGGCCCGCGAGATCCTCCAGGAGAACCGCGCCTTCCTCAACCGGGCGACCAGATTCCTCGCCGCCTCCGGCATCACCCAGTTCCTGGACCTCGGCAGCGGCCTGCCCGGCACCGACAACATCGGCGACGTGGCCCGCAAGACGCACCCCGAGGCGCGCATCGTGTTCGTCGACTACGACCCGATGGTCGCCGTCCACGGCCGCGCCCTGGTCGCCGCCGCGGACCCGGCCCACACCGCGGTCGTCGAAGCCGACATCCGCCGCCCCGCCGAGGTCATGGCCGACCCCGAACTACGCCGCATCCTGGACCTCGACCGCCCGGTGGCCCTGGTACTGAACTCCCTGCTGCACTTCATATCGCCCGACGAGGACCCCCACGCCATCGTCGCGCAGTTCCTGGCAGCGGTCCCCACCGGCAGCGCCCTGGTGGTCTCGCACATCACCGACGGCGGCCGCCCGGTCCAGGCTGAGGCCGCAGTCCGCGCCTGGGACCAGGCGACCTCGCCGATGTTCATGCGCACCGAGGACGAGATCAGGAACCTGTTCGCGGGGACCGAGATCATCGAGCCCGGGATCGTGCCCCGGCCGCTGTGGCGGCCTGATGGCGAGGTGCGCGAGGACTGGGAGGAGATCTGGGGGCTGGTGGGGGTCGGGATCAAGCGGTGAGGCGGTGCGGTCGTGGGGTGGTGGGCGACGTTGCGTCGGCGTGAGCGCCCCCGCCGCGCCCCGCTCCTCAACTCCGCCCCTCACCCATCACCCATCCCCGGGATTCAGCTCCACCAACTGCCGCCCCACCACCGTCAGCTCGTGCCGCACGCTCTTCCCGTCCCGCGCCGTCGTCACCAGCCCCGCGTTCCGCAGCAGCGCCGTGTGCGTGGAGGCCATCGGTGCCGAGATCCCCAGCCGCACCGCCAGTCCCGACGTCGAGGCCGGCGACCGCAGGCTGCGCAGTACCGCCGCGCGTCCAGCGCCCAACAGGGCCGCTAGGTGGTCCTCGGGGTCGGGGTGTGCCTCGTCGAGGTCGGCGGTCGGGTAGATCACGACCTGCGTGCCGTCGGCGCCGGGGCCGCCGTGGGCGCGCTGCTGGCCGAACAGGCACGGGGCCAGGATCAGGCCGCGGGGCGGGTCGGCGGGGTCCGTGTGCGGGCGCCAGGTGATGTCAGGGTGCAGGTTCGTCAGCATCGGGAGGGTGCCGTGGCGCTGGAGCTGGCGGCGGCGCATCGATATGTCGCGCTGGAGGTGTTCGGCGACGGTCGGCCAGTCCGGCATCAGGGTGGCGCGGTACAGGGCCAGCAGGCCGTCGACGACGGCGCGTAGCGAGGCGTCCTCCTGGTTGCGCAGGCCGCGGATCAGGCGGTCGGACTCGTCGGTGCGGACCGGGGTGGTGGCCAGGCGGTAGCCCAGCAGGTGCGGGGGTGTGGCGCGCAGCTGGTCCAGTTCCTGCTCGAAGGTCGGGGACGCGGCGCCGTCGCCGGCGATGGCCAGCGGGAGGAAGGCCGGGGCGTCGGGGTGCGCGCGGTTGATCAGGGGGACGAGTTTCGCCGAGCCGAGGCTCACCTGGCGGCGGGCTTTGGGCCACCATCGCTGGCGCCACGGGGACTGCCGGCTGCACGGGCCGTCGTGCACGCCGTGGATCAGGTGGCCCAGCGGCGACGCCACGAAGCGGACCCGTCCCAGGTCCCCGGGGCCGTAGTCGATGGTCTCCATCTCGTCGTACCTCGCCTCCGCCGGTCGCGTTCAGTCCTGCACAGCGCCCTGCCCGTGTCAATGGTTTGTGTGTGGGGCGCAATCCAGTGACAGTACCGGGCCGACGCGGGATGATCTGGACTTCCGGGATGTCGGCTGCCGCCGCCCCGGAAGTGGGGGAGCGGTGAGAAGCGGGGGGCGGCGTCCACCGGTCGCGGACGAGGACGGACGCCGCGCTCACCGCGCACCGCGCGCGAGTGAGCGGCCCGCCAGGGGTCGGCGGGCCGCGTTTTTCATCCGGATGGCTGCCGTCTTTCGGGTCGCTGGCGCCCTCGATCGCAGCGGCCGCCGAGGCGGCGACGGTCAGTTGCTGTGGGTCTGCATATGGCGTGCTCCGCGGACGAAGTCCCCGTCGATGGCGGTCTTGACGGTGTACCGCAACGTCTGCGGTGCCGTGGCCTCCAGCGTGTCGGCAACGTGCCCGGCGGCTCGGGCCTCCAGGACCGCGGCCACCATCGTCGCGCTCTCGACCCGGCTCAGGGCCTCCTGTTCGCGGCACAGCAGGGCGGCGGCGTAGAACACCATCGCTCCGGGGTGGGTGATCGGGTGCTCAAGGCGGTAGGCGATCTGCTCGGCGAGCCGGGCCAGGGGTTCGCCGGGATAGCGCTCGGCCAGGTGCCGGCACAGTTTGGCGGCGCTGACCAGGTCTTCGGCGGTGACCGCCGCGGCCGGGCGCAGACGCTCGTCGTCGTCGGCCGGCAGCATGACCGCCAGCTGGTGGGCGAAGTCGTCGCGGTGGATGCGCCGGTCGGCGTAGCCGTAGCGGCCCGCGGTGAGGACTTCGATACCGGTCATCTCGATCTCCCATTCCTCGTGCTTACGGAGATACCTCCATCATCGCGCCGCCACGCGGGCGGCGCCCCCGAGTCCGATGCGTGACCAGCACCCGTGCGCTCCCGCAGCCGCCGCAGCGGCCCTGGGTCAGGGGCGAGGGGGTGCGCCGGCCGTCCAGGAAGAACGCAGACTGGATGAGCCCGCGGCTGTCGTGCACGCGCCGGATCTCATAGACCTCCTGCCACGCGTGGTCACAGGCCTGGCACAAGAAGGAATACGACTCCCGGATGGCTGTGTCCTCCACGTCCTCCACGGTGTCGCCCTCCCCACAGCGCTGTTCCGCCAACCATTGCATTATGCAATGGTTCAGTCTGCGGCGGCAATGCGGTAGCTTCGGAGGGTGCAGCCGGACACCCATCCCGTCACACACGAAGCCGACGCGGAAGCAGCAGACGCCGAAGCCGCCGACACCGCGGAAGTCGTCGCGGCGGTCCTGGCCGCCTCACGCCTGATCGTCGGCATGTCCGCCCGCGCCCTGGCCGACGTCGACGACTCCCTGACCCTCCCGCAGCTGCGCACGCTGGTCGTCCTGGCCGACCGCCCGCCGATGAAGCAGGCCGAGCTGGCCGCCGAGCTCGGCGTGAACCCCTCCACCGTGCTGCGCATGGCCGATCGCCTGGCCGCCGCCGGCCTGATGGAGCGCCAGCCCAACCCCGACAGCCGGCGCGAACAGCTCGTCGTCCTCACCCGGGCCGGCAGCGATCTGGTCCACCGGGTCATGGACCGGCGCTCCGAGGAGGTCGAGGCCCTGGTCGGCAGGCTGACGCCGGCCGACCGCGCGGGCCTGGTGCACGGTCTGCGGGCGCTGACCGAGGCGGTGCCGGACACCTATCCGGACTCGCCGGACCACCCGGGACTCCGACTCGGGTAGCGGACTCGGGTAGCGCCCCAACACCCCTCGCCACATTCCTCAACACTCCTCGCCGCGACGCCCACAACCTTTCGCTTGACGCTCACGCCCGGTTCACCGGCGTCACCGATCGTCGGAAACCATGTGCACTGATGGCTATTGCGAGCACAACGTCGCCCCGCTGCCCGAGCCGGCCGACTCCGCCGCCTCCGGCCTGTCCCGCCGAGGCGTCCTGACCGTCGGCGCCGCGACCGCGGCGCTCACTCTGGGCCCGATGACCTTCGCCCACGCCGCCGAGGGCAGCCAGGGCGCGTCCGGCGGCACCCCGGCCGACGGCACCCAGGTCACCCAGACCATCACCGGCCACCTCGACACCGGCGCCGCCGACTTCGTCTACCTGCCGGTCCAGATCCCGGCCGGGGTGAAGCAGATCGACGTCTCCTACTCCTACGACCACCCCACCGTGGCCGCCGGCGACAAGACGAACTCCTGCGACATCGGCGTCTTCGACGAGCGCGGCACCGCCTTGGGCGGTCCGGGCTTCCGCGGCTGGTCCGGCGGCTTCCGGACCGCCTTCTCCATCAACGCCACCGAGGCGACCCCCGGCTACCTGCCCGGCCCGGTCAACAAGGGCACCTGGCACATCGCCCTGGGCCCCTACCAGGTCGCGCAGGTCGGCATGAACTACCAGGTCCAGGTCACCCTGACCTACGGCAAGCCCGGCGCCCCGTTCGTCCCGAACTACCCGCCGACCCGCGCCAAGGGCCGCGGCCAGGCTTGGTACCGCGGGGACTGCCACCTGCACACCGTCTACTCCGACGGCAAGCGGCTGCCCAGCGAGGTCGCCGCCGGCGCCCGCGCGGCGGACCTGGACTTCATGGTCTCCACCGACCACAACACCAACTCCTCGCACGGCGTCTGGGGCCAGTACGCCGGACCGGACCTGCTGATCATCACCGGCGAGGAGATCACCACCCGCAACGGGCACTGGGTCGCCATGGGCCTGCCGGCCGGGGAGTGGATCGACTGGCGCTACCGCAGCCGCGACGACGCCTTCCCGCGCTTCGCCCGCGAGGTGCGCAAGCACGGCGGCATCGTCGCGCCGGCGCACATGTACTGCGCCTACGTCGCCTGCCAGTGGAAGTTCGGGTTCGACGACGCCGACGTCACCGAGGTGTGGACCGGCCCCTGGACCTACGACGACGAGCACGCCGTGAGCACCTGGGACCAGAAGCTCGGCGAGGCGGTCCGCTCCGGCACCCGCTGGCTCCCGGCCGTGGGCAACAGCGACGCGCACAGTGTCCCGCAGGTGATCGGCCTGCCGCACAACGTCGTGTACGCCGACGACCTGCGCACCGACGCGGTCATGGACGGATTCCGCGCCGGCCGCAACTGGATCGCCGAGTCCAGCGCGGTGACCCTGGACCTCACCGTCACCGGCGCCGGCAAGCAGGCCGGCATCGGCCAGACCCTGAAGGCGCCCGCGCAGGCCCCGGTGGACGTCCGGCTGGAGGTGCACGGCGTCCCGAACGGCACCGTCCGCCTCATCACCGACGAGGGTCAGATGTTCCAGCAGTCGCTGGACGCCGCCGGCGACGGTGTCGTCGTCTGGCGCACCACGCCCTCGCTGGCCGCCTACGTCCGCGCCGAGGTCCGCCACCCGATGGCCGACGGCACCCCGGGCCAGGGCAACACGATGGGCGACGCCCTGATGTTCGGCCCGATGGCGGCCCTGACCAACCCGGTGTTCCTGAAGGAGACCCGCGGCTAGGACCGTATGGGCCGTATTGGGGTCGCGCGCTCCGGTTGTGATGTCACCGCCGGTGTCGTCGTCTCGTCTTGGTGATGAGAGACGACACCGGCACATCACCGCAAAAGGAGCGAACCATGAAC
The DNA here is from genome assembly GCF_041262705.1 of Catenulispora sp. MAP12-49. Lineage (NCBI taxonomy): Bacteria > Bacillati > Actinomycetota > Actinomycetes > Catenulisporales > Catenulisporaceae > Catenulispora > Catenulispora sp. MAP12-49. Next base: position 169,172 of record NZ_JBGCCP010000019.1, on the reverse strand, counting down.
ACCGAGCACCGCTCTGCCCAGGACAAAATCTCCGCCCTCGAACGCGTCCAGGCCGCCGCGAACGCCGGCGACCTCGACCTCGTCCTGGAGCTGATCGACGAGGTCTGCGCGCCGGACATGATCGTGAGCACTCCGCTGAAGCTCCCGGTCAGCGGTGTCGAACTCCAGAAGACCGTGTTCCGGATGTTGCTGGCGGCCTTCCCCGACCTGCACATCCACACCGAGGACCGGCTCGTCGACGGCGACAAGGTCGTCTACCGCAATGTGGTCACCGGCACGCATCAGGGGACGTACCTGGGTGTCGAGCCGACCGGCAAGAAGATCACGTACGACGAGATCTTCATCGTGCGCCTGGATTCCTCCGGCCGCATCGCGCAGACCTGGGGCGTCGTCGACACCGCCGCGCAGATGCGGCAGCTCGGGATCATCTCCGACATCAAGCATTAGACGCTTTTTGCCATTCGGAGGGAACCTGTACGGCGATCAAGGCGTCGATACCGATATGCGGCCCGCGAAGGAGAAGGGGTAAGTGGTGCGCAACTCCGAGTGATCTTGGGGTGTAGACGGGGTGAACTGTGTCGCACTCGTAGGGAAAGCGACAGGTCGGTGCCCGCAAAGCAGCGTCCGCCCCAACGCGGGTGGGGGCGCTTGTGTCAAGCTGTAGGCAGCGATACGGGTTGATGGGACGGTGTGGCCTTGCTGGGGCGTGGACGAGGGACGGACCCGCAGTGGATCACCCAGGAGTTCGCGAAGGCGGAGGACCTGGCTGCGGTGGGTCAGCAGGAGCGGGCTCGCGATCGCTATGCGCGCCTGGCCCGACGCCTGGCCTCCGCGCCTGAGGATTTGCAGCATTATCGGGGTCTTGCCCTACTCGGCGAAGCCGAGACCATCCTGGCGATGGGCATCTTCACCGACGCCATGGTCCGCTTCCGCGAGGCCTACCCGCTGCTGCCCGAGCCCTTCCGGCAGCTGCCGCGCTGGCTGGTGCGGCAGTTCGCCGAGGAGCGGCTGCGCGCCGAGGACGGCGACCTCAAGCCGATCATCGACTTCCTGAAGGCGATCACCTACGGCCTGGAGCCGGGCGACGAGGACACTGCGATCCGCACTGTCATGTGGCTCCAGAAGGCCTGCACCACCGGGCCCACCGCGCAGCGCGAGGCCACGGCCCGGGCCGCGCTGGCCGCGCTGCCCGGCGTCGACTGGCCGGTGCTGGCGCTGACCACCATGATGCGCCGCGACGGCCGGGTGAAGGAGGCCGAGGACCTGCTGGCCGCCGCGGTGCCCGGCGGCAGCGGCGAGCTGTGGTTCCGCTGGGGCATCCAGCTCAGCACCCTGCTGCGCTACGACGACGCCATCTCCGCCTACGACGAGGCCTTCCGCCGCGGCACCGGCCCGGCCTCGCCGTGGTCGCGCGGGGCGTGGCTGCGCCCCGAGGCGCTGCTGTTCCGGGGCCTGGCGCACCAGCAGATGGGCCGCACCGGCCAGGCCGAGACCGACCTGCGCACCGCGTCCCAGTACGCGCCGCAGGATCCGCGCGTCCACTACTCGCTGGGCCGGCTGGCCGTGCAGCTCGGCGACGACGATTTGGCGTGGAACCACTTCAGCAACTCCCTGGCCGTCGAGGCGGCCTTCGCCCCGGCCCGGCTGGGCCTGGCGTTGCTGCGCGAGCAGGCCGGCCGTCCGGCCGAGGCGATCGCGCACTACCAGGCCGCGCTGCGGCACGACGCGCATTCGCGGGCCGCGAGAATTCGGCTGGGTGCCGTACTGCTGGCCGCCGGCCGCCGCAAGGAGGCCCAGGGCCTGCTGGAACCGGAGTCCGGGCAGTCGTCCTACTGGGGCGGCATGGCCACCTTCCACTACGGCCTGGCGCAGCTGCGGGCCAACAACCCGGCCGCCGCCATCGACACCTGGGACCGGCTGGGCACCACCGAACTGCGGGACTGGACCGCCGTGGCCCGCGACCGGGAAGCGCGCAAGCGCCTCGGCAGCGACCCGACGGCCGCGCGGCTCCAGTGGCAGATCGCGTACTTGGACTCCCCGGAGGTCGTCGAGCACCGGATAGCCCTGCGGGAGGCCGCGCTGCGCGAGGCGGCCTTCATGCTGTTGGCCGGACGGGAGATTCCCGACAACCGGGAGAAAGCGGCCGTGGCGCTCGATCTGGCCGCCTCGCTCCCGGCCGGCGAGCGCGCGGACGGCCTGCGCGGCCGGCAGAACCGGCTGCGGGCCCTGGTCGACCTGGCCGGCGGCGCCACGACGGACCTGGGGACCTTCCTCGACGTCGAGGGCCGCATGCGCGACCGCTGCCACCTGGCCGTGGCCGCGCTGCTGGACGACCGCGTCGAGGACGCCGAGACCCTGCTGGCCGAACTGCCCGACGACCCGGACTGCGATCCGGCGGTCGCCCGGGCCCGAGGCCTGTACGCCGAGCGCACCGGCCACTGGTACGACGCCGTGCGGTGGTACCAGCGCTTCCTGGGCAACGACGTCGCCAGCGGATCCGGCCCTTCGCAGGTCATCGGCGCCGGCGCCGACGCGGGTGCCGACGCCGAGCCCGAACCCAGGCTCCGCGACGACGACACCCAGAGCCTGGACATCCAGGAGATCGCCAACGCCGGACCGCTGGTCGCCGCCCAGCGCCTGGCCGCGGAGGCCGAGCCGGACGATGCGGAGCCGCCGCTGCCGTGCGTGGCCATCGCGGACGTCGAGTGCGGCAAGGACGCCGTCGGAGCCTGTGCCGGATGCGGCCGCGAAGGCTGCCGGACGCACCTGTTCCGCCCCGCCGGGATCACCTCCTACCGCTGCGAGAAGTGCGCCGGACCGGCCCTGCAGTCGCTGCTGTACGCGGCCCGCAAGGCCGGGGTCCCCGACGAGGCCGAGCTCACCCTGACCTCCTGGGCCGACGCCCTGGGCAGCAGCGCCCTGACCCGGCCGCTGCGTCGCCAGCTGGCCCTGCTGCGGGCCGAGGCCGGCGACCTGGACGGCGCGCTGGCCCGCCTGCCCGAGGACGCCCAGGCCGAGGGCGTCGAGCTGCTCATCCGGCGTGCGGCCTCGGCGATCGAGCGCGGCGAGCCGTACCGGGCGCTCGGTGATCTGCGGCAGGCACTGGAGATCCAGCCCGACCAGCCCGAGGCGCTGGCGGCGCTGGAGGCGCTGTCGGAGTACTCCGCGCGGCAGCACGCCGAAGAGGGACGTCATGAAGCCGCCTTCTCCGGGTATCTCGCGTTGGTGCGCGAGGACCCGACGAACGCCCGGCTGCTGCACGCCCTCGGGCTGTCTTCGTACCAGCTGGCCCGGGTCTCGAACCGGGACGAGCACTGGATGTGGACCATCGGCTGCCTGGTGACGGCGCTGTACGCGCCGGACTTCTGGGCGCGGGTGGTCGGGGTCGGCGACGTCGAGGCCGACCGCGAGCAGATCGCGCGGAACCGCCGCACCCTGATCGACGAGCTGCGGAACGACCTGCGGTTCGCCGACCTGGCGGCCTACCGGGGCGGCGACGAGGTGGACGCCTGGAGCGTCCGGATCGGGATGGACGTCTTCGCCTGCGAGGCGGACCCGCAGGTCAGCCCGACGCTGGACGCGCTGCTGCGTCAGCAGCCGGACACCCCGGCGCTGGCCGAGTGGCGCGACCTCGCAGACGCGATGCACGCGGTGGACCCCGACGCGGCCGAGGACGACGAGGCGGCGCGCGTCGCGGTGCTGTACGGGCCGTTCGGTCCGCAGCACTTCCTGTACGAGGACGGCAAGTTCGAGCCGGCGATAGCGGCCCTGGACACGGTCGCCGAGGCCGACCGCGACGAGGTGTGGACCGCGCTGCTGCGCAAGACACTCGTCATGCGCGGTATGGAACTGCACCTGGACGAGCAGTGGGCGCCGGCGCTGGAGTGCATAGCCCGGGCGGCCACGCTGGATCCGGATCAGAAGCCCGACGCGGTCTGGGTGGAGATCGCCGCCGAGTCCGGGATGAACGCGGCGCGGGAGCTGCTGCGGATCGCCGAGGAAGGCGAGCGGCCGGTCTCCGTGGACGCTACGGCGACGGTGAACATGGCGGCCACGAGCGCGCCGTTCATCGCGGACGCGACCAAGACGGTGAACATCGCGGCGGCCGGCTTGTCCGGTCCGTCTGGTCTGTCCGGCCCCTCCGGCCCCTCCGGTCCGTCCGGGCGGGCTGCGGATGCTGCTGTGGCCGGTGCTGACGGCAGTGGTGCCGGTGGTGCCGGCGACGGCGAGACTCCTGCGCCGGTCAGCGTTCTGCAGAGCGTGGTCGACGTGCTGGAGCGCGCGCTGTCCGTGGCGCCCGACGTCACCGCCCTGCGGAACGAACTGGGTGTCGCGCACATGCGGCGGACCAGGGAACTGCGCTCGGAAGTGCGGGACTATGTGCTGGCGCTGTCGCACGCGCGGCGTGCGGTCGAATTGCGGCCCCACGACAAGGAAGCCGCGGCCCTGCTGGAAGTGGTGCTCGCTGAGCGGGCCGGCTCGCTGACCCGGCCCGGCCCCGACGGCGACCTGCTGGAGGCCGTGCAGTGGTGGCAGGAACTCAGTGAGATCGACGCCTCGAAGCCCGAGTACCACGCCGGCCTGTCGCAGGCGCTGAAGCTGCTGGCGTGCTCAGCCGCCCTGGCCGACCGGCGCGCCCTGGCGCTGGACCGGATGGCCTGGGGCCTGCTGGCTGACAAGAACTGGACCGGCGACGCCGACACCGAGGCCCCGCGCGAGATAGCGACCCTGCTCATCGCCGACGCGATGAACACGCACAACCCGCGCCCCTTCCACGACCGCGCGCACCGCCTGCGCACCGCGCTGGCGTACCGCGACACGAAGGAACTCCGGGACCTGATGGCCGCGTTGTGGAGGAACGAAGCCACTTTCCAGTACGAGACCCGGCACTACGGCCTGTGCGCCGCGCTCCTGGAGGAGGCGCTCCAGGTCGAACAGGGCGGCGCCCCCGCCGGCGACCCGGACGCCACCACGATCCTGAACCTGCGCATCCCCCGCCCCGACGAACCCCGCGCCGGAGGCATGCAACCCTTCCACTGGCACCGCTACCCGCGGGCCCGAGCCCTGCTGAAGCGCACCGTGGACCACTTCCCCGACGAAGACGAGCTCCGAGAACTCCACGCCCGGAGCACCGCCCCCGAAGACCCCGCGAGCACCTGATGCTGTTGAACGAGCCGACGCCCCATCACCAGACGCGCCCCGCCGCGGCCGGCGCCGCCGCGAGCACGCGCCGACTGCCCCCCGTCGAGGTCGACGGCGCGCCCGCGCAGCCACCGCGCGCACGCGGCGGCGACGGCGACAGCGACTTGGAGCGGACGGCCGAAACCCGCTCGACCGCGAACGACCCGACGGTCGGGATCGAGCTCATCGACGGAACCGACGCGGTCAAGACGGTCGCCCTGGACGTCGAAGCGGTGAAGCGCGCGGTCGCGGAAGGCATATCCCTGCCGGACGCGACGGCCACGGTCTCGCTGAACGTGGAGGCGGTCAGGAAGGCGATGGCCGAGAGCGCGGGCGGCGCCTCCGGATCGGGTGTCGGCGATGAGGATTCAGGCGCTCCCGCCGCCGAGCGTGACGGTGAGGACGAGGCCGAGGTCGAGGCCTCCAGCTTGGAGAGCTCCAGCGCCGCAGCCGCTGATTCGGCTGTTGAGCTCGAGACCGACGCCGCGCCCGAAGGTGATGCTGATGCTGAGCGCGATTACGATGCCGCGCCCGATGCTGATGCTGCTGCCGAGCGCGATTCCGATGCCGCAGCCGGGTCTGCTTCCGGCTCCGCCGCCGCTTCTGACTCGGGCTTGGGTACTGCTTCCGGCTCTGATGTCATTCCCGGCTCTGCTGCCGCGGGCGGTTCCGATGCCGAGCCTGACTTCGATGCCGAGCCCGGCTCTGATGCTCCGCGCGACTCCGACTCCGACTCTGGTTCCGATGCCGATTCCGGTTCCGGTTCCGGTTCCGGTTCCGGTTCCGACCCCGAGCTCGCTGCCGCGTCCGACTCCGCTGCTGCGCGCGATCTCGATGCGGCTTCTGATTTCGACACCGAGCCCACCAGCTCCGAGAGCACCGCCGCGCCGGACACCGTCGAAGCCCCCGTAGAAGCCCCCGAAGCCGCGACCTCCGCCGACCTCGTACCCGCCACCGGCGACGCCGTGGACCGTGCGGACCTGCCCACCGCCACCTACCTGGTCTCGACCGACCTCTCCACCCCCACCTCGACCCTCGTCGCGGTGCCCGAGACCGCCGACGACGTCATCGCCACCATCCACGCGGCCGCGACCGCCGTGGCGGCGGCGGATCGGCGTGCGCGGCAGGCGGCGGTGGTGAAGGAGGATCCGTGGACCGGGCTGGATCTGCACCGGCCGGCCGTGCCCGCGCCGGTCGACAACGTGCTGGATCTGCTCTCGCCGGTGCTGGAGCGGCCTTTGCTGGTGGTGGAGCAGCCCGGGCTGCCCGCGGCCGCCGATGTCGTGGCCCTGCACCGGTCGGAGCTGGAGGTCGACTTCGTCGAGCCGCCGGTGGTGGCCGCCGGAGCCGAGCCGCCGATACCGCCGCGCTACGGTCCGGGGCTGTCGGTGCTGCCGCACATCGAGTTCCCGGTCTAGGCCGAGTTTCCGGTCTGACTTGAGTCTCCGGTCTGGTTGGCCCGAGTTCCCGGTCTGACTCAAGTCTCCGGTCCGGTCCGGCCCGAGCCCCGGTCTAGCCCGGGTCGGCGCTCCGGATATCGGGCAGCATCGGCCGGTCCTCGCTGCCGGGCTGCAGGATCACCGCCGCGAGTCCCCAGTGGTGCTTCATCCGCTCCAGCGGGTCGGTCGGGAGGGTGCTCTTCTTCCGGGAGAACCGGCGCGGCTCCGGGGTCTTCTCGCGGGTCTTGACCTTCAGCGTCTCGTGTTCGGTGCCGCCGTCCACCACGACCTTGTCGAAGCGCCCCGCGACCTCGGCGGCCCAGTGCCGGCCCAGGACGCCCACGCGGGCCGCCGGTGCCGCGACCCGGCCGTTGCGGAAGAGCACGCGCACCGTCTCGACGCCCGGCGGGAGCAGGCCCCAGGCCACCGACCAGGGGGCCGCGTCCTCGTCCCGGCTGCGGAGGGCGCCGCCGATCAGCGCGGTGTCCGCCGCCTCGGGTGGGGGGTCTTCGACGCTCATGTGCGCAGCATAAACGGTTGAAGTGATTGAGGCCCCTGACGCCCGCCACGCCGGGGCCCCAATCGGTCTCGGCCCGCGGTCTCAGCCCCAGTGGTCGGACGGCCAGGTGGGGTTCCGCGGGTCCACGACCGGCGGCAGCGCCTTGTCGTGCGGTTTGATCAGGTACGCGACGCCGCCTGAGCCGTACCCCGGGGTGCCGTCGGCCTTGGTGTAGTTGGTGCGCAGCCACACCGTCTCGAACATCCGGCGCGGGTAGACCGTGTACACGTCCGAGTCGCTGTTGCTGGCCGGGTCGTTCACGATCACGTCGCCGGTGTCCGTGAACCCGATGACGCACCACAGGTGGCCGTCGCTGGCGTAGTAGCCGTTCTCGGCCAGGGTGAAGGACTGCGACGTCACCACCGGGAACCCGGCGGCGACCAGCACCTCCAGCTCGGTCAGCGAGTTCAGGCGCACGACCATCGCGTCCAGTGCGTAGGACGCGGCGTAGGCGCACGTGAACGGCCAGTTCCCGGTGCCCTGGTAGCCGTAGTCGTAGCTGTAGCGCGCGGCCTCGTCCACCGAGGGGTCGGCGTAGCTCGGGTCGACCCACGCCAGCTGCTCCGCGGTCGGCCCCTTGCCCCAGAACTCGACCACCATCTCCGTCGACGTCGGGCTGCACCATGCCTCACCGCCGCCGCCGTACTGCACGTACTGGCCCTTGTGGACGTTCTGCGCGTACGGCTTGACCGCCAGCGTGACGCCGGTGGCCGGGCCGGGGGTGCTGGCCGGCACGGTGGTGCGGTCCGGGACCGCCGACGCCGTGGCGCCGATCTGCCAGAGCCGCGGGGTGGCGTGGGTCCCGGGGCGGCGCAACAGGGTCAGGCGCAGTTGGTAGGACCGCATGGAGTGGCCGGTCTCGGCGCTCCAGGTGTCCGTGTCGATCTCGCCGTAGGCGTTGCTCTGGCCGTTGACCGAGGTGCGGTCGATCTCGCTGTCGTCGGAGGCCCAGATGCCCATGATCCAGATGTCGCGGTGGCCGTCCTCCATCGTGGCGAGCAGCTCCACCTTCAGGAACGTGCCCTTCGGGGTGTCGGCGTTCCAGTGCGCGGTCAGCTGCGTCGCGCCGAAGTCCAGCCGCCGGGCCGGGGAGGTCCAGGTCGCGTATTCGTACTCGGCGGTGGTGTTCAGGTAGGGGTCGGTGTAGGACGTGGTCCCCACCGGCTCGGCTATCACCACGCCCAGCCGCGGCCCGGGAAGCGCCAGGACGCCGTGCGACTCGCCGCACCGGAAGTCGGCCCAGGTGGTCCACCGGTCGAACCGGACGCGGGCCTGGTCCGTGTTCTTCGTAGCCGTGGCCCCGCCGGCCATCGCGGCCTCCGTGTCTGTGCTGTTCGTGGCTGCGGACGCCGTCCCCGCCTCCGCGACCCCGACCATAGCGGCGCCCACGGCCGCCCCGCCGGCGAGCACCATCCGCCGGCTCACCGCACCGCCCGAACCCCGCCGATCTGATTGAGAGCTCGCCGACATCAGTCCTCCAAGACCGCGCGCCAGATGCCACCGGTGCTGTGCACAGCACAGTGTTGAATGCTGTTGAAGATTAGCCGGGCAACTCCATGATCGGAAGCAAGTCAATGCCGGGTTTTGACTGTTGTTTGCGGGGGATCTTGGATTCCGGATCAGACCGGGCGGGCAGGCGTAGGCTCGACACGCGCCGGACTCGCACTCCCTCACCCCCGAGCAGAAAGCCAATGCCGATGTCGCCCGCAGCCGGAGGGTTCGCCACACAGCGGTTCGAGTACGACGGTGGCCGCCAGGCCACCGTTTACGTACCGCCGGATCCGGCAGAATCCGTCGTCTTCGCGGCCGACGGCGCGTGGCACATCGCCCCGCTGAGCAAGGCCCTGACCCGGGCCGGCGCCACGTCCACGATGATCGTCGGCGTCCACGGGCTGACCGACGACCAGGCGCGGCTTGAGGAATACTCGCCGCCGTTCAACGCGGAGCGCTTCGCCGCGCACGAGAAGTTCTTCGTCGAGGACGTCCGCAGAAGGGTCGGGTCCGAGTACGGACTCGTACTGGACGCCGAGCACACCGCGGTCTGGGGCGCTTCCATCGGAGGCGAACTCGCGCTCGCATTGGGGATTCGCCATCCGGACGTCTACGGCGCGGTCCTGTGCGCCTCGCCCGGTGCCGGCTATCGGCCCCCTGAGGCGATGCCGCCGCGGCTCCCGCGTGCCTACCTCGTGGCGGGCACGCAGGAGCCGTTCTTCCTGAAGAACGCGACGCGGTGGGCGCTCGCATTGCGCGGCGCGGGCGCGGACGTGGCCCTGGCCGAGCGCGCGGGGTCGCATGGCGGCGCCTTCTGGGCCGAAGAGTTCCCGCTCATGGCGAAGTGGGCTTTCGGCCGCTGAGCTGCTACACGAAGTTCTTGTCGATCAACATCTCCAGCACGTTCACGTGGAAGTCGGGGAAGTCCATCGGCACGATCCCGAACCGCGCCCGCTGCCCGGTCCGCGCGCGCAGGTACGGGTAGATGGAGTTGTCCATCAGCGTCTGCTCGAGGTCCTTCGGGAACTCCAGCCCGTCCTGGATGGAGGGCGCCAGGCTGAGGAAGTTCACGTACATCGTGGTCGGCGCCGGGTTGCTGTAGGCGGCGTCGAACTGCTGCGTGATCAGCCCGCCCTTGCTGCCTGTCGAGACACCGGTGTACGTGTCCTGCACGTTGAACTGCCAGTTCGCGCTGTCGGCCCAGCCGATCAGGTTCCACGACGCCGGGAACGCGAAGTCGGCCAGCAGCACCACCTTGCCGGCCGCCTGGCCCAGCGTCGGCCAGCCGTACATGTGGAACATCCCGCGGTACCCGAGGGTGTCCATGTAGTAGTTGAAGCGGCGCTGGAACTCCGCGTCGCTGAGGGCCTGGCCGCCGGCGTTCTCGTTCTTCAGCCGCATGACGATCGTCTCGGTCGGCTGCGCCGCCAGGAACGCCTTGCACTGGTCGAGCACGTCCTGCAGTCGGATGCCCTGGTAGTAGCTGGAGTGGTAGATCCCCATCTCGCTGGCCGTCCCCTGCAGACCGTTGCAGCGGATGTCGACGAAGCGCACGCCCTCGTTCAGCTGCTGCGGGATCCCCCAGTTCTGGGTGTGCGACCACTCCGTGCCGTCAGCGGGGTTGGTGCAGCAGGTGTCGTGCGTCCCGGGGATCGTCATCCCGAGCAGCGACAGGTTCGGGTCGAGGAAGCTCATCCAGCTGTCCGTGGGCTTGCCGCCGGGCGTCACGGGGGAGTCGGCACGGGCCGCGGCGGGCAGGCCGATCGAGGCGGCGGCGAGCACGGTGCCGCCGACTCCCCACTTCAGGACGTTGCGACGGGTGGGATTCATGGACGCTCCAGGGGTCTCGAAGCCGGCTGCGGGTCGCCGCCGGTGTATCCGGGCACTGCGACGGCGCTCACGGTAAGCGGAGTGTCAGCAAGTGGCCATGGCCGGTGCGCGGAACATTGAGGGTCGGCCGCCATAACGGCGGCCGACCCGGGGATCCCCATCCCTGACTCGCGGCGACTGTCGACTTCGCCGCGCGCGTGGCGCGTGCTAGTAGCTGCTAGTAGGTGTCCACGGTGCAGGTCCCGTTGCTGAACATCGGATTCGTGTCGACCGGCTGGTTCGCGTCCGGGTTCACGATGATGTCGAAGGCGCCGGTGATCGAGCCCTCACAGTCGTCCAGCGCCGGCTCCGGCTGCATCGCGTCGTTCGGACCCATCCACAGATCGACGTGGTAGATCCCGTTGTTCCAGTCGCTGGAGCACTCCACGCACCCGTCCTCCATGATGAAGTACTTCTCCAGGTGGGGGACGTAGATGATCGTGCCCGGGGCGAACTCGTTCTCGTCCGTGGCGAAGGTCACCGGCTGGCTGTAGGTGCCCAGGTCCTCGGTGGCGATGCTGTGGATCTGCGGGTACGCGATCTGCGCGGTGCCGTAGTGGCCGTTGCCGTCGTCGTTGTCGTTGTAGCCGTAGGACGTGATGTTGACGTTGATCGTCTGCGGGTCTGCGTGCGCGGCGGCCAGCGGGCCGGCCGAGGACATCAGCAGCGTCGCGGCCAGCGCGGCCAGTGCTGCCAGGGTTCTGCGGACCATGGCGGAACTCCTTCCCGATCAAGTTAGGAAACCTTCCTAACTTGGCCGGGAAGCTAGCGCCGAAACAGGTGCCTGACAATCCCCTCTGATCGCAGACCGAGACGTGAGGGCCGGCTCCGGCGTCCAGAACCCGGACAACCGGATCGCCGGCCGAGACACGGCGCCCGGGTCAGGAGCCCAGAACCCGGACATCCCCGCTCTCCACCCGCACGTCCACGGCCTGCGCGCCGACCCGGAAGCCGTGCGCCGTCAGCCCGTCCCAGACCCCGCCGGGCAGCGGCTGGAACGCCACCGCGTCTCCCGGCACGTCCGGCCGGATCCCTACCAGCGTCGAGACCACCGCCACCGAGGCCGCCGCGGCCCACGCCTGCGGCCGGCACGAAGCCGGGTACGGCGTCGGCCGCCCGCCGGGCCGCGCCGGGCTGCCCGCGTACAGCTCCGGCATCCGGTACTCGAACCCCGCGGCCGCCTCCAGCAGACCGTCGATCAGCGCATGCGCCGACTCGGCCGCCCCCGGGACGCCGTCGGACGCCGCCCGCGCAAGCCCCAGCACGGCCATCGCGGTGTCGTGCGTCCACACCGAACCGCCGTGGTAGCTCAGCGGGCTGTATCCGCCGGCCGAGGTCGCCATCGTCCGCAGGCCGTAGCCCGAGGCCATCGCCGCCGACCCCAGCCGGGCGGCGACCAGTGCCGACTCCTCGTGGTTCAACATCCCCGTGCCCAGCAGGTGCCCCATGTTCGAGGCCACCGTGTCCACCGGCTTGCCGTCCCGGTCCAGCGCGACCGCCGGGAACGGCCCGTCCGCGTCGCTGATCCAGAACCGGGCGCGGAACCGCGCGGCCAACTGCGCCGCCCACGTCCGCCACTCCTGGGCGCCGGGCCGGCCGAACGCGTCCAGCAGCGCCGCGCCGCCCATCGCCGCCTCGTAGGCGTAGCCCTGCACCTCGCTCAGCGCCAGCGGCGCCGACGCGATCCGGCCGTCCACGAACTGGATCGAGTCGTGCGAGTCCTTCCAACCCTGGTTCGCCAGGCCGTGGCCCGACTCGTCCACGTAGCTCAGGAACCCGGCGTCGTCCATGCCGTGGTCGCGCATCCACACCAGAGCCGCTTCCAGCGGATCCAGCAGCTTGCCCACCTCGTCGGCGGGCATGCCCCAGCGCCAGGCGTCGTGCAGCAGCATGATCCACAGCGGAGTGGCGTCCACGGTGCCGTAGTACGTCGAGGGCAGCAGCAGCAAACGCTCGTCGCCGCCGAAGGCGTCGTGGCCGGCCGGCGCGCGCCGGATCTCGTGCAGGATCTTGCCGGGCTGCTCGGCGGTCTCCGGATCGGTCTTCGTACCCTGACGCCGGGCCAGCGTGCGCAGCGTGCCGGCCGCGAGCCGGGTGCCCAGCGGCAGCAGCATGCGCGCGGCGATGAGCGAGTCGCGGCCGAACAGCGTGAGGAACCACGGCGCGCCGGCTCCCAGGAAGTGGTCCTCGGGAGCAGAGGGGTCGCGAAGTTCCAGGCCGCGCAGGTCGGCCAGCGAGCGCTCGACGAAGCGGCCGATCCGGATGTCGCCGCTGTCCACACGCAGGTCGCCGAGCACTGATTCACCCGCGGTGCCCGTCACCACCGACGTCCCGGTGGCGGTGGCGCGTACCTCGATGCTGAAGCGGGCGACCTCGCCCGGCTCCAGGTCCACCGGCCAGCTGATGCGGCCGGTGGCGGCGTCGACGGCGGTGGGCGCCGGTTCGGCGATCGCCCGCACGATGTCCCGGTTCTTCGAGTTCTCTGAGTGATCCGAGTTCTCTGAGTTCTCTGAGTTCTCCGAACCGTGCCCGATCCATTGCAGACCGTGGCGAATCGCTTCAGCCGGCAGCGCACCGGGGGAGTGGCCGGACTTCACGGTCGAGATCTCGGCGAGGTCGCAGCCCAAGGTGATGCTCAGTGTGGTCTGCACACGACGCCGCGAGGCGGAGCGGATCTCCAGGATCTCCCGCACCACGGTCTGCGATCCGGAATCGTTGCCGGTGTCGTCGACCAGAACTCGCCGCCGCTCGACCGACACCGCCGGATCCGCGCCGTCTTCACCGAGTCCGCGCGCCACGAGCACGCTGCGTGTGGCGTCGGCTCCGTCGAGTTCGTCGGCGATCGGGACGAGCTGCGCGCCGGCGAGTGCGATCTCCGAAACGCTCAGGACACGCCGGTCGTCGGCGAAAACCCCCGCCACGCCCCGGCCGTTCAGTGCTCCTCCGGTTGCGGACAACCCGAAGACAGGGGCCTTCACGGTGGTCGCCAGGTCGTGCAGATAGGGTTGCTGGACTGGGATTTCGGCCGGACCGTCGGTCATTGATGCCCCTCGTGTTGCGTGGTCGTTCACCGGCACTCTATCCATTTGAACGTTCATATGAAACACTCCAACCCAACGACTTTGAACGTTCAACTCGTCGAAGGGAGGAAACGCCATGTCGCAGCCCGAACAGCCCTCGGCCCGCCCGACCATCAAGGCGGTGGCCAAACACGCGCAGGTCTCGTATCAGACAGTATCGAACGCGCTGAACGCGCCGGAGCGCCTGCGGCCGGACACCCTGGCCCGGGTGCTCCGCGCGGTCGAGGAACTCGGCTACCGGCCCACCCAGGCCGCGCGCAATCTGCGCTTGCAGACCACGCGGCTGATCGGCTTCCGGTCCACCCGCTCGGGCGGCCGGGGTATCGGTGCCATCGAGGACCGGTTCCTCTATGCGCTCACCTCCGCCGCGCGGGACCGCGGGTACGGCGTGATCCTGTTCGCCGCCGACGGCGACGACGACGAGATCGCCATGTTCGAGGACCTGGTCAGCCGGGGCGCGGTGGACGGCTTCGTGCTGTTCGGCTCGCACCGGCACGACGCGCGCACCGCCTGGCTCGCCGAGCGCGACGTGCCGTTCGTCAGCTTCGGCCGGCCCTGGGAGAAGACCCCGTTCGAGTACTCCTGGCTCGACGTCGACGGCCACGCCGGCACCCTGGCCGCGACCCGGCACCTGGCCGAGGCCGGCCACCGCCGCGTCGCCTTCATCGGCTGGCCCGAGGGCAGCGAGGTCGGCGACGACCGGTACGCCGGCTATCTGGACGCCGCCGCCGAACTCGGCCTGCCCACCCGCGGGCTGACCGTGCGCGGCCTGGACGGCATCGGCGCCGGCACCCAGCTGGCGGCCGGGCTGCTGGGCAAGGCCCACCCGCCGACCGCGTTCGTCTGCGTCAGCGACGCCATGGCCGTCGGCGTGATGCACGCGGTCGAGCACCGCGGGCTGAGCGTGGGCAAGGACGTCGCGGTCATCGGCTTCGACGACAGCCCGCTGGCCACCGTCGTGCAGCCCGCCCTGAGCAGTGTGCGCCAGCCCCTGGAGTCCATCGCGCGCCGGTGCGTGGACCTGGTGCTGGAGCGCATCGACGACCCCCGCAGCGCGGTGACCACCTCCGTCGTGGAGCCCACGGTCATAGCGCGCGGCAGCAGTAATCCCTCTCACTCCTCATCACCAGAAGGGGCCTGACGCCTCCGCCACCACGTCAGTGCCCTGATCCCGAAGTGCCCTGAGCCCGATGCGGGCGGATCGAAAGGAACGACAATGAAGTCAGTTCGTGCCAGGCGGATCACCGGCGTCGCCGGCGCCGCGGCCGTGCTCGTGACGGCGGCCGCCTGCGGCAGCAGCGGCCCGAGCAAGGCCTCCGGTTCCTCCTCGGGCGGCACCGGCGGCACCGGCGGCGCCACCTCCGGCGTCACCCTGCAGGTGCTGATCGGGTCCTCCGGCGACGCCGAGACCAACGCGGTGGTGGCCGCGGGCAACGCCTGGGCCGCCAAGACCGGCAACAAGGTCGTCGTCACCCCGGCCAAGGACCTCACCCAGCAGCTGACGCAGTCGCTGGCCGGCGGGACCCCGCCGGACATCTTCTACGTCGACGCCTCCAAGTTCCAGAGCCTGGTCAAGGGCAACGCCCTGGCCGACGTCGGCGAGAAGATCACCGACTCCGCGGACATGTACCCGAACCTGCAGAAGGCGTTCACCGCCAGCGGGCAGTACTACTGCGTCCCGAAGGACTTCTCCACGCTGGCGCTGGAGATCAACACCGACCTGTGGACCAAGGCCGGTCTGACCGACGCCGACTACCCCAAGACCTGGGACCAGCTGGAGACCGTCGCCAAGAAGCTCACCGGCAACGGCGTCACCGGCCTGGTGATGAGCGACACCCTGGACCGCATCGGCGCCTTCATGCGCCAGGCCGGCGGCTCGGTGGTCTCCGCCGACGGCAAGACCGTCACCGCCGACTCCCCGCAGAACCTGCAGGCCCTGGACTACCTGCAGAAGCTGGGCAAGGAGGGCGCGCTGAAGTTCCCCAAGCAGGTCGACACCGGCTGGGGCGGCGAGGCCCTGGGCAAGGGCAAGGCCGCGATGACGATCGAGGGCAACTGGATCGTCGGCTCGATGCAGAAGGACTACCCGAACGTGCACTACAAGGTCGTCCCGCTGCCCGCGGGCCCGGCCGGGAACGCCACGCTGTCCTTCACCAACTGCTGGGGCGTCGCGCAGAAGAGCGCGCACCAGGCCGCCGCGGTCGACTTCGTCGACTACCTGACGACCGTCGACCAGCAGATGAGCTTCGCCAAGGCCTTCGGCGTGATGCCCTCGCGGCAGGCCGCCAAGACCCAGTTCACCACGCAGTTCCCGGACCAGGCGGCGTTCGTGACCGGGGCGGACAACGCCTTCGGCCCGGTCGGCTTCCCCGGCTTCGACGCGGTGCAGAAGGACTTCGACGCCAAGATCCAGGGTCTGTCCGACGGTTCCTCGGACCCGAAGAGCATGCTGTCCAGCCTGCAGAAGAACGCCTCTGACGCGCTGAGCAACAACTAGGCGAAAGGCCTTCCGGGAAGATGAGCAGAACAAGATCGCAGGAGGACCGGCGTCAAGCCCTCGCCGGATGGCTCTTCGTCTCGCCGGCGTTGCTCGGCCTGATCGTCTTCCTGGTGGTCCCGATCGTGCTGGCGCTCTACGTCAGCTTCACGAACTGGGACGGCCTGTCCAACCCGCTCGGCGGCGACGTCAAGTGGGTTGGACTGCACAACTACCAGCAGCTGCTCACCCACGACGGCCTGACCCGGACCACTTTCGCCGGGGCGCTGCGCAACAACTTCTGGTTCGTGCTGTTCGTGGTGCCGACCCAGACCGCGCTCGCGCTGTGGCTGGCCGTCTTGGTCAACAACAAGTTCCTGCGCGGCCGCGGCTTCTTCCGGACCGCGTTCTACTTCCCGTCGATCACCTCCAGCATCGCGATCACCCTGGTCTTCCTGTTCCTGTTCCAGGGCGGCGGCGCGGTGAACGGGATCCTGAACTGGTTCGGTATCAAGGGCCCCAACTGGCTGGCCGACAGCCGCGGGGTCGTGCACGTCTGGCTCAGCGGCATCGGAGTGACCAAACCGCCGGGCTGGACCCAGCACACGGTGATGGGCCAGTCATTGTGGGACTGGTTCAGCGGGCCGTCGATCGCGATGATGGTGATCATCATCCTGGTGATCTGGACGACCTCCGGCACCTTCATGCTGATGTTCCTCGCGGCGCTGCAGAACGTGAACGACGACCTGTACGAGGCCGGCGAGCTCGACGGCGCCGGCGCCTGGCAGCGCTTCCGCTACATAACCCTGCCGAGCCTGCGGCCCACGCTGCTGCTGGTGCTCACCCTCGGACTGATCGGCACCTGGCAGGTCTTCGACCAGATCTACCTGACCGGCAACAACCCGGCGACCCGCACCCCGGCGTACATGTCCTTCGACCAGAGCTTCCAGAACAACCACTTCGGCATCGGATCGGCGATCGCGTTCCTGCTGTTCGCGCTGATCATGGGCCTGACGTTGCTGCAGCGGCGCGTCCTCCCGGAGGAGATCGACTGATGGCCGAAGTCCGCGAGCGCCGCTCCCCGTCCCGGCGCGCCCTGATGTACGGCGCGCTGGTCCTGTTCGCGCTGCTGTTCCTCGGGCCGTTCGTGATCCAGATCGCGACCTCGTTCAAGACCGACCCGGACGCCACCAACCATCCGCTGAACGTGGTCCCGCACCCGGTGACCATGGAGGCGTGGAAGCGGATCTTCGGCTACAGCTC
This sequence comes from Catenulispora sp. MAP12-49, assembly GCF_041262705.1. Lineage (NCBI taxonomy): Bacteria > Bacillati > Actinomycetota > Actinomycetes > Catenulisporales > Catenulisporaceae > Catenulispora > Catenulispora sp. MAP12-49. Next base: position 151,814 of record NZ_JBGCCP010000019.1, on the reverse strand, counting down.
CGACCAGCCGGTGCCCTTCGGCACCTGGCTGCGCAACAGCATCATCGTGGCCACCTCGATCACCCTGCTGCGGGTCCTGCTGGACAGCCTGGCCGGCTACGCCCTGGCCCGGCTGCGCTTCCCGGGCCGGCGCGCGGTGTTCCTGCTGATCCTGGGCACGCTGGCGGTCCCGAACGTGGTGCTGCTGATCCCGCGCTTCCTGGTCCTGAAGGAACTGAGCCTGTACAACTCCTACGCGGGCATGATCCTGCCGATCGCCATGGACGCCGCCGGCATCTTCCTGATGCGCGGGTTCTTCATGCAGGTGCCGCTGTCGATCGAGGAGGCCGCGCGCATCGACGGCGCCGGGGCCCTGCGCACGTGGTGGGACATCGCGATGCCGCTGGTGAAGCCCGGGCTGATCACGCTGACCATCCTGTCGTTCCAGGGCTCGTGGAACGAGTTCAGCTTCTTCCTGGTCGCCACCTCCGACCCGAAGTACGACACCCTGACCACCGGTCTGGCGAAGTTCAGCGGCGGCTCGCTCGGCGCCGGGAACCAGTTCCCGGTCACGCTCGGCGCGGCGCTGCTGTCGACCATCCCGGTGGCGATCCTGTTCTTCGTCTTCCAGCGGCAGATCGTGCGGAGCCAGATGGGATCCGGGGTCAAGGGGTAGTGCCATGTCCGATGTCCGCCAGTTTCACAGCTCGAGGTCCGCGACAATCTGCCCATGATCACGAACTCGCCGGGGATCCGCGTCAGGCATCGCGGCGCCCTTCCGCAGGTCCACCCGACCGCCTACGTCGCGCCGACCGCGACCCTCGTCGGCGATGTGCGGATCGGTCCGCATGCCCGGGTGATGTACGGCGCGGTCCTCGACGCCGAAGGCGCGTTCATCGAGGTCGGCGAGGCGACGGTGGTGTGTGAGAACGCGGTCCTGCGGGCTTCGGCGGTCGCCGGCGACCAGCCGGTCGTGCTCGGCGACCACGTGTTCGTCGGCCCGCACGCCACCTTGCTGGGATGTGCCGTCGAGCGCTGCTCCTATGTGGCCACCTCGGCCAGTGTCTTGCAGGAGGCGCGCGTGGGGGCCGGCAGTGTGGTCGCCGTCGCCGCTCTTGTCCATGCCCGCGCTGTTCTCCCGGAGGAGTTCTTCGTACCCCCGCACATGCTGGCCCTCGGGGATCCGGTCCGGTTGCTGGCCCCGGGAGACCCCGCAGTGCCCCAGGCCATCAGCCAGGTGGGTTTCGCCGGGGTGGCCTTCGGCATCGATCCGTCCGGGGGTGACCGCATGGCGCGCTACGAGAAGATCACCGAGGTGCGGGTGAACGAGTTCGCCGCGCACCGTGACGACGAGGTCGTGACCTCTCCCGAGACCGAGGCGGCGGCCGGATAACGCACGTCCGAGGACGTGGTACCGGATTCGAACCGATTTATACCAGAAGTACCGGCCACCTGCGCACCGGGAGAGGAGCGCGGATCCTCACCGGAGATCGCACCCCGGCGAGAATAAGACTATTGAGTTGGTCGCCCCCGGTCGCCGTGCGGCGGGAACAACCCCAACGGTAGCGGGCCGTTCGGGGCGGCGGCGAGTGGTTTATATCGCCCCGCAGTCTGGCGCTGTATATGAGAGTTCGAATATAGTCCCGCTTGCCTCCTTCAACGCCGGGCTCGACCCGCGCGCGGTTAGCTCATGGCACGGAACCGGCATCGCCGGCTAGTCACCGGCATGGCCGGTCGCACCGTCATTCGTCATGTCAACCGTAAGGAGGATCCGATGACCGCTGTCTATGGCGAGGCCTCGTGGTTCTGCTGCGGCGCCGCCTGGGGCCCGTGCGGGTCCGCGGGCGGAGGCGCCTGCGGCACCTGTTCGTCCAGCAAGCACCAGCATGCCTGGCCCACCGTCTCCTCGGCCTGCACCAGCATCACCGACCCCGGCGCGTGCGGCGTCAGCCTGACCGCGCGCGGCTGCGGGTTCGTGCACTACATCACCAACCAGTGCAACAGCAAGGAAGTGAGCTGCGCGATCGCCGACTGCGGGCCGAACGTCCACCAGTTCTGCGGCGAGAAGACCTGCTGCGGCTCGGCGTGCGGCACCAACCGTCTGATCGACCTGACCCCGTCGGCGTACAGCGCCATCGCCAGCCTGTCCAGCGGTCTGATCCCGGTCAAGATCGACGTCGTCGCGTAGGGAGGGAGGCACCATGAGCACACAAGTGGACCGCCGCCGGTTCCTCACCAGCGCGGCGCTGGGCGGAGCCACGATCGTCGGGGCGACCGCGCTGGGCTCGCTGGCGCCGGAGGCCGCGTTCGGGGCCAGTGCCCCGGCCGTCGGGCCGGGCGATCTCGACCCGGACTTCGCCGAGGGCCGGATCACCTCGATCAGCGGCTCGCTGATCGTGGCCGCCGGCTCCGACGGCACGCTGAACGCCATCCAGACCACCAGCGGGACCAGCGTGTGGAAGCTGGCCCCGACCACCCTGTCCGCGGTGCGGGCCGGCGACGGCCTGTACGCGCGCGGCGTCCGGATGCCCGACGGCAGCCTGGCCGCCGACGCGCTGTGGGTGAACATCGTGAGCCTGGACGCGCACGTCGCGGACCTGGCCTCGGACCACCTGGACCTGGACCACCACACCAGCAAGATCAAGGCCCACGTGGTCTCCGGCGTCAGCGCCGCGGTCTACAACGGCACACCGCCGGTCACGGACCTGTCGCACGTCCCGGTCGGCGGGCACGTGCACGTCGTCGGGGCCTGGCGCCCGGACACCTCGGAGATCGACATCTCGACGGTCTACGCGAAGGTCTGACCCGACGCGAAGGTCTGACCCGGCACGAAGATCTGACTCGCGCGAAGGTCTGACAGGTCTGACTCGACCACGGGCCGCCGGCGGCGCGGATGCGGTGTGGCACCCCGCTCCGCCGGCGGCCCCGGCACCGAAGGAGTTCCCATGACGTGGCTCGCCCAGGCGCAGCCGCTGTTCCTGGCCGGCGTGTTCGGCTGGTCCGGCACGTCCAAGACCCTCGGCGGCGACCCCGGCGGCCGCGTCGCCGGCACCGCCCTGCACCGCCTGCTCGGCGGACGGCTCGCCCCGCCGGCGTACTTCCTGCTCGGCGTCACGGAGATCGCGCTCGCGGTCAGCCTCGCCGTCGAGCCGGGCCGCGCGAGCACGCTGTCCGCGGCCGTCCTGTCCGGCGGCTTCCTCGTCTACCTCGGCTACGCCGCGGTCGCGACACCGCAGGCGTCCTGCGGCTGCCTCGGCAAGCGGAAGGTGCGGCAGTCGTGGCGCGGCTTCGCCCGGGCCGGGCTGTTGCTGGCGGCGGCGATCGTGGCCGCCTCGGTCGGAGCAACCTCGATCGGGGCGCCGGCCTGGTGGCACCGGCCGCCGCCGGCCGGAACGATCCTGCTGCTCCTGGCGGAGACCGCGCTGTTCATCACCTTGTCCGCCGAACTCGACACCCTGTGGCTGTACCCGCTGCGGCGCCTGCGCGTGCGGGTCAGGCATCCGCTGGCCGGGGCACCGGACGTGGTCCCGCTGCAGGCGACGGTCCGCACCCTGGTGCGCAGCGTCGCGTGGCGCGAGACCTCGCACATGGTGGTCTCCGACATCCTCGAACACTGGGACGCCGACGGCCACCGCATCCTGGTGTACAACGCCCGCACGCCGGAGGGCGGCGCCACCGCGCTGTTCGCCGTCCCGCTCGACGGCGACGCGGACGCCATCCGCTTCACGCTGGTCGACGACCAGGAGGTGGTCGCCATCGCGTGAGGGCCGCGGGGACGACGGACGGCCGGTGCCGGGGCTGGGGCCGGCGCCGGGCCGTCATCGTTGTCGCTGGTGTTGGCGTTGTCGCGAGTCTTGTCTTGTCTTGTCTTGTCTGCCCATAAGTAATGTCGCTGGTGTTGCCGATGTTATGGCTGTCACTTCCGGGTACAGGGTGTGATGGCGCAATCGAATGGTATGTATCGCCTTCCACGTCCAGAATCGGTTGAAATCGTCGAAGAGGCTGGAACAATGGGATGCCGGGTAACCAGCGTCCCTGAGCGACTTCGAGGAGGACTCCAGTGACAGCGGCGAACGGCCAGTATCTTCCCGGACCCGGCACCGGCCGAAGCACCTTCGAGGTGGCCTTCGACCTGAAGCCCGAGGCCCCGAACTGGCCGCCGGTCCCCGTGGAGCGCCTGTGGGGCGAGAAGACCACGGTCGAGTTCGAGATGCGCCTGCTGAACGTCCCCTTCTTCGCCCGCGGCGTCGCCTACGGAGACCTGGTCCACGTCCGCCCCGACCAGGAGCGCAGAGAGCTGGTCTTCGAACGCCTCAACGGCGAATCCGGCCACTCCACCCTCCGCATCACCGTCCTCGACCAGCGCGCCGGCCGCGACGTCCAGACCCGCCTGCGAGCAGCGGGCTGCTCCTGGGAGACCGCCGCACAGTTCTCTGCCCTCCTGGCCGTGGACGTCCCCGCCGACGGCGACTACCGCGCACTGCGCGACTGGCTGGTGGCCCGCCGCAGCGAGGGGACGATCGAGTTCCAGGAGAGCGCGATCTCCGCCCGGCATCTGGAGCAGGTACCTGATTTTCCCGCGTGACGGTGGTGGCGGACGACGGTAGGGTGCGGGACGCTGCGCGATTCGAACGCGCGGAGGAGTCCCGGGCTTGCACTCGCCCTCACCCCTCAACCCCGGCCGCGTAGTGCTCCACGACCTGGGCGCAATGGGCCGCTCTGCCAAGCGTCCCGCGTGGCCGAGGCCAGCGTAGCCGGGTGGTCGGGGGGAACGCCCGTGGGTTTCGGGGGATGACGGCTCTCGGGGGAGAAGTGAGTCAGGAATCTTATGCCCGTGCGGCACGGCTGGTCTACATCGTCCGCCACCCGATCGACGGCCCCGGACGGGCCCTGATCCAGGCCCACCGGCGTGCGGCGGCTGCCGTCGCCACGCATCCCGACGATGACGATGACGACGCCGCCGTCCGCGAGGCGCTGCGATCGGTGATCAAAGAGCTCGACCACTGGCGTTCGGGCTGGAGCCTGCGCGGGCCGCGCCTGACGCCGGCCGGCGTGACCAGATGCTGTTCCACCCCATCGACGCTGAGGACGCCACCTCGCGGATCATGGTGAACCCCGTCCCCGCATCGGATCCGGCGGGACCGGGCGCCATCCGGCTTCTGGACTTCCCGGCCTTCAACGCCGACCCGATCCTGCTGCCGCCGACCGTGTCGGACGTCCAGACCGGCCCGCTGGACACCCCCTCCGAGGGGTGGCAGCCGGCGCGCCCCGACGCCCGCGGCGTGCTCGAGGTCCCGGTGCCGACGGTGAGCCTGCAGCAGGAAGCGTCGTCGCCGACTTGGTCGCCGTCGGGGTTCGATCGCGGCTACAGCGTCGAGAACCTCTCGGACATCGCCGACGGCCCGCTGCCCGACGGTGCCGGAACCGGATACGTCATGGCCCGCCACGCCGTCGGCGCCCAGCAGGAACCCTTCGACGACGTCGCGGTGGTGGCCGAATCCGGCTCCTCGTGCGCCACGGCCCTGTTCCAGCCCGGCCTGAGCATGACGGACTACGCGATCACGGGCGGCCCGTCGGGCTTGAACACGGGAAGGTCGTTCGTCTCGACCGTGACCGACGCGGTGATGTGGACCTCCCCGGCGAACCACTCCTACCTGATCGTGGCCGCCGCCCCCGGCGTCGCCGAGCTGCGCCTCAGCGGCCCGGTGTCGGCGTCCGCGGACGGCCGCTGGCTGGTCGCGCCGCTGCCCTACCTGACCAGGAACGGCCAGCTGACGGAGCCGCCACTGGTGGAGGCGTTCGACGCCGCCGGGCATCGGTGCGGCGATCCCGATCCGCGGGTGCCCGACGGACAGTACTGCTACAAGGAGGGGTGACCGGCGAGGCGAGTTCAGATCCCGATCGGGAGTTCTTCGATCCAGGACTCCTCGACGCCGGCCACCTGAGCCATGAGGGTTCGCGCTTGCTCGGCGTCGGAACGGGTGAGGAAGACGCCGGCTCCGCTGACCGTCGATGAGCGCTTCGTCTTCAGCACGTGACTTTTTGAGGCCCGGACCAGGACGGCATAGACCGTGCGATGGCGATCGCGGTGCTTGCTCGGGTCCGGTTCGGTCGCCAGTGCATCGATGACGTCCTGCGCGCTGGCGACATCCAAACCGGTCCTGTTCGCGAAGAACGGGCCGGTCGGCCACCGCAGATCGTCGCTTTCCTGGAAGAAGCTGTGCCGCGTGGCTTCCAGGACCCCTTCCTGCCAGCCGACGGCCCGGCCGACGACGAAGTCGACCTCGCCTCGGCTCTCCAGCAGGAACACGTGGGGCCGCATGGCATCGTCGAAGCCGACGCCCGGGATCGTCGCCCTGACCTCGTCCGCCTCCGCCTCGCCGGCGCACCGGATGACAAGGCCGTCGTAAGTCGAGGTCGTCCGGAGCTTCATCGCCGCGACGGCCTTGAACATGACGTCGATGGTGGTGCCGGGGCCGTTGGCCGGACCCCAGCTGCGCAGAAGCAGTGTGCAGTGTCCGACCGTGTAGGCAAACGGACGGAAGCTGCGGTCGCTACGGAACAGCACTGTTCCCGGTGCTGGCAGATCGGCAGCGTTCAGCCATGTCCGGGTCATGCGATACAGCCTGTCGATCATGCGCGTCGGGCGTCAACCACCGGTGTACGCCGAACCGGGCCGACCGCCGAACCGGGCCGACCGCCGCACCCGAAGACGCGACGGCCGGCTCAACCCACACCACAGTCAGCGAATTAGCTCACGAGACCTTCGTGATCGCCACCGCCTGTCCCGCGTCGCCGAACGCCTGCCCGGCGAGCTGCCAGGTGCCGTTCACGTACTCCAGGGCCAGGCCGCTGTTGCGGTTGACCAGCTTGTAGTGGCCGATGCCGGCCAGGGAGGTGTTCGTCGCGGCCGCGATGGCCGAGGCGGACGATCCTGTGCTCAGGGTCTGCGGGGTGTCGTTGCCGATCGGCTGGAGGTACCACTGGTCGGCGCCGCCGGGGGAGCCGTTGCCGCCGTTGCCGGTGGGGTCGAAGTTCGCCTGCTGGGTGCCGGTCGCCACGGGGGCGCCGATCGCGCGGGTCTGCTGGACCGTGCTGCCGGTGGACTGGAGGTAGGCGCCGGTGCTGGCGTTCACCAGCTTGTAGAAGCCGGTGCGGTAGGCGGTGGACCACTGGTCCATCACCGGGACCAGGCGCCAGGCCGTGCCGGTGCTGTCGCTCAGGGTGTGGCCGCCGAGGGCCAGGCCGTAGGAGGCGCCGGCGGCGAAGCTGATCGCGGTGCCGGTGGAGTCCACCGGGGTGGCCTGGGTCGAGAAGTGCGTCTGGCTTGCGGAGTGCGGGGTCATGCTGACGTCCCACATGCCGCCGGTCAGGCCCGAGACCATGCGGTAGGAGCGGCTGCTGACGTTCTGGTTGGTCAGGCTGCCGTAGTCGATGCTCGTCAGGTAGGAGTTCGAGGCGCCCGAGGGTTCCGTGCCGACGATCGACAGGCTGTCCGGGTTGCCCATGTCAGGGGTCTGGTAGACGTTGGTGTCGTAGCCGACGCCCTGGTAGGTCAGCGAGAACGGGTTGAAGGTGAAGGCCGTCTCCTGGACCACGTTCGGCGTGATGTACAGCCGGTGCGTGGCAGTGTCCAGGAACTCCGCGCCGCTGAGCGTCGTGCTCTCCGTCGCCCCGGTGGCGTCCGTCACCGCGACGTTGACCTTCGCGCTCACCGTGGAGACCGTCACCGAGCTGTTCTGAGCCGGGTCCTGGTAGCTGACCGAGGTCACCGTGGTGCCGGAGGCGTTGGTGATCACGCCGGTCGAGGTGTTGGCGGTGTAGGTGTTGCCCGAGGTGTCGTTGAACGTGAACGTGTTGCCGTTCTGGTTCGAGTAGTACGCGCGGTAGTCCACCGACGAGCCGTCCGCGCCGGTCCCGGCGAAGTCGACCTGGTCCGTGGCCGGGTTGTACGACGGGTTCAGGTGCAGCGCGCTGCCCGCGACGCCCTCGTACCCGCCGACGCCCGGCTGGGTCCAGGTCCCGCCGTCCCACTTGTTCCAGGTCCCCGGCGCCGTCTTGCCGCTGATCGGCGCGCGGGCCACGGCCGGCCAGTAGGCGAAGGTCGTGTAGTTCGGCTTGAACTTGATCTGGGTGTTGTAGACCACGTAGAAGTAGCCGGTCGCGTAGTCCACGAACAGCCGGCAGCCGGCGACGCCGTAGTTCCAGGTCTTGCCCGATTGCGAGGAGGCGTCCTCGGAGTCGTTGCCCAGATACGGCGAGGTGATGATCTCGCCGCCGTAGTTCCAGGTCTGGCCCTGGTCGCTGGAGGAGGCGGTGAGGATCCGGTTGCCGTGGATGCCGGTGCCGATGCGCTGGTTCTGCGTCTGGCTGCTGCTGCCCCAGGGGTTGAAGTCGTACTCGTCGTTGACGACGCCGTACCACGTGCCGCTGCCCGGATCGACCCACACGCCGACCACGTCGCAGTGGTCGTCCTCGTACGGCGAGGGCGCCGCGTGCTGCGCCGCCTTGTCGATCTGGTAGCACAGCGAGCCGGGCTTGTTCCAGTAGGTGTCGGCCGTGGTCTCGGTGGTCCCGGAGCCCACCTGGTTGGTCAGCGCGCCCAGGTCGGTGTTGGTGAACGTGTTCGTGTCCGACCCGGTGTCGGTGGCGGCGTAGGTGGCGTAGGAGCTGAGCCAGTGGAACTGGCCGCCGGCGTCGGTGAACGCCGAGCCCGCGATGTCGCCGGTCAGCCCGGAGTTGAGGCTGCCGGTGTGGTCCAGGGTGTAGGTCGGGTACAGCGGGGTCGAGGCCTGCGCGGGGGTCGCGGCCAACGCCGCGATCCCCAGGGCGGCCACGCTGAGCAGGGCGCTGAGACGCCTGACCCGGCTCCGGCCACTGAGGTGCCGATGCATGTGCGCACGTTCCTTTCCGTCGTAGTAAGCGCTTACTTGAGAGGGAAGAAGGGAGGAACTGTGGTGCGAGGGAACTGTGGTGCGGTGAGCCCCAGAATCAGAACCAGAGTCAGAATCAGGGCTCTTGGGTGCCGAGCGGCTCCACCGGCGCGGGCCACGGCCCGGCTCCGGCCCGCTCGGCGACGCGGACGGCCTCGGGCGGCAACTCGGTCAGCCCCTCGGCGTTGTCCTCCATGACGCTGCCGGCGCCGGAGAACGCAGGGGTGATCGTGTTGTCCGTCCAGTTGCCGGCCGCGCGGTTCTCGACCCCGTATTCGGCCCAGTTCGACACCCACTTGTAGCCGACCCGGGTGACGACGTTGCGCGCGACGAGGATGTGCGAACTCTGCTCGTCCAGGTAGATCCCGTTGCCGTCGTTCGCGGTGGTGCCGTACTCGGACCGGTCGATGTGGTTGCCCTGGACGATCGTCCCCCGCTGCGGGCCCTGCGTGTAGACGGCCCCGCCGTCGTACTGCCGCTCGGCCACGCGCAGCACGTCGACGATCCGGTTGCCGGTGATCCGGTTGTCCCCGAGCCACGGATCCTGCGCCTCGGGCTGGTTCCATCCCCAGCCGACGCTGATGCCCGAGTACGGCAGGTGCTCCAACGTGTTGTGGTCGATGACCAGGTTCCGGGTGTACCCGCCCCAGACGGCGACCGAGTCCGTGAACTCCGCACCGGTGCCGCGGAAGGTGTTGAAGGACACTGTGTTGTGCTCATCGGCCAGCTCCAGGGCCGGATGCGGATCGATGTCGCCGACGTAGACACCGCCGGAGGACAGGTCGCTGAACGCGCAGGCTGTGACCGTGGTGTCCTTGGTCCCCGCCTCCAGCACGGCTCCCGCGCCGCCGAGGTGCACGAACTCGCAGCCGCTCACCGTGACCCGCCGTCCCCCGCGCACGGTCAGCGCCGCGACCGGCTTCGTGTAATGGGATCCGGCCTCGCCGAGCGGACCCGACGCACCGGTCAGCGTGAATCCCGCCTGGGCGCCGACATAGCCGTCGTCGGATCGGTGCCAGGCGGTGTGGCTGAAGGTCAGGCCTTTGAGAACGAGGTCGTGCGCGCCGTCCAGGATCACCAGCTGTTCGCAGGTGGGCACCACGACCTGCGCGCTCTCCATGTCCTCGCCCTCACGCGGAAGATACGTGACAGTCCGGTCATCGGAGTTCCAGACGAAGTGCCCGGGTTCCGTGAGCAGTTCGAGCGCGTTGGTGGCGAACATCGACCACCCGTGGATCTCGGTCCCGACCGCCGTGTTGTCCCAGTGCGGTCCGACCCGGCCGGTGCCCGGCAGCGCGTTGGTCCAGCAGGGTTCTGCGAAACGGATCAGGTCGCCCGAGACTTCCAAGATCCGGCAGTGGTAGTCGCGCCACCGCACCCGGAACACCATCTCGACATCCGACGGACGCGCATAAGCGGCGACCCCGAGTGAGCCGGCGCCGGTCATCCCCTCCGGGCCGATCTTGCAGTCGTCGTGGTCTAGCCAGTGGCTGCGCGCCCACGGTGCTCGCAGGCTATTGACATAGAGCTGGCGAGGCGCGGGAACCCCTTCCGGAACCGTCGCGACCCACCGGCCGTCCCCGGCCGGCCGCCATCCGCCGAGCGCGACGCCCCCGGAGATTTTGACGAGGCCCGAGCTCTCGACGAGGCCCGAGCGCTCGACGCGCCCGCCGGGCTCGGCGGTCCACGTCACCGTGTGGCCGTTGCGCCCGGAGTCCAGGTCGGTGAGGACCAGGGGAGCGGTCCGCGCATAGGTTTTGGCGCTCAGCCGCACCTCCAGGTCCTGCCCCTGCCCGGCCGCGAGCAGCCTTCGCACCTCGTTCTGTGCGACGTCCAGATCGTCAAAGCTCAGCAGCACGTCTCGCCGTCTCCTCTTCGCTGGCTCCCGGCAGGAGCACGTACATGTATCCGGCTCCCCGCGGCGAGATGCCGTGGTCGAGCCACAGGGTGTGGAAGACCCGCCGCACCTCGACCTCGTCGCCCTCGGTCGAGACGCCCACGTCGATCGCGTGCCACGTCCCGGTGCGCTCCTCGCGCAGCGCCATCAGATCGACGCCGCCGGGGAACACGTAGCCGCCGACGCCCTCCAAGTGGGCCCACTGCACACTCAGGTGGCGGCGCTCGATTCCGAGGTCCGGCGGTTGCGCGACACCGTCCACGACGAACCGCCGGCCGGCGTCCGCCCGCAGGTTCCGGTTCTCCACGATCGTCTCGATCCGGCGGCCGTCGGAGGCGGAGATGTCCGTCCCGAGCGCGACCACGGCGTCGTCCAGGAAGTGCCACCGCTTGTGCGCCCGCAGCGTGCTCCCCTCGCCGTGCAGGTCGAGCTCGGCGGTGCCGAACCCGCCGTCGAACAGCGTCCCGCCGGAGACCCGGTTCGGCGCCGTGATCGCGCCGGTGCCCCGGCCCGAGCCGCGTCCGACGTCCTCGCGCCGCCGCGTGTCGACGGTCGTGCCGGGGAGCCGGTAGGGGTCGACCGTCGGCCAGAACTCGTCCGTGTAGTGGTCGGGATCGCAGAGGTCGTAGATGTAGAGCATGCCGTCGCCGGTGTACCAGCCGTGCAGGTTCTCGCCGTTGCCGCACTCATAGCGCGCGATGCGCTCGGAGGACAACGACAGCGCGGCGGACCAGCGCGGCCGGTGGTGCACGACGCGCTCCATCGCACCGAACACGTGGAACCCGATCGGCCGTCGCAGCGCGCTCCAGCGCTCGACATATGAGGCGGGAGCGCTCTCCGCCAGCACCCGGATCGCGTCGAGCGTCGCGGCGCCGATGTCCCGGTCCCGCGAATGCTGCCGCGCGATGGCCCGGCCCCGCACCGTGTCCATCATCCGGCCCTCGAACAGGAACGGCAGGAACGACTTCTCGACCGCGTCGAAGACCACTGACACGCCGGGACCGGTGACCTCCCACTGCGAACCGCGTAGCAGCGCCAGGATCTCCCCGACCGACGTCAGCAGCACGACGCCGTACGACCCGGTGTAGGCGACCGTGTCGTGCTGGATGAACGACCCGTCCTCGTAGAAGCCGTCGCCGGAGGTCGCGTACTCGAACAGCGGCGACAGCCCGTTCCGGGCCAGAGCAACGCGATCGGCGTCCCCGGCGAGCAATCCGGACAGCGCGACGATCAGGGCTTTGTCAGCGCGGTTGGCCCCGGTCTCGCTAAGCGGCGACCATGGTCCGGACTTCACCCGGCGGTCGGGGTCCGGACAGAACCACTGCACCGCCGCGAGGTAGTCCTTCAGGTCGGACTCGGGAAGCTGCGTGCGAAGCAGGACGCAGATGTCCAGCAGGATGCGCGGGGTCCCGATCTCCCAGTGCCACCAGTTGCCGGTCTCCTCGGCTTCCGGGTGGAAGGCGTTCTCATGCAGGAAGCGTAGGGCGTCTACGACGGTCGCGGTCGCGCTGGGGTCTGCCAGCGTCAAGGTCCGCAGCTGCGCGTAGCTCAAGGTGGTGTGTCCTTCGTCGGACACATCGAGATCCAGCTGGATCCCGGTGGCTTTGATTCGGCTGCGGAGCTGTCGCTCGTACCGGGCGAGCAGCTCCTCGAATATCGCTTCCCGCATGAGCGGCGTCCGCCCCTCAGCTCTTCGGCGCGCTCGCGTACGCCTGCTCGAACTCCGACCGGATCTGGTCGCCGCCTTGGCTGCGCCAGGTCTTCAGCGCGGAGTCGAAGGCGCTCATGCCCGACTGCCCGCCGACGATCTGCGTCACGGTGTCCGTGATCGCCTTGTACAGCGAGACGCCCTGCTTGCCGTAGGTCGGCGAGTACAGCGTCGCGGTCGGGTCCGCCAGGGCCATCGGCACCAGCTCGGAGTAGGCCTGGTGGACCGCGTCGGTCAGGTCGTTGACGCCGGGGTTGTAGGTGACCAGCTGCGGCGCCGCGACGTACTTCCAGGTGACGTTCGCGTCGTTCTTGCCCTGCGCGGTCTGCACCGGGTTGTGGTTGGCGTCCAGCGTGTAGTCCGTGCCCTCGACGCCGTAGGTCTTGAGCAGGTACTCCTCGGTGCCGAACGGCGCGGCCAGGAAGTCGGCGAGCTTGAGCACCTCGGCCAGCTTCGCCGGGTCCGCCTTCTTCAGCATGGTGCCGGCGAAGACCACGTTGTCCTGGTAGGCCACGCCGGGCCCGCCGTTGGCGCCGAACGGGACGAACGGCATCAGCTTGGCGTTCGGGTCGATCTTCTGCGCGGTGGCCCAGACGCTGGTGGACAGCGCCGGCAGGCCGTCGTAGATCAGCGCGGCCTTGCCGGACTGGAACGCGTCCTCCATCTTGGCCTTGGTCCAGCCCTGCGAGCCCGGGTAGTAGCAGCCGGCCTTGGCCACCTTCACCATGAACTCCAGCGCGGCCTTGAACTCGTCGGTCTCGATGTCGGCGGTCATCTTGCCGCCACCGTCCACCCGCCACTTGTTCGGGACGCCGAAGATCTGCTGGAAGATCTGGAGGCAGTAGTAGTTGCCGTTGGAGCTGGTGGCCAGCGCGTAGCGGTCCTTGCCCGGGTTCGTCAGCTCCTTGAGGAGCGTGAAGAAGTCGTCGGAGTTCTTGATGTCCTTGTAGCTGTTGACGCCTGCGGCGGCGAACTGGTCCTGCCGGTACAGCCCGGCGCCGGCGCTGATGCCGCGCGGGATCGGGATGAAGTAGAGCTTCCCGGCCACCGTGCACTGCTCCCAGAACACCTTCGGGATCGCCGCCAGGTGCGGGTACTCCTTGACCTTGTCCCCGCCGATGAGCTCGGTGAGGTCGGCGATCTGCGAGTCCAGGAACTGCGGCAGGTTGCTGATGGTGGGCACGCCGGCCAGGCCGTCGTACTGGATCAGGTCCGGCAGGCCGCCGCCGGCGATCAGCGTCGAGAGCTTGGTGTCGAAGTCGTCGCCGACCACCATCGTGAGGTCGACGCTCGCGCCGATCTTCTTCTCCATCGCCTGCCACGCCGGGTTCGAGCCCCGGGCCGGGGGAGGAGCGGTGAACAGCGGCGTCATCGCCGAGAACTTGCCCCCGGACAGCGGCGGGCTGGCGAACGCGGTGGTCGGCGAGGCCGGATAGCTGTAGAAGCCGGCCGGGACGCCGGCGTCGGTGCCCGGCAGGTCCGGCTTCGGGCCGTCGGCCAGCGGCGTGTACGTCGGCAGTTGGACCTGCGCGGCGCTGCCGGCCTTGTTCACGGTCGCGGCCTTGCCGCTGCCGCACGCGGCCAGCGTCGAGCCGCCCGCGGTCAAAGCCGCCGCGGCGCCGACGCCGCGCAGGAACTCGCGGCGCCCGAGGCTTTGGGGTGTGTGCATGCTTCCTCCGATGAGTGCGGTGCCAATGGTTGCGGTGCCAATGAGTTCGGTGCCGATGAGTGCGGTGCCAGATGGTGGTGCGGGACGTCCTCAGCCCTTGACGGCGCCGGTGAGCACGCCCTTGGTGAAGTAGCGCTGCAGGAAGGGATAGACGGCGGCGATCGGCACAACGCTCACCACGACGACGGCCATCTGCACCGCCTGCTGCGGCACGACCCCCTCGTTGGCCGCGCTGGTCGCCTCGCCGCCGATCACCAGGCCGCGCAGCACCAGGGCCAGCGGCCACTTGCTGGTGTCGTTCAGGTAGAGCAGGGCGTTGAAGAAGGCGTTCCAGTAGGAGACCGCGTAGAACAACGCCACGACCGCGAGCACGGCCTTGGACAGCGGCAGCACCACACGGGTGAGGATCCGCCAGTCCCCGAGACCGTCGATGCGGGCGGCGTCCAGCAGCTCGGCCGGCAGGTTCATGAAGAACGAGCGCAGCACCACCAGGTTGAACGCGCTGACCAGGCTGGGCACCACGAGGGAGGCCAGGGTGTTGTAGAGCCCGAGCTTCTGCACGGTCAGGAACATGGGGATGACGCCCGGCGTGAACAGCATCGTGAACAGCGCGGTGGTCAGGAAGAACCGGCCGCCGACCACGCCGCTGCGGGACAGGCCGTAGGCCATCCCGATGGTGGCCGCCATGCTCAGCGCGGTGCCGACCACGGTGACCAGGAAGCTGATCCACAGCGCCTGGGAGACGATGCCGCCGCTGAACACGTAGCGGTAGGCGTCGAAGGTCGGGTGCGAGGGCCAGATCACCAGGCCGCCGGAGGCCGCGATGTCGGACTCCGAGGACAGGCTGGTCGCCACCACCGCCAGGAACGGATAGATCACCAGGGCGCTGATCACCACGATCGTCACGGTCTTGGCGCCGCGCCCGAACCAGCTGGGCCGCTCCATCCACGGCGGCCGTCCGGTCAGTGCCGGCTTCGCGTCCATCTCAACGGTCGCCACGGCTGTAGATCCCTTCCTGTCCGAAGCGGTGGGCGAGCTTGTTGGCGCCCAGGACGAGCACCAGCCCCACGACCGCCTTGATCAAGCCCGCCGCCGCGGCGGTGCCCCACTGCTGGGTGGCCACGCCGTGGTAGTAGACGTAGGTGTCCAGGACCTCGCCGGCCTTGGCGCCGACGGTGTCGCGCTGCAGGAGGATCTGCTCGAAGCCGACCGACAGGATCGTGCCCAGGCGCAGGATCAGCAGCAGGATGACGACCGGCATGATCCCCGGCAGCGTGACGCTGCGGAAGCGGCGCCAGCGTCCGGCGCCGTCCACCGCCGCGGCCTCGTACAGGCCCTGGTCGATGGCCAGCAGCGCGGCCAGGAAGATGATCGTGCCCCAGCCGCAGTCCTTCCAGATCGCCTGGATCGCCACCAGCCACGGGAAGAACCCGGGATCGGACATGAAGTCGAAGCGCGGCAGACCGGCCGCCGACATCATGTGCTGCATCGCGCCGGTCGGGCCCAGGACCTCCTGGAAGATCGAGACGATCACCACCCAGCCGATGAAGTGCGGCAGGTAGACCACGCTCTGCACGAACTTGCGGATCTTCGCCGAGGCGACCGAGTTCAGCAGCAGCGCCAGCCCGATCGGGGCCGGGAAGAACAGGATCAGCTGGATCAGGCTGATGACGAAGGTGTTGCTCAGCGCGGACCAGAACGCCTGGTCGGCGAACAGGTCCGTGAAGTTCTGCAGGCCCAGCCACGTGCTGTGGATGAAGCCGGTGTACGGCTGGTAGTCCTCGAACGCGGCCAGGTACCCGAACAGCGGCGCGTAGCTGAAGACCGCGAAGTACAAGAACCCCGGCAGCATCAGCGCGAGCATCACCTTGTCGCGCTTGATCCGCTGCCACAGGGACAGCGAGGGGCGTGCGACGGTGCCGCCGGCCCGCCGGCTGCGCCGAGTGCGTCTGGTACGGCTGCGGGGAGGGCCGCCGACTGCGGCCTTCTCGGGCACGGACCTGGGGACCGGGCGGTCCGCGGCGCGTATCTCGGTCAACGTGCTCTCCCGCCGGTAATCGCTTACTAATGTGATGAGCTGGACAGGAGTATTCGACTGAGCCGCATCCCTGTCAACCCCCCAGTACCCAAACTGTTTTCTTGCAGTTCCAGGCTTCGTGGTCTTGCGCTCCGGTCGTAGTAAGCGTGTACCATCCTCACCGACACACAGCGGAGGGGGAGATCATCCTGACCACGTCCCACACGGCCGCGCACATTCCGGCCCCGGCCACAGCGCCGGACCGTCCGACCCTGCTTCTGGCCGTGACCGCCGAGGAGTCCGGCCTGGTGCTGGACGCCGAGAGCCGCGAGCGCCTGGCCGCGACCGCGAGCATCGTGGCCGGCGGCGCCGTCCCGAGCCTGGCGGAGCCGGCGTTCACCGCGGCGCTGGCGGACACCGAGGTCCTGCTGACGTCGTGGTCCTCGCCGCGGATCGACGCCGACGTGCTGGCCGCCGCACCCCGGCTGCGCCTGGTGGTGCACGCCGCCGGCACCGTGAAGTTCCTGATGACGCCGGAGGCCTTCGCCGCCGGCGTCCGGGTCTGCTCGGCGGCCGAGGCGAACGCGGTGCCGGTCGCCGAGTACACGCTGGCCGCGATCATCCTGGGCGCCAAGCGCGCCTTCACAGCGGCCGCGCGCTACCGGCGCGGCCTGCGCTCGTCCGACGGCACCCACCGCAACCTGGACGGCATCAGCCCGATCGGCACGCACCGGATGACGGTCGGCGTCGTCGGCGCCTCCCGCATCGGCCGCAAGGTCGTGCGGCTGCTGCGCGACGTGCTCGACGCCGACGTGCTGATCTACGACCCGTACGGCGCCGGCGACCTGACCGCCGACCCCCGCGTCCGGATGACCTCGCTGGAGGAGCTGCTCGCGGCCTCGGAGGTGGTGAGCCTGCACGCGCCGCTGACCCCGGTCACCCGCGGCATGCTCGACGCCCGCGGCCTGGCCCTGATGCCGGACGGCGCGGTCCTGGTGAACACCGCCCGCGGCCCGATCGTCGACCAGACGGCGCTGACCGCCGAGCTGGTCTCCGGCCGTATCGACGCCGTCCTGGACGTCACCGCCACCGAGCCGCTGCCGCCGGACTCGGTGCTGTTCACGCTGCCCAACGTCTTCCTCACCCCGCACATCGCCGGCGCGCTGGGCGGCGAGGTGTTGCGCCTGGGACGCCTGGCCGTGGAAGAGGTGGAACGGTACGTAGCCGGTCTGCCACTACGGTATGAGGTACTTCCCGACCAGCTGGACCGGCTGGCGTGAGGCCACAGCCGAAGAGCAGGACGAAGGGAGCGGTAAGGGTGCCGACGCCGCAGGGCAAGCAGTCTCGGACACCACGGACGCCGCGGGACACCGCGGGCCCCAAGCGGGCCACCGTCCAGGAGGTCGCCGAGGCCGCGGGGGTGTCCACGGCCACGGTGTCCCGGGTCCTCAACGGCAACTATCCGGTGGCCGCCGACACCCGCCGCAAGGTCGAGCAGGCCGTGCGCACCCTGGGCTACGTGGTGAACGCGCACGCCCGCGCGCTGGCCGGCTCCCGGACCCGCACGGTCGGCATCATCGTCCAGGACATCATCGACCCCTTCTACACGTTCATCGCGCACGGCGTGCAGCGCCAGGCCGCCGAGGACGGCAAGCTGTGCCTGGTCTGCAGCACCTACGGCGTGGTCGGCGGCGAACTGGACCTGATCGACGCCCTGCACGAACAGCGCGCGGACGCGGTGATCCTGGTCGGCGGCGGCGTGGACGACCCGGCCTACCGCCGCAAGCTCGCCGACCGCGCCCGGGCCCTGGGCCGCGAGGGCTCGTGGCTGGTGCTGTGCGGGCGCCCCGCGTTGGAGCCGGGCGTCCCGGCCGGCGTGGTCGACTACGACAACACCGGCGGCGCGCACGCCATCACCGAGTACCTGCTCGGGCTGGGACACCGCCGGATCCTGTACGTCGGCGGGCCCGAACAGCTGTCCGTCCACCAGGGACGCGTGGCCGGCTTCCGGCGCGCTTACGCCAGCCGCGGCCTGGAGCTCGACGAGCGGCTGATCCAGCCCGGCGCCTTCAGCCGCCGCTTCGGCTACGAGCGCGTCGCGCAGCTGCTGCGCGACGGTTCGGCCGGGGAGTTCACCGCGGTCTTCGGCGCCAACGACGGCGTCGCCGTCGGCGCGATGCAGGCGCTGCGCGAGGCGGGCCTGCGGGTGCCGCAGGACGTCTCGGTGGTCGGCTACGACGACATCCCGCTGGCCGCCGAGGTCACTCCGGCGCTGACCACGGTGCACCTGCCGCTGGAGCAGATGGGGCGCGAGGCGGTGCGGCTGGCGGTCGCGCTGCGCGGGGAGTCCGAGGGCCCGACCGACACCCGCCACGTCGGCACCCACGTGGTGATCCGCGACTCGACGGCGCCCCCGCCGGCTCCTGCTTCTTGACCGAAAGGCCTGATCCTTGTTCTCACGCGCCGAATGGGAAGCCGAGGCCGACCGCTGGCTGCTGACCGCGCGCAAGCACGCGGTGGGCGGCGGGGCGCTGATCTGCCCGCCCGGCCCGGTCTCGCAGAGCGGGCCGGTCAGCGACGGGATGGAGGGCTTCGCCCGCAGCTTCCTGATCGCGGCCGCGCGGCTCGGCGGGGGCGAGGGCGACCCGCTCGGGCACGCCGAGTGGTACGCCGAGGGCCTGGCCGCGGCCGTGGATCCGGCGAGCGGCGGGTTCTGGCCGCGGGCCGTCGGCTTCGAGGACTGGCCGCACGCCGGGATCACGCAGTCGGCGGTGGAGGCGGCGAACCTGGCGTTCGGACTGGCGTTGTGCCGGGAGCAGGTGTGGGATCAGCTTCCTGATCCGGTGCGCGAACGGCTCGCCGACTGGCTGGCGCACCACGCGCGGCTGCGGGTGTGGCAGCACAACAACTGGCTGCTGTTCCCGGCGGTGGTCGAGGCGTTCCTGGAGTCGGTCGGGGTTCCGGTCGACGGTGGACACGGCGCGGAGAACGTCGAGCGCATCGATTCCTGGTACCTCGGGGACGGCTGGTACAACGACGGCCCTCCGGCGGCGCCCGGACGGAATCTCGATCACTACAACTCGTGGGTTTTTCAGCCTTTCCTGTGGCAGTGGTACGTGCTGCGGGGGGAATCGGGGGCGCGCGTTGAGCGGTTCCGGGAGCGGTTGAGCGAGTTCGCGTCGTCGTATGCGCTGCTGTTCGGCGACGACGGGGCGCCGCTGCATCTGGGGCGTTCGCTGGCTTATCGGCACGCGGTGTTGGGTGGCCTGTGGACTGCCGGGCTCGCCGGGGCCGATCCGCTCGGACCGGGTGTGGTGCGCGGGATCGCGGGACGGACGCTGGACTACTTCCGGCGGCTCGGGGTGGACGGTGCCGAGGCGCCGAGTCTGGGGTGGGGCGCACGGGAGTTCTTGCCGGTGGTGCAGGAGTACAGCGGGCCGGGGTCTGCTTACTTCGCTGGGATGGGGTTCCTGGGGTTGGCGGCCCCGGCTTCGCATCCTTTGTGGTCGGCGTCGGCATCGGCATCTGCATCAACATCGGCGCCTTCTGATACTCCCGCCGAGGACTCGGTGACATTTCTTCCGTCGCTCGGCTGGGCGGTGCAGCGCGGCTTGGGCGACGGGATCGTGCGCGTGGTCAACCACGGCAGCGATCACGCCAACTACGCGGACGATCCCGGCGACCCGCACTATGCGAAGTTCGCTTACTCGACGCGCACAGCTCCCGGTACCGGGGCCGCGTGGTCCGATCGCGCGTGGGCCACCGGTGTGGACGGGCACGTGGCGCTCGTCGACGAATGGGGCCGGGCGACGCGGCGAGGACGGATCATGGGTGTCGCGGCGGGGGAGGGGTACGTCGCGTCGTGGCACGTGCCGCGTCTCGGGGCCTCGGGGCGGGAGTTGGCCGGGGCGCGGATCGTGACGGCTTCGCTGGTCACGGCCCGGTATGAGCTGCGCTGCCATCTGGTGACGGCTCCGGCCGGGTGGTCGCTGCGCGAGGGCGGGCATGCGGTCGCCTCGGACGCTGAGGTCGAGTGCGGCGCGGATGCTCTGACGGCCTGGGCCGTCGGCGGTGGTGTCCGTTCGTCGGTGTCAGGCGTGTTCGGCTACGAGGCGAGTGCTGTCGTGCGCTACGAGGATGCGAATGCGCTCGGACGACACAGCGCTGCGCCATACCTGTCCGCCGGGCTTTCATCGGCAGAGTCTGTGCATGTCGCACTACACGTTCTGGAGGCTGCGGACACCGCGCCCGACACCGCGCCCGACCTCGACCCGGCCGGCCTGATCGACGTCCGCGGAAATGAGGTGACTGCGCGCTGGCCCGGGGGATCTACTGTCTCGGTCGATCTGGGCAGTCTCTTCGCCTCCGGGAGCACCGATGCCGCATCTTGAACTCGTCCGCGCCGACCACGCCGACGCCCTGCTCGCCTTCGAGCTGGAGAACCGCGAGTACTTCGCCGCCTCCATCCCCGACCGCGGCGACGACTACTTCGCCGAGTTCGCCGCCCGCCACGCCCAACTCCTGCAATGGCAGGTCGAAGGCACGGACTTCTTCCACGTCCTGGTGACCGACACGGGCCGGATCGCAGGCCGCGTCAACCTGGTCGAGGTCGCGGACGGCTCAGCCGAACTCGGCTACCGCATCGCCCAGAACCACGCCGGCCAAGGCCTGGCCACCGCCGCCGTCGCCGAGATCCGCAAACTCGCCGCCACCACCTACGGCCTCACCACACTGCGCGCAAAGGCGACCCTCGACAACCCGGCCTCGCACAAGGTGCTCGAGCGCAACGGGTTCGTGGCGACCGGGGAGCGGGTGCTGAACGGGAAGCCCGCGGTGACGTACTTGTGTGAGCTCGGCTAGCTCCTCGCCCAGCTCCTCGCCTGGCTTTCCGGCCGCACGATCCGCTCCACCATCGCTCCGACCGCCTCCCGGATCGCCGCCGGCTCCAACTCCGTGTCCGGGTTCGCGGTCGCGCCGAAGGGGAACGCCGGGGACCAGGCCGTCGCCAGGGTCATGACCGCCATCAGGATCAGTTCGGGCGGGACCGTGGCGGCCACGGTTCCGGTTTCCTGCTCGGCGCGGATCAGCGGGATCTTGCGGTCGTGCTCGCGGGCGCGCGCCGGGGGGCGGGGCGCGGTGCGCTCCAGGGTGGCCCAGGCCAGCAGGCGGTAGACGTCCGGGTTGGTGTGGGCGTAGTCGAAGACGCGGCGCGCCAGGTCGGGGAGGTTCTGGGGGGTGAACTCCAGGCCCGCGTAGGCGTCGGCGAGGTGGTGGTCCAGGACGGTGGCGAAGAGGTTCTCCTTGCTGTCGAAGTAGACGTAGATCAGGTTCTTGTTGCAGGCGGCGTTCTTCGCTATGCGGTCCACGCGGGCGCCGGCCACGCCGTGGTCGGCGAATTCCTGGAAGGCGGCGGCGAGGATGCGCGCCTTGGTTTCCTGTGCGGCCATGCGCTCAGCCTATCGCTTGACTAACCGGTTAGTGAAGCTTAAATTGACTAACCGGATGGTTAAGTACTCGATCGAAGGACCTCTCATGGACTCCACGACTGCCGGAGGCGCTCGCCCGACCGGGCTGGCGCTGGTCACCGGCGCCTCCTCCGGCATCGGCCAGGCCTTCGCGCGCCGGCTCGGCGGCCTCGGCCACGATCTGATCGTCGTCGGCCGGCGCCGCGAGCGCCTGGACGCGCTGGTGGACGAGCTGCCGCAGGTCTTGGTGCGGCCGCTGGTCGCCGACCTGGCCACCGACGAGGGCGTGGCGGCCGTCGCCGAGGTCTGCGCGACCGAGCCGCTGACGCTGCTGGTCAACAACGCCGGCGTCGCGCACTACATGCCGTTCGCCGAACTCCCGGCCGCCAAGGCCGCCGAACTGCTCCACGTCAAGGCCGTCGCCCCGGTCATGCTGTCCCGCGCCGCGGTCCCCGGCATGCTGGCGCGCGGCGAGGGCGCCATCGTCAACGTCGCGGGCATGATCGCCTTCAGCGGGCCGGCGACGCTGGAGCAGGTGCCGGTGCGGCGCGCGGTCTACGCCGGGACGCTGGCCGGCAGCGTCGCCTTCTCCCAGACGCTGCACGAGGAGGTCAAGGCGCAGGGCCTGAAGGTGCAGGCGCTGTGCCCGGGCGTCGTGGCGACCGAGTTCCACGAGCGCCAGGGTCTCGACCTCAGCGCCGTCCCGCGGATGTCGGCCGACGACGTGGTGACCGCGAGCCTGCGCGGACTCGAACTCGGCGAGGTGGTCTGCGCTCCCGGCGTCGAGCGCGAAGACCTCCTGCAGGCGGTGTCCGCCGCCGATCTCGCCGCGTTCGGCGCGCAGTCTCCGGAGCTCGCGCAGCGATACATCTGATCTCTTACTGAAACAAGCTGCGATGGTGGCGGCTTGACCCTGGTCAAGCCGCTGTTTCCATGTTCGGGGTTGACAGACATCCGAGGAATCATCAGGGTGACCCCTGACGAGTTAAGGATGTTAACGGAGGGACCCCATGATCAGGGTTCGACGACAACCCGGACGCCTCGTGACAGCGATCGCCGCGGCCGCGGCACTCGCCGCCGGCACCACGGCCGCGACCTCGACCGGCACCAGTCCCGATCACCACGGAGTCACCACGGTCTTCGTGTCCCCCTGGGGCGACGACCACGACAGCGGCACGAACCCCGGCCGTGCGGTGCACTCCCTGCAACGCGCGCAACAGATCGTCCGATCGCTGAACTCCGCGATGGCCGGCGACATCCGCGTCGACCTCGCCGACGGCACCTACCCGCTGTCCCAGCCGCTGGCCCTGGACGCCCGGGATTCCGGGACGAACGGCCACACCGTGATCTGGACCGCCGCCCCCGGCGCCCATCCGGTCATCAGCGGCGGCACCCGCGTCGACGGGTTCCGGCCGTCCGGGCAGACGACGTCGGCGGGCACGCCGATCTGGTCGGCCCCGGCGCCGGCCGGGCTTCCGTCCCGGGAGATGTACATCGACGGCCGCCGTGCGCAGCGCGCGTCCGGCACAGTACCGGTCACGCTGAAGGCGACGCCGACCGGCTACACCGCGTCCTCGGGTCTGATGGCGTCGTGGGGGAATCCGACCGCCATCGAGTTCGTCTACAGCGGCGGCGACGGCTACTGGTCGCTGCACACCGGCGGCCTCGGGGCCTGGACCGAGCCGAGGTGTCCGATCGCCTCCGTCTCCGGCACCACCATCACCATGGCAGAGCCCTGCTGGATCAACTCCACGCAGCGCGTGATGCGCACGGACAGCTCCGGGCGGACCGTGAACCTCGTCGGCCCGGCCTCGGTCGGCAACCACGAACTGCCCACGTCGGTCGAGAACGCGCGCGAGCTCTTGCAGCGGCCGGGCCAGTTCTATTACGACGCCGCGGCCGGGCGCGTGGACTACGTCCCGCTCCCCGGCGAGCGGCCGGACCGCGCCGACGTCGAACTCGCCACGGCGCAGACGCTGGTCAGCGGCACCGGAACGGCTGACGCGCCGGTCCACGACATCGCCTTCTCCGGATTGCGGTTCTCCTACGGGACGTGGGATCAGCCCAGTTCTGACGAGGGCTTCTCGGAGATCCAGGCCGGCTACACGATCACCGGTGCCGACGGCTACGCCACGCAGGGCCTGTGCCAGTTCATCGCCGGCGGCACCTGCCCGTTCGGGAACTGGACCAAGGAGCCGGGGAACGTCTCGTTCGAGCACGACCGGCGGATCTCGTTCACCGGCGACGTCTTCACGCACCTCGGCGCGGCGGGCCTGGACCTCGGTGACGGCTCGCAGAACGACTCCGTCAAGGGCTCGGTGTTCACCGACATCTCCGGCAACGGCCTGGAACTCGGCGGAGTGGACGATCCGCTGCCGGCGGTCGCGGGCGACCACACCGTCGGGAACCAGGTCACTGACAACCACATCTATTCCACGTCGGTGGAGTACCGCAGCGGAGTCGGGATCGACGTGGGCTACGCCGAGGACTCGCTGATCTCCCACAACCAGATCGACCACACCCCCTACACCGCGATCTCGCTGGGCTGGGGCGGCTGGCCGGACAAGATCAAGGCCCCGGCGATCGCCAACTCCAGCCATGGCAACGTGGTCTCCGACAACCTCATCTATGACGCGATGCAGTACCTCGCCGACGGCGGGGCCATCTACACGCAAGGCATCACCGGGTCCTCGCTGGGCGATGGCGAGCAGATCACCGGGAACGTCATCCACGACATCCTGAACCACGGACACGCGATCTACTGCGACAACGGCTCGACGTTCCTGACCATCACCTCGAACGTCGAGTACGGCAACCAGAACGACTGGGGCGCGCGCCACGCGGACTACGTGCCGCCGGCCGACGGCTCGACCGACGATCCGCTGGACATCGAGCACAACTACTGGCAGCAGGGCGATCCGGACTCCGATGCGCGCGGCGTGGTGGTCGCGGGCAACACGATCATCACCGGTCCGCGGGACGCGCCGCGCACGATCGCCGACGCGGCCGGGTTGGAGCCGCGCTACCGCGGGTTGCTGTCCGTGGATCCGGGACACGTCCGCGGTGCGGTACCGGACGCTCCGCAGCAGGCGGCGGCGTTCGCGGGGGAGGGGTCGGCGTACGTGTCGTTCACGCCGACGTTCTCCGACCAGGGGCGGCCGGTCACGGCGTACACGGTGACGGCGTCGCCGGGTGGGAAGCAGGTGACGGTTGACGCCGCGGCGTATCTGAAGACGTTCTACGTGCTGGTGCCCGGCCTCACGGACGGGACCGCGTATACGTTCACTGTCACAGCGGACACCGGGCATGGCGCGGCGGACCCGCACAGCTCCCCGTCGTTGCCGACCGGCGCGGTGACGCCGGCCCCGGCGACCGTGGTGCCGGCCGCACCGGCCTCGGCCTCGGCGGACGCCGGCGTCGGTGACGTGAGCGTGCACTGGAACCCGGCGACCGTGGCGAAGGGCACGACGCCGACCCTGTCGTACGACGTGACGCTGACGGACCAGAAGACCGGCGCGGTCGCGACCGTCACCGAGACCGGCAAGACGGAGGTCTGGGCGACCAACGGCCGTGACACGTTCGCGGTCGTCGGCGGCCTGGCCCATGGTGACGCCTATGCCGTGACAGTCGCGGCCCGGAACGCCGCCGGTGTGGGGCCCGCGGCGTCCGCCGGGGTGGTGACCATCGGCTAGGACGATCGGATCGCGCGGCGGTCGGAGCCTTATGGAGCTCCGGTCGCCGCGTGTTCCGGGATAAACCCGGTAAGTCAGTGCTAAGTCAGTGCAATGATCTGAGCATGGAGCGGACGGCGTCGCGGCGCGTGGTCGTGATCGGCAGCATCAACGTCGACGAGGTCGTGGGAGTGGCCGAACTGCCGACGCCGGGGGAGACGGTGCACGGACGGGAGCGCGCGACCGGCCTCGGCGGCAAGGGCGCGAACCAGGCGGTGGCGGCGGCAGTCGCCGGCGGCGAGGTGGCGCTGGTCGGAGCGGTCGGTGCGGACGAGCGGGGTGCGACGGCTCTTGAGCAGCTGAGGGGCTACGGCGTCGACACCTCGATGGTCGCCACACTCGACGGCACCCCCAGCGGACGTGCGCTGGTGATACTGAGCGAGGCCGGGGAGAACGAGATCATCGTGATCGGCGGCGCGAACCAGGCTCTTGATGACAGTGTCCTGAAGCAGGATGTACTGCGCGAGGCCGCCGTGATGGTGGTGCAGGGCGAGGTGTCGCCGACCGTGAACCGGGCGGCGCTGCGCCTGGCCGCCGAACGCGGGGTTCGCGCGGTGGTGAACCTCGCTCCGGTCCAGGACCTCGGTGCCGAGCTCGCCGGGGCGGATCCGTTGGTGGTCAACGAGATCGAGGCCGGTCAGCTCATCGGGTCCGAGCTCGGCACCGTGCCGGACGTCACCGATGCGGCACCGCGGCTGCGGGGGCTGGCGCGGTCGGTGCTGGTGACGCTCGGCGCGTCCGGCGCCGTGCTCATCACCGGCGAGGCGGTCGACCACGTGCCCGCGCCGCGCCCCGACCAGGTCCGCGACACCACCGGGGCCGGCGATGCCCTGGTGGGTGTCCTCGCCGCCGCGCTCGCGGAGGGTTTCGAGCTGCGCGCGGCGGTGGAGCGGGCGGTTCGGGCGGCGAGTCTGTCGGTCGCCGAGGTCGGTGCCGCTGCCAGCTATGAGGCGTTTCGGGGGCGGCTCGGTCAGGAGTGAGCCCGGCGCGCTAGCTATGGGGCGTTTCGGGAGCGGCTCCGTCGGGAGTGAGCCCGGCCATCAGGTTCTCGACGTGCGTCTGCGTCCATGATGCGACCATGCGCTCCGGCGTCGCGTGATACAGCTCGGCCAACGCCTGTAAGTCCCGTGCCACCTGCGCGGGCAGCGGTACCGCCAGTGTCACCGTGTCCTTCTTAGTCACCCGGCCAGTGTGCCATCGCCGCCGCCTTGACAGGCAGCCAAACGGCTGCCTAAATTAAAGGCAGCCGAAAGGCTGCATATTTGGGGAGAGGGCGACGGGCATGGACGAGGTGTTCAAGGCGCTGGCCGATCCGAGCCGGCGTGCGCTGCTCGATTCGCTCAACGCCCGCAACGGGCAGACGCTGCGCGAGTTGTGCGCCGGCTTGGACATGGCCAGGCAGTCCGTCAGCAAGCACCTCGCCGTGCTGGAGGAGGCCGGTCTGGTCGCCACGGTGCGGCAGGGCCGCGAGAAGCTGCACTACCTCAACGCCGCGCCGGTGCACGAGATCGCCCACCGCTGGATCAACCAGTTCGACCGCGCCAGGGTCCAAGCCCTGGCGGACCTGAAACTCGCCTTGGAGGACACCGCGATGGACACCGTGACCGAAACCGCGACGGAAGCGCCGACCTTCGTCTACACCACCTACATCCGCACCACCCCGGAGAAGCTGTGGCGGGCGCTGACCGAGCCGGCCTTCACCCGGCGCTACTGGGAGACCGAGTTCACCACCGACTGGGCCGCCGGCTCGCCGATGACCTGGGACAACCACGGCGTGGTGATCGCCGACCCGGAGCAGGTCGTGCTGGAGTCCGACCCGTACAGCACCCTGTCCTACACCTGGCACTCCGTCACCCCCGAGCTCGCCAAGCGTTTCGACTGGGACGAGGAGACGCTCGCCCGGCTGTCCGCCGAGCCCCGCTCGAAGGTCACCTTCACCATCGAGGAGGAGGCCCCGCAGACCGTGAAGCTCACCGTCGTGCACGACGGCTTCGGCGCCGGCTCGAAGTTCGCCGAGATGGTCAGCCACGGCTGGCCGAGCGTGATCGCGAGCCTGAAGACGCTGCTGGAGACCGGCGAGCCGCTGGGGACGGACGTCGCGTGACCGCCCGGGCCGGACGGCGGCACGCCGGCCCGCGACCGGTTCGCGGCCGGGTCAGCGCCGCAGCACGACGTAGCCCGAAGCGTTGAACACCTGGCGGAATCCCGCACTCTGCGCCTGTCCGATGATGGTCGCGGAGTGCGAGAGCCAGTCATCGGCGTCGGTGTCCAGCACGACCCAGTCCACCTGCGCGTGCGCGAAGACGGTGTCAGTGGCCAGATACACCTGCGCCGTGTCGGTGAGGTGCGGGGCCAGCGCGTTGCTGGCCGCGACGTGCGCCCCGGCGGGGACCAGCGCCACCGCCTGGCGCGCGGACGCCGTCCGGGGCCCGTCGTGCCAGAAGCCCGGATCGAAGACGCTGCGCAGCGGGGACAGCGGGACCAGGCCGATCGTCACCACGGTCACGACGGCCGGGACCCATCGAGCCGGGACCCATCGGGTCGGCCGCAGATCGGGCCGCCACCGCAGGGTGTCTGAACGCGCCAAGGTGTCTGAACACGCCAGGGCATCGATCAGCGCGAAGAACACGATCGGCATCAGGATCGCCGAGTAGTGGTAGTCGGTGCCCCAGTACATGTGGTCCGCCGAGGTGAACCGCATCAACAGAGTGGGGACGCCGACCAGGATCAGAGGGCTGCGAAGCGCCAGCAGCGCCGTCGGGATCAGCAGCATGGCCAGCGTTTTCAGCTTCGTCGCCGGCCAGACCAGGTGGACCGGTATCAGCCAGGGCTGGGAGAGCGCGGAGCCCGCCGAAGCCTGGCGGCCGGTGCTTTGCAGGTACGGATACACGTGCTGCGGGTTGAAGTGCGGGATGACCACCAGCACCAGCAACGCCGTGGCGACCGGACCCGCCACGCACAGCACACCGCCGATCCGGCGATCGTGCCGCCACAGCAGCAGCCCGAAAACGGCCAGCGTGAGCCCGGCGTCCTCCTTGACCAGCAACAGGCTCGCCGCCCACCACGCGCACGCGACCCAGCGCTGCGCCAGGTACGCGTCCAGGGCCAGCGCGATCAGCGGGACCGCGAACGCCACCTCGTGGAAGTCGAAATTGACCAGCCCCTGCAAGCCCCAACTCATCGCGTAGGCGACGGCGAGCCACCAGTGCGGCGCGGCACGGCGCGCGACGATGAACACCGAGCAGCCCACCAGCACGGACTGCGCGATCAGCAGCAGCTCGATGTGCGGCCACAACCGGTACAGCGGGCCCAGGACGCCCACGATCGGCGAGAAGTGGTCGCCCAGCAACGGGAATCCGTGGCCCCAGGGCCCTGACGGCGCGCTGTCGGAGCGGATCGTCGAGGTCGGCAGATGGCCGGCGGCGTAGGAGCGCACCCCCTGGCCGAATATGCCCAAGTCGTAGGCGTAGGTGCGGAACAGGAAGTGGCGCCGGAGCGCGAAGACGGTGTAGACGACGGTCGTGGCCGCCGCGAGGACGGCCGGCGTTCGCAGTGTGGCCCGCAGCGTGGTCCGCGGCGCGGCCGACGTCGTCTCGTCGGCATCGGCCGCTCTCGCGACCCCCGTGATACTCGTGTCAGCCACAGACTCCGGCACCCCCGATCCGCCATGCTGCCACCGGGCCGGTGACTAGGGGTGGTGGTGAGTACCCTGAAAGTGAGCTCTTATTCTGTAGAAACCCGCAAAGGTGTTTTCGCCCTCTGATACGCCTAGCCGACGCGGTGCAGGCTGGAGGTCCGCACCACCAACTCCGGCTGGAGCACGACGGATCGGTGCTCGTGCGAGCCCTCGCCGCCGGCGGCGGCCTCGGCCAGCAGCATCTGCGCCGCCAGCCGCCCCATCTCCGCGGCCGGCTGCCGCACCGAGGTCAGCGGCACCGCGACCGCCGAGGCGAACTCGATGTCGTCGTACCCGACGATCGCGACCTCCTCGGGCACCTTCACCCCGGCCGCGTACAGCGCCTGCTCCAGGCCCAGTGCGAGCAGGTCGTTCGCGCAGAACACCGCGGTCGGACGGTCGGCCAGGCCCAGCAGGCGCGCCGCGGCGTCGCGGCCGGCGGCGATGGTCATGTGCGCGGTCGGGAGTTCGTGCAGGGTCTGCGGCGGCAGGCCGGCGGCGGCGATCGCGTCCAGGGCGCCGGTGCGGCGGTCGCGGATCTGCTGCAGGTGCGGCGGGCCGCTGATGTAGGCGACGCGGCGGTGGCCCTGGGCCAGCAGGTGTTCCACGGCCAGCCGGCCGCCGGCCACGTCGTCCACCGACACCGAGCACACCTCGGCGTCCTCGACCAGGCGGTCCACCACGACGTACGGGATCCCGCGGCGGCGCAGGGGTTCCAGCGACCGTCCGGTCGGATCGGCCGGGATCACCAGGACGCCGCGCACCTGCTGCTCGGTGAACAGCCCGACGTACTCCGCCTCCTCCGACGGCGACTGCGCGCTCGTGCACACCATCACGCCCAGGCCCTGGGCGCGGGCCGCGCGCTCGGCGCCGTTCGCGACCTCCACGAAGAACGGGTTCGCCAGGTCCAGCACCAGCAGGGCGACGATCCGGCTGGTCCCGGTCCGCAGTTGGCGCGCCGATTCGCTGCGCACGTAGCCGAGGCGCTCCACCACGGCCAGGATCCGGGCCCGGGTCTCCGGTGCCACCGAATCCGGGCGGTTGAAGCTGTTCGAGACCGTGCCGACGGACACGCCGGCCTCGCGCGCGACGTCCGAGATCCCGACTGTCTTCCTGGTCACCTGGGGGTCCGCCTGATGGTTGGGACTGAATGGTTTCACCGGTCGGGGGTCACCTTACAGCCCGGGCCTGTCACCGGGCCCACCTGGGAGTTCGTTCAAGATCGCGTCGGCGCCCCGGGATCCCCTCTTGACGGTGGCCGGGGTGCCGCCTATGGTCGGCAGCAGCGAGGTATTGAATCGATTCAATTCCGAGGTGCGAGGGGGAGCCATGCCCGACCTGCCGGCTGTGGGGGCCGCTCTGAAGGCGCAGGAGATCGAGACCCCGTCCTGGGGCTACGCGAACTCCGGCACCCGGTTCAAGGTGTTCGCGCAGGCCGGAGTGCCACGGGACCCGTTCGAGAAGCTGGCCGACGCCGCGCGGGTCCACGCGGCCACCGGGGTCGCGCCGCTGGTGTCGCTGCACATCCCCTGGGACAAGGTCGAGGACTACGGCGCGCTGTCCGCGCACGCCGCGGGGCTGGGCGTGCGGATCGGGATGATCAACTCCAACACGTTCCAGGACGACGACTACAAGCTGGGCTCGGTGGCGCATCCGGACCCTGCGATACGCCGCAAGGCGGTGCGGCATCTGCTGGAGTGCGTCGACATCATGGACGCGACCGGGTCGGACAGCTTGAAGCTGTGGTTCGCCGACGGCACCAACTACCCGGGCCAGGACGACATCGCGGCGCGGCAGGACCGGCTGTCCGAGGCGCTGTCGCAGGTGTACGAGCGGCTCGGCGAGCACCAGCGGATGGTGCTGGAGTACAAGCTTTTCGAGCCGTCCTTCTATACGACGGACGTCCCGGACTGGGGGACGTCGTACGCGCACTGCCTGAAGCTGGGGCCGAAGGCGAAGGTGGTCGTGGACACCGGGCACCACGCGCCGGGGACGAACATCGAGTTCATCGTCGCCTTCCTGCTGCGCGAGCGGAAGCTGGGGGCGTTCGACTTCAACTCCCGCTTCTACGCGGACGACGACCTGATGGTCGGGGCCGCCGATCCGTTCCAGCTGTTCCGGATCCTGCACGAGGTGGCGAAGAACGGCGGGTTCGACAAGGCCAACGGCGTGGCGTTCATGCTCGACCAGTGCCACAACATCGAGGCCAAGATCCCGGCGATGATCCGGTCGGTGATGAACGTGCAGGAGGCCACGGCCAAGGCGCTGTTGGTGGACCTGCCCGCGTTGCGCGCGGCGCAGGCGGCCGGGGACGTGCTCGGCGCGCACGCGGTGCTGATGGACGCCTATGACACGGACGTGCGTCCGCTGTTGGCGCAGGTCCGGCAGGAGATGGGGTTGGCGCCGGATCCGATGGCGGCCTATCGCGAGAGCGGGTACGCGGAGAAGATCGTCGCCGAGCGCGTCGGCGGGGTGCAGGCGGGATGGGGAGCTTGATGAACGACGGCCTTGGAAACGGTGCGGTGGATTCCCTCATTGCCCGGTCGAACCGGCTGGGTGCCGATCCGCGGAACACGAACTACGCCGGCGGCAACACGTCGGCGAAGGGGAGCGTGACCGATCCGGTGACCGGCGGGGACGTCGAGCTCTTGTGGGTCAAGGGTTCCGGCGGCGACCTGGGGACGTTGACCGGGGCGGGGCTGGCGGTGCTGCGGCTGGACCGGCTGCGCGCGCTGGTCGATGTCTATCCCGGCGTCGAGCACGAGGACGAGATGGTCGCGGCGTTCGACTTCTGCCTGCACGGCAAGGGCGGGGCCGCGCCGTCGATCGACACCGCCATGCACGGGCTGGTCGACGCGCCGCACGTCGATCATCTGCACCCTGATTCCGGGATCGCGCTGGCGTGCGCCGCTGATGGGGAGAAGCTGACGGCCGAGTGCTTCGGCGACGATGTGGTGTGGGTTCCGTGGCGGCGTCCCGGGTTCCAGCTTGGTTTGGACATCGCGGCGATCAAGGCGGGCAATCCGCAGGCGATCGGATGCGTTCTCGGCGGGCACGGGATCACGGCGTGGGGTGCGACGTCGCAGGAGTGCGAGGCGAACTCGCTGCGGATCATCCGCACGGCCGAGACCTTCCTCGCCGAACGCGGCCGGCCCGAGCCGTTCGGCCCGGTGGTCGCCGGGTTCGAGGCGCTGCCTGAGCAGGAGCGGCGGGTTCGGGCGGCCGCGTTGGCGCCATATGTCAGCGCTCTGGCTTCGGTCGATCGGCCGCAGGTCGGGCACTTCACCGACGCCGAGGTCGTGCTGGACTTCCTGGCGCGGGCCGAGCACCCGCGCCTGGCCGCGCTCGGCACGTCGTGTCCGGACCACTTCCTGCGGACGAAGGTGCGTCCGCTGGTGCTGGACCTGCCGCCGGATGCGCCGCTTGAGGAGGCGGTCGCGCGGCTGAAGGAGCTGCACGCCGCCTACCGTGACGACTACCGCGCCTACTACGAGCGGTATGCGACGCCTGATTCGCCGCCGATGCGCGGTGCGGATCCGGCGATCGTGCTGGTCCCGGGCGTCGGGATGTTCTCCTATGGCCGGGACAAGCAGACCGCGCGGGTCGCTGGGGAGTTCTACGTCAACGCGATCAACGTGATGCGCGGGGCCGAGGCGGTGTCGACGTATGCGCCGATCGAGGAGTCGGAGAAGTTCCGGATCGAGTACTGGGCCCTGGAGGAGGCCAAGCTGGCGCGGATGCCCAAGCCCAAGCCGCTGGCCACGCGGGTGGCGCTGGTGACCGGCGCCGGGTCGGGGATCGGCAAGGCGATCGCGCATCGGCTGGTCGCCGAGGGGGCTTGCGTGGTGGTCGCCGATCGGGACGGCGAGAACGCCGCCGCCGTCGCCGAGGAGCTTGGCGGCCCCGACAAGGCGATCGCAGTCACCGTGGACGTGACCTCCGAGGAGCAGATCGCCTCGGCCTTCGACGCGGCGGTGCTGGCGTTCGGGGGCGTGGACCTGGTGGTGAACAACGCCGGCATCTCCATCTCCAAGCCGTTGCTGGAGACGACGAGCGCGGACTGGGACCGGCAGCACGCCATCATGGCGCGCGGGTCGTTCCTGGTCTCGCGGGAGGCGGCGCGGGTGATGGCGGCGCAGGGGCGCGGTGGGGACATCGTGTACGTCGTGTCGAAGAACGCTGTGTTCGCCGGGCCGAACAACATCGCCTATTCCGCGGCGAAGGCTGATCAGGCGCATCAGGTGCGGCTGTTGGCGGCGGAGTTGGGGGAGCACGGGATCCGGGTGAACGGGGTCAACCCCGATGGGGTGGTGCGCGGGTCGGGGATCTTCGCCGGGGGGTGGGGCGCGCAGCGTGCGGCGACGTATGGGATTCCGGAGGAGAAGCTCGGCGAGTTCTATGCGCAGCGGACCATTCTCAAGCGCGAGGTGCTGCCCGAGCATGTCGCCAACGCGGTGTTCGCGCTGGTCGGCGGCGATCTGACACACACCACCGGGCTGTTGGTGCCGGTGGACGCCGGGGTCGCGGCGGCCTTCCTGCGATGAGCGCGGGCAGGAAGACCGTCGCCGCGGTCGATCTCGGCGCGTCCAGCGGCCGGGTGATGGCGGCGCGGGTCGGTGCGGGCGTGGTGGAGATGCGCGAGGCGCACCGGTTCGAGAATCGGCCGGTGCGCGTCGGCGGGACGCTGCACTGGGACGTGTTGGCGTTGTATCAGGGCATTGTGGATGGGCTGCGCGCCGCCGGGCAGGTCGATTCGGTGGGGATCGACAGCTGGGCCGTGGACTATGGGCTGCTCGACGCCGACGGCGCGTTGCTCGGCAACCCTGTGCACTATCGCGACGCCCGGACGGAGGGTGTGGCCGAGCAGGTGTGGAAGACGGTGCCCGCCGAGGCGCTGTATGCCATCACCGGGCTTCAGTACGCTCCGTTCAACACGCTGTATCAGCTCGTTGCGGCGCGGGAAACCGCCGCGTTGGCGTCTGCTCGGCAGGCGATGCTGATCCCGGACCTGATGGGCTACTGGCTGACCGGCGTCGCCGGCACCGAGCTCACCAACGCCTCCACCACGCAGCTGCTCGACGCGTCGAGCCGGGGGTGGTCGACCGATCTGGCCGCTCGGCTCGGCGTGGACGTCGGCCTGTTCCCGCCGCTGCGGCAGCCGGGATCGCGGATCGGCGACCTGCTGCCTGCGGTGCTGGAGGCGACGGGCCTGCGCGGTCCGGTCCCGGTGACCGCGGTGGCCTCGCACGACACGGCGTCGGCGGTGGTCGCGGTGCCAGCGGGGGCGGGGGAGCGGTTCGCGTATATCAGCACCGGAACGTGGTCGCTCGCCGGGCTGGAGCTGGAGCGGCCGGTGCAGACCGAGGCCGGCCGCATGGCGAACTTCACCAACGAGGCGGGGATCGACGGCACGGTCCGGTATCTGCGCAACATCATGGGGCTGTGGCTGCTACAGGAGTGCGTGCGGGAATGGGGCGCTGAGCTGCCGCCCCTGTTGGCAGCCGCCGCCGAGCTGCCAGCTTTGCGCTCGGTGATCGACGCCGCCGACCCGGCCTTCCTTCTGCCGGACCGAATGCCCGAGCGCATCCGCCAGGCCTGCCGCACCACCGGCCAGCCGGTACCGGACACGCCGCCGCAGATCACGCGCTGCATCCTCGACTCACTGGCGCTGGCACACCGGCGCGCGATCCAGGACGCCCAACGCCTCGCCGACCACCCCGTCGATGTGGTGCACATCGTCGGCGGCGGAGTACACAACACGTTGCTCTGCCAACTCACCGCCGACGCCTGCGGCCTCCCGGTGATCGCGGGCCCGGCGGAGGCCGCAGCGTTGGGGAACGTGCTGGTTCAGGCGCGGGCGCTGGGGTTGGTCGGCGACCGGGCGGAGATGCGGGCGTTGTTGGCGAAAACGCAGTCGTTGATGCGGTACGAGCCGACGGGGGATCGGGGTGCCTGGGACGCGGCGGCTGGGCGGCTGGGATCTTAGGCTGTCCGCATGCAGAGGGCTGACCTACTCAGGGATCTGGTGGCGCGCGGTACCGAAACGAGTCCCGACCGCTGTCGGGAACTCGCGGTGGAGCTGGGACTGCTGGCCTCCGACATTTCCTCAAGCTCCCACGGCCGCCGCGGCCTCCGCACCGACGGGCACCGCACCCGCGTCGCCGGCCATCCCGGCGCCGTCAGCCGCCTCGCCCTCCTCTAACTCCACCAGCTCCACCGCGATCGGCAGCGTCAGCGACACCTCGAACCCGCCGTCCGGGCCGCGGCCGGCGGACAGTTCGCCGCCGTAGAGCGCTGCGCGCTCGCGCATGCCGGTGAGGCCGACGCCGCTGCCGCTGTGGCGGGCTGCTTGGGTTATGGCCGCTGCCGGGATGCCCATCTTGCGGGCCGGGACCGGGTGGGTGCCGGTGTCGGTGATGGTGACGCGGACGCTGTCCGGTTCGTATTCGAGGCGCACCTCGACCGAGGAGCCTGGTGCGTGCTTCAGCACGTTCGTCAGGGACTCCTGGACCACGCGGTAGACGCACAGCTCGATGCCCGCCGGCAGGGGGCGCTTGCGTCCTGCGACCGTGTAGCGGCTGGGGGTGCCGGACAGGCCGACGCGCTCTATCAGGACCGGGAGTTGGGCCACGCCGGGGGCCGGGGGGTCGGAGGTGTGGGTGCGGGCGCCTTCGTCGTCGTCGGGGCGCAGGAGGCTGATCAGGCGGCGGAGTTCTGCCAGGCCTTCGCTGCCGACCTCGGAGATGGCGCGCAGGGCCTGGTCTGCGGTCTCGGGTTCCTTGTCGATGACGAAGCGGGCCACGCCGGCCTGCACTGCGATGACCGACAAATGGTGTGCTGTCACGTCGTGCAGTTCGCGGGCGATGCGGATGCGCTCCAGGAGCACCGCGCGCTGTTCCCGGTCGCGGTGTTTGCGCTGCACCTGCTCCTTGTACGCGGCCAGCAGGGCCCGGCTCTCGTCCAGTCGCCGTGCGCCGTCGGCTATGAAGGCCACGGCGGCAACCCACAGCGCGGTGCCGAGGTAGAACCAGGTGTGGGAGCCGGACCAGTCGTGGAAGTGGTCGTACAACAGCTCCGCGTAAGTGATGCCCGCCGCCAGGATCGCCGAGGGGCGCCCGCGGCGTTCGCCGACCGTGAACATCGCCAGGAGGAGGCCGGCCTGGGCCAGGCCCATGCGGTAGCCGTGGGCCTCGAAGGCCGCCATCAGTGCCGCGCTGACTCCCAGCACCGCTAAGGGGAACCTGCGCCGCAGGACCAGGGCCGCGCCCATGGCGATGATCAGGGTGATCGCGAGGGCGTCGATGGGGCGGCTGCCGTGTAAGGCGTGGGGGCGGATCGAGGCGGCGACGGCGAGCCAGGTGACGGCCGTGGCGGCGGCGACATCCAGGACGAGCGGGGGTATCGACGCCAGGGGTTTGGCGGCGTCGTGCATGCGGAGCATCCAGCCAAACTAGGGAGCACATCCTGGCTTTGTCCTCAGTTGGCGGCCGGGTTCAGCCGAACGAGGGTAAACCTGTGCGGTATGCGTCACTGCCGTCCTGGTTATAGAGCGGATCTTGATTGTCAACCTGTGGGTAACGCGGCGGACCGACCGGGACTGGAACCCTAGACTTTCGCGCGGTTGCTCAGCCCTTTGAGCGGTTGCTGAGCGTCGTGCGTTGTAAGCGGTTGAGAACAAAACTGGGTGGCAGGCGATGAGGTTCGTCCATCGGGACGCTGGGGTCGAACGCGATATGGAGCTGCGGCTCGGCCGCCAGGACGCGGTGGCCGGGGACCTGGCCACCGCGCTGGGCGGGTACGGCGGCGCGGTGATGATCGACGGCCGGGTGACCCCGCCGGCCACGCCGTTGAGCGGGTCCGGGCTGGTCATGGGCGCGGAGGTCTCGCTCACCGTGACCCCCGAGGCCGACACCGGGACGATGTCCGACCGGGGCTTCGTGCTGCGGGTCGTCGGCGGGCTGGACGCCGGGCTGTCGGTGCCGCTGATGCCCGGCCGGTACAAGCTGGGACGCGGCGATCAGGCCGACATCCGGGTCGACAGCCCGGATCTGTCGCGGCTGCACTGCGAGATCGACGTCACCCGCGACGGCCTGGTGCGGGTCCGCGATCTCGACTCGCGCAACGGCACCGACCTGAACGGCCGGCGCCTGACCGGGCCGGTGCGGGTCGGGCCGCAGGACATCGTCTCGGCGGCCGGCCGTGTTCCCTTCCGGGTGCTGCCGGTGGCCGACCTCGGTCCGGTGCAGTACGTCAACCCGGCGTTCGAGGCCGGCTCCGGAGGCACTTTGCCCTTCAACCGCGCCCCGCGGCTGGCCGCCTCGGCCGATGCCGGGCCGGTGAAGCTGCCGCAGCCGCCCAAGCGCTCCGGCTCGCAACCGCTGCGGGTCACCACCATCGTCGCGCCGATCATCCTGGCCGCCGTCATGGTCGCGATCCTCAAGAATCCCGCCTTCGCCTTGTTCGCGCTGTTCAGCCCGGTCATGATGCTCGGCACCCAGCTGGAGGACCGGACCCGCGGCCGGGTCGGGTTCCGCCGGGGCAAGCGCGACTACGCCGCGCGGTTGGCCGCGGTCCACGACGAGCTCCAGGAACGCCGCGAGGACGAGGAGGACCGGCTGCGGGAGGAGTACCCGGACCCGGCCGAGGTCCTGTACCGCGCCTCGGTTCCCGGCCTGCGGCTGTGGGAGCGGCGCAACGGCGCGGCGGACTTCCTGCGCCTGTCGGCCGGCTCGGCCGACCAGAGCTGGACCCCGCCGGTGGAACACGGTCGCAGAGCCGGATCGGATCAGGAACCTGATCCGGCGATCGCCGACGCCGTCGCCGACGCCTCCCGGCTCAGCCAGGTCCCGGTCGCGGTGAACCTCGCCGACGGCGGCGTGCTCGGCCTGGAGGGCGACCGCGGCGCGGCGCTGGCGGCCGCGCGGTCGCTGCTGTGCCAGGCCGTCGCCGAGAGCGGGCCGGCCGACGTCGCGGTCGTGGTCTTCGCCGACGACGACCGCATCGCCGACTGGGACTGGACCAAGTGGCTGCCGCACGGTGCCGACCCGCGCTCGAGCGCCTCGCGCTATGTCGCCGTCGGCGCCGAGCACTGCGAGACCCTGGCCCGCAGCCTGCTGGCCGAGCTCGCCGAGGCCAACGCCGGCCCCGGCGGATACGGCGGCGGACGCCCCGCGGACCCCTCCGTCACCGGCATGCCGGCCCTCCTGCTCGTCGTCGACGGCGCCACCTTGCTGGAAGGCCGCCCCTGTGCGCTGCGCGACCTGCTCGGCGGCCAGGCCGGGCCGGTGGCCGGGATCGTGCTCACCCGGCGGCTGCCCGCGCTGTGCACCGAGGTGCTGTCGGTGTCGGCCGACGGCTTCGGCCGGCTGCACCGGGTCGCCTCCGGCCAGCGCGTCGACGGCGTCCTGGTGGCCGGCATGACCCGGCACCGGGCGCGCGCCGTGGCCCGGGCCCTGGCCCGGTTCGAGGACCCCGAGGTCCGGGCGGCCGGCGCCGGGCTGCCCGACCGGGTCAACCTGCTGCCGCTGCTGCACCTGACCGGCGCCCCGAACGGCGCCCCGAACAGCGGCCTGGACGCCGCCCTGGCCGACCGCTGGCGCACCGCGGTCGGCACCCTGCGGGCCCGGGCCGTGCTCGGCGTCACCGACCACGGCGAGTTCGAGATCGACCTCGACGACGACGGCCCGCACGCCCTGTTCGCCGGCACCACCGGCTCCGGCAAGAGCGAGCTTCTGCGGACTCTGATAGCCGCGCTCGCCGTCGGCGCCGACCCCGAGCACCTCACCTTCGCCCTGGTCGACTACAAGGGCGGCGGCGCCCTGGACGAGTGCGCGCGCCTGCCGCACGTCGTGGGCCTGGTCACCGACCTGGACGAGCAGCTCGGCGAGCGCGCCCTGCGCTGCCTGGAAGCCGAGCTGCGGCACCGCGAACACGCGCTGCGCGGCGTGGGCCTGAGCCACGTCCGCGACTACCAGCGGCTGCGCGACTCACAGCGCCCCGACCTGGAGCCGATGCCCCGCCTGGTGGTGGTCATCGACGAGTTCGCGACCCTGGTCAAAGCCCTGCCGGAGTTCGTCGACGCGCTGGTCAGCATCGCCCAGCGCGGCCGCAGCCTGGGCATGCACCTGGTGATGGCGACCCAGCGGCCCTCCGGCTCGGTCAACGACGCCATCAAGAACAACGTCAAAC
This sequence comes from Catenulispora sp. MAP12-49, assembly GCF_041262705.1. Classification (NCBI taxonomy): domain Bacteria; kingdom Bacillati; phylum Actinomycetota; class Actinomycetes; order Catenulisporales; family Catenulisporaceae; genus Catenulispora; species Catenulispora sp. MAP12-49. The sequence goes on along the minus strand of NZ_JBGCCP010000019.1, from coordinate 112,551 downwards.
TGCGCCTCGCGCTGCGCCTGGAGAGCGCCGCCGACTCCAGCGACGTCATCGACTCGCCGGTGGCCGCCAGCATCGGCAGCCGCCAGTGGGGCCGCGGCTTCTACCGGGTCAGCGCCGGTGAAGTGCTCGCGGTGCAGACCGCACTGTCCACCGGCATCACGGCCGTGGACAACGCCGCAGGCCGGCTGTCCCTTCTACCCTTCAGGTTGACATCGGGGGAGCGCGCCGGAGCCGTCGCCGCGCCGCAGCAGGCCGCCGCCGGCCAGCCGACCGACCTGGCCCGGCTGGTCCAGGCCGCGCAGCACGCCAGCTACTCCGCCGGATTCGCCCAGCCCCGGCGGCCCTGGCCGGACCCGCTGCCCACCGCTATCCCGCTGCACGAACTGGGACCGGCGGTGAAGGGCCTGCAGACCGACAGCTCCGGCCTGGCGGCCTACGCCCTGCTCGACGACCCGGACCGGCAGGCGCAGTACACCGTCGGCTGGGACCCGGCCGTCGGCAACATCCTGATCTACGGCGGCGTCAACTCCGGCACCTCCACCGCGCTGTCGGCGCTCGCGCTGTCCGCTGCCCTCCCCGAGGCCCCCGACCGCCTGCACCTGTACGTCCTGGACCTCGGCTCCGGCGCCCTCGCGCCGCTGCAGGGCCTGCCGCACACCGGCGCCTACATCGGCCCCGGCGACCGGCCCCGCCAGATCCGGCTGATCAGGATGCTGCGCGCCGAACTGAACACCCGCAAGGCCGGCGGCTCGGTGCGCGAATCCGACGCCGCGGTCGCCGGACCGCCGAAGGTGATCGTCCTCATCGACAACGTCGGGTCGCTGCGCTCGGAGCTGGAGAAGGACTACGGCGGCATGAGCGTTCTGGACGACCTGGAGCGGGTCTTCGCCGACGGCCCCGCGGTCGGGCTGTACATCGCCGCGACCGGCGACCGGCTGGGCGCGATCCCCGGCGCCTGGGGTGCGCTGAGCAGGCAGAAACTGTTGCTGCGCCTGGCCGACACCGCCGACTACGCGAACTTCGACATCCCCCGGCGCGCGGTGCCCGCCGCGGTGCCGGGCCGCGCGGTGATCGTGGCCACGCGCCAGGTCGTGCAGATCGGCCACCCCGGGGCCGACCTCGCCGCCGCCGTCGGCGCGGTCGCGCAGCGCTGGACCGGAGCCCCGCGCACCGCCAACAAGGTGCGGCTGCTGCCGGACGTCATCCCGATCGACCGGATGCGCCGCGCGGGAGTGGCCGCGGCCACCGGCGGCGAACCCTGGTCCATCCCCGTCGGCTTCACCGACAGCGCCCTGGCCGCGGCCGTCCTGCGACTGCACGACCACGAACACGCCCTGATCGCCGGACCCTCGCGCTCGGGCCGCAGCAGCGCGCTGGTCGCGATCGCGCACATGGTCCTCACCGGCGCCGAACCTCCGGCGCTGGTGACGTTCACGCCCCGGCGCTCGCCGTTGCGCGACCTCCCGCCGACGGTCATCGGGTGCACCGAGTACTCAGAACTCGAACGCGCCCTGGAGTCCGCCGGGGACCGGGCACTCCTTCTGGTTGACGACGCCGACACGGTCACCGACACCCTGGGAGTACTCGACCGGTTCATGGCCAAGCCCGGCCGGCACGTCATCGCCGCCGGCCGCAACGACGGCGTGCGCAGGCAGTTCGGCCAGTGGACGCAGCGGATCCGTGAGGCACGCTGCGGAATCCTGCTGGTCCCGGACCACGACCACGACCACGACCTGCTCGGCACCCCGCTGCCGCGGCAGCACCGGATGGCGCCCCTTCCCGGCCGGGGCTACCTCGTCTGCGACGGCACGATCGAGGGAGTGCAACTCGTGCAGGCGACGCCGGGCGACTTCTATAACGACCGTGGTAGCGCGGATTTACACCGCTCGTTAGACGACCGGACGAGCGGACGTCCGTAGCGTTCTGGTCGTACCGCCGAGGGATTCCACGGCGTACCAATAGCCACCCGGCGGGACCGCGACCAGCGGACCCGCGGACAAGATATGGAGCACCAAGATGACTGATGGCGGCACCGTCAAGGTCACTGCTGAGGCCCACCTGCACATCGGCCAGCTGATGAACCTCCTCCAGGGACCGCTCGGCGATGTGCTGTCCCAGATCACCTCGCACGGCCTGGCGCTGACCGACCCCGCGGTCTGGGAGGGCCCGGCGGCGTCGGTGTTCAGCAGCCAGATCTGGCCGGCCGCGCAGTCGCAGCTGGACAGCGTGCGCTCCACCCTCATGGAGCTGCAGCAGCAGGTCGGCGGCGTGCTCGGCAACGTCACCCAGGCCGGCAGCGGCCTGCCGGTCGTGGGCCAGCTGCCGGTGGTCGGCGGCCTGGTCGGCGGCCTGACCAACGGCCTGTAGGACTCCCGGCCTCACCCGCCGGATGGAGCGAGCGAGCGGACTGAACTGAACAGCAAGCACCCACCCGGCGACGGCGGTGGTGTGGCGGCGCGGAAAGAGCGTGCCGCCACACCACCGCCCCGTCGTGTTTTTGTTTCGCCGGGGATATCGCCGATGTCGTGGAACGGACGGGAACGCAGGTCATGACACGCCACAGTGGTTCGACGGGTACGGCGCCGAAGGCGGCGAACGCTCCGGAGCGGCCGGAGCGGCCGGAGCACGTCCCGGGGTACCGGGATCTGACGCGCATCGGGCACGGCGGCTTCAGCGTGGTCTACCGGGCCGTGCAGGAGTCCTTCGAACGCGACGTCGCCCTGAAACTGTTGACGATCGTCGGCCCCGACGAGGACGCCCGGCGCCGGTTCGAGCGCGAGGTCCGGCTCGCCGGCCGGCTCAGCGACCACCCGCACGTGGTGACGGTGCTGGACACCGGTACGACCGCCGCGGGCCGGCCGTACCTGGCCATGGACCTGTACGACGGCGGGTCCATGAAACAGTGGCTGAACCGGCGCGGCCCGCTGTCCGGGGCGCAGGCGGCCGGGGTCGGCGCGAAGATCGCCGACGCGCTGCACGCCGCGCACGCGCTCGGGGTGCTGCACCGGGACGTGAAGCCCAACAACATCCTGGTCTCCCGGTACGGCGAGCCGGCGCTGGCCGACTTCGGGGTGTCGTGGCTGCTGGACGCCAGCAACTCCAGCTCGGTGCTCGACGTGTTCTCCCCGCAGCACGCGGCGCCGGAGCTGATGACGCGGGGCGTGCCGACGGCCTCCTCCGACGTGTACGCGCTCGGTTCGACGCTGTACGAGCTCCTCGCCGGCCGGCCGCCGTTCGGCGCGCCGGGCCAGGACGTGCGCCGGACCATATACCTGGCGCTGAGCGAACCGGCGCCCCGGTTGGAGTGCCCTGACATGCCGGACCTGCCGGCGGTCATCGCGCGGGCCATGGCCAAGGAGCCGGAGGACCGGTTCCCGGACGCGGCCGCCTTCGGCCGGGCTCTGCGGGCCCTGATTCCCGACGGCCGTTCGGCCGCGCTGGAGATGGCCGATCCGGCGGCGGCCACGGCTGTGACCACCGGCACCGTCACCGGCGCAGCCGCAGCGACGGCCACCGCCGCGCTGCCACCGGAGCTGGACATCCCCGGGTCGGCCGATCCGTCCCGCTCGGTCGACATGACCGACGCCATGTACCTCTACTCCGGCTCCGGCGGCGACGACTACGTTCCGCCGCCGGACGACACCATGGTCCGTCCGGACCGGGTGGACGCCGACGCGCCGATCCCCGGGCCGCGCAGCGGCGGGAGCCGGCGGAGGCCTGACGACCGGCGGGGACCCGATGACCGGCGCGGCGTCGCGGACGGCGGTCGGGATGGTGGCCGGGACAGCGGCCGAGACGGCGGCCGTCCCCGGCGCGGCGGGTACGGCGGATCCGGCGGGCGGGCCGCGGTCGGGGCCGACGCGGGCGGCCGGCGCGGCAGGGGCAAGCCGCTCGCGCTGGTCGCGCTTGTGGCTTTGGTCGCCGTCGGGGCATATGTCCTGGTGACGTCGCAGGGTTCATCGACATCCAAGAACACCGCCGCTCCCGGCCTGACGCCGACCACGGGCAGCACCGGCCCGGCCAGCACGTCCGCCGCCGCGCACAGTTCCTCCGCGTCCAGCCCGTCGCGGTCGAGCTCCAGCAGTTCGCCGTCGGAGACCCGCCACAGCTCGTCGGCGGCGCCGAGCCACACGGCCACGAGCACCGCGGCCTCCTCCAGCGCCCCGGGACTGCCGCCGGCGACCTCGGCGACCGCACCGCTGCTTCCGGCGAACTTCCACCGGTTGCGGAACTCGTCCACCGGGGACTGCCTGGCGCAGTCCGGCGGCGGCGCCGCCCACCAGGGCTGCGCGGACGTCAAGGGACAGGGCTGGGAGTCCACGGTGCCGCTCACCGGGATCCTCGGGGCCGTCACCGGCCAGGAGGAGTTGGTCAACGGGGACAGCAACGACTGCCTGACCGGCAGCGGCGGCAGCGTGAGCGTGAAGTCGTGCAGCGGCGGCATGGCGCAGCTGTGGTCCAAGACCGGCGGCTCCGGCGGGGCCACCGAGCTCCAGAACGGCGCCGACCTGCTGTGTCTGAAGGCTTCGGGCGGCTCGGTGACGGAGGCGGTGTGCGACGGGGACCCGGCCGAGATGTGGGCCGAGGACGGGAACGTCTGAGATCTTCATCGAGTTGCCAACCACCGGATATGAATGGTCCGGTACCTTCGGGGTAGAGCCAACAGGCGCCGGCGACGGACGCCGGAGGAACAGAAGGCGGCGGGACGGCATGGTCAAGGTTCTGATCGTCGACGACCAGGTGTTGATCCGGGCCGGGATGGCGGCCATTCTGCGCGCCGCGCCCGGCTACGAGGTGGTCGGCGAGGCGTGCGACGGCACCGAGGCGGTGACCATGGCCGCGCTCACTGAGCCCGACGTGGTGCTGATGGACATCCGGATGCCGGAGATGGACGGGATCGCCGCGACCCGCGCGATCTTGGGCTCCGGCCGGGAGAACCTGCCGCGCATCCTGATCCTCACCACCTTCGACATGGACCGGTACGTGTATGAGGCGCTGCGGGCCGGCGCCGACGGCTTCGTGCTGAAGGACACCCCGCCCGAGCGCCTGCTCGCGGCGCTCAAAGCGGTCGCCGACGGCGACACGCTGTTCTCCTCGACCGTGACCCGCCGCCTGGTGCAGGCCTACGTCACCGCCGCCGGTCTCGAGGGCGAACCGCAGGGGCCCGGCCCCGGCGCGGGGCTGCCGCCGGGAGCCGGGCCGGCCTTGGTGCCGCCGCCGGGAACCGGGGCGGGCACGGGGCCGGGCACAAGGCCGGGGGCGCCGGGGACAGGCCCGGGACACGGGGCCGGGACCGCCGGGGACTGGCCCGCGGCCGGCTTCGTCCCCCGCTCGCGCCGCCCCGAGGCCGCCTCCTCGGCCGAACGCGCCGCCCTCGCCGCGCTCACCGCCCGCGAGACCGACGTCCTGCGCCTGGTCGCCACCGGCCTGTCCAACGGCGATATCGCCGAGCGGCTGGTGGTCAGCGAGGGCACGGTGAAGACGCACCTGAACCGCGCGATGGCCAAGCTGAACCTGTCGAGCCGGGCCCAGGCCGTGGTGCTGGCCTACGAGTCGGGTCTGGTGGTGGCGGGACAGCCGCAGGTGCAGGTGTAGGAGCCGGCGCCGCCGAACGGGACTCCCCGTCCCACTCCGTGGAATCGCAACACGCAACCTTGGCGATAACGGCTCGACCTGTCAGTGGCAGGCATCAGAATATTGGTGTCTTCTCAACGGGTGCGGGATGGGGGTACAGAAATGGTCAACAGTCTTATATCGCGGTCTCGTGCCCAAGGTGCTTGCGCCTTGGCCGGTGTTCTTCTGGTCGGGTCGCTGGCGGCGTGCGGCGGCGGGAGCAGCAGTGCCTCCTCCCCGAACTACTCGTCCGGCAGCGGTTCCTCCGACACCTCGGCCGAGGTCACCACCTCCTCGCCGAGTCCCACGACCATGAGCTCGGCCGCCTACGCGCAGAGCCTGACCGCCATCGGCACTGAGCTGGCGCCGGACTTCCAGGCCGTCGCCAATTCCCACTCCACCGACGACGTGAAGTCCGCGCTGACCAAGCTGTCGGCGGACGCGCAGACCCTGTCCGACGGGCTGCCCAGCAATCCGCCGGACCCGCTGTCGCCGTCGACGACGCAGCTGGCGCAGGCCCTGCGGGACTTCTCGACCTCGGCGAACACCACCGCGAGCGACGTCGGGTCGGCGGTGTGCACCTCGGCCTCGGCGCTGGCCGAGTTCACGCGCTCGGCCGGGGCGACGTCCCTGCGCGGGGTCGCGACCTCGCTCAACTCCGTCGATCCCACCCTCGGCAAGGACCTCGCGGGCTTCCTGCCGGCGCCGATCGCCGACCAGAACCGGCAGCTGGGCAACGGCCAGGTGCTGCGGCACTCCTCCGGGCCGGGCTCGCTGACCGTCAAGAACTCCGGCACCGACGCCATCGTCACCCTGACCAAGGTCGGGACCAAGACCCCGGTCGCCTCGGTCTACGTGCGGGCCAACGCCGACACGACGCTGAGCGACATCCCGGGCAGCACCTTCGACATCTACGTCAGCTCCGGGAGCGACTGGGACAGCGCCTCGCAGAAGTTCAGCCGGCAGTGCTCGTACCAGAAGACCGACTCGACGTGGGACTTCAGCGACTCCGACTGGACCCTGACGCTGACGCAGCAGATCAACGGAAACCTGTCGGTGTCCACGCTGAACCCGGGCGACGCGCCGAACCCGTGACGCGGTGCTGAAGGGCACTGAAGGCGCATCCAGGCGTATCCAGGCGCACTGACTGACACTGGCCGCGAGCGGCAGGACGGTGGGACGCGATGAGCACTCGGACACTGCGCGGCGCCGTGGCCGGCATGGCCGACCGCCGCCGCCTCTTCGGCGCAGCGGCGGCCGTCGTCCTGGCCGCCGGCATCGGCATCGCGGCCTGGGGCTGGGCCGGCGGCGGCAGGGCCAAGGCGCCCTCGCAGGTCGTCGTGCCCCGCACCGGCTTCGTGGTCTCCTACTCCGCCGCGGCCTCGCGGCTCACCGGCCTGGACGCCTCCGACTCCGCCGACCAGGTCCGCGACTGGATCCGGACCGCGCTGGCCGCGCACCTGGGGATGACCACCGCGGCCGTCCGCGACGCGGACTACGACACCCTCCCGGTGCGCGACCAGGGCTTCACCGACCTGGCCGACCAGCAGGTGGGCCCGGGCCGCGAGCTCGCGGACACCAGCGGCGTGCTGCATCTGCTGGTCCCGCAAGGCGATCCGCAGGAGAACCGCACCGTCGGGCTGTTGATGGACCAGTACCGCACCGACCACGGCGCCGATCCCGAACTGGTCCAGATCCACCACTACACCATCGATCAGGGCACGCAGACGGCCGACGTCACCGCCGACCCGATCAGCACCCCCGCCCAGGTCCGCACCGACCACGGCTACGTGAGCATGCCGATCACCGGCCTGGACGATCTGGCGACCTTCCTGAAGACCACCCAGTCGCTGTCCGAGCTGTCCGTCCAGGGCGGCCAGGTCACCGCCTCCGGGTGGAAGTGGCCCGGGGTGCCCTCGGTGCCGATGACCGTCGACGACATCACCGTTCTGCAGAACGGCTACCAGGCGCACGCCGCGGGCACCGGCCTGGCCCCCGGCTTCTCGCTGGACCCGCTGCCGGCCAAGACCGTCGGCGACATCCGGGCCATGGCCCCCTCGCTGAGCGCCGATGTCGCCGCGCGCCTGCTGTCGAACTCCTGGACCGGCTCCCCGTTCAAGTCCTCCGACGACGTCAGGACCCAGGTCGAGAACGAGCTCTACAGCCCCAGCGACGACCAGGCCGCGCTGAACACCCGGCTCGGCCTGCCCACCGACCGCACCCAGCTGTGGGCGGTGGAGGAGTTCCTCAACGGCCACACCACGATGAGCCAGGCCCGCTACGACGGCGGCCTGGCCGGGACCGCCGTCGGCGACTCCCTGGCCTACGTCGACTACGTGACGAAGAACTGGGTCGCCGGCGTCGGCCAGGGCGTGCCGACCCAGGCCGTCGGCGGCTTCCTGGCCGACCCGGCGGCCGTGACCCCGTGGAGCGAGTGCGCCGGCCCGAACGACCCGACGTCGGAGTCCGGGCGGCTGTGGTTCGGCCGCAACGACAGCGCCTTCGCCTCCACCGACAGCCAGATCGACATCGGCGCCGAGGCGGCCCGGCTGTTCGTCCGCGACGACGGCCCGAACGGCACCGAGGTCGAGCCCAGCTACTCCTTCGGCCGGGCCCTGCAGTGGTGGGACGTGCACCAGCAGGACATCGAGGACTACGAGCCGCAATACCAGCGCCTGGACCAGATCATGCGCTGGAGCGGGGCCCTGGAGTGGCTGACGCACGAGGGCAAAGCGCTGCTGCCGACCGCGGCGCAGACCCCGGCGCCGATCTCCTTCAAGGACTGGTACACCGCGCACAACGAGCTGCGCGAGCGCGCTCCGATCGACTTCCTGACCCCGCCCTCGGCGACGCAGGAAGCGCTGATCGTCAACCCCAGCCGGGACTACCAGGACTGCGGGTACGTCGAGATCGAGGGCGGAGTCTCCCTCAGCGACCTCTACGACCGCACCAACGGCCAGAACTACCATCCCGATCTGCCCACCTCGGTCACCCGCGCCGGACTGTTCGATGCGAAGTCCACCTACGACGACACCTCCGGCACCGGCGAGATCAGCAAGCTGTCCATCGACGACTCCGGGAAGGTCTCCGAACGCGTCGACCGCACGCTGTCGATGTCCGGCGACACGGCGAAGGTGGACGTCAAGGCCACCGGCCGCAAGGTCATCCCGCTGGGGGACCTGAAGGTCTGGCGGTCCTCCGACTCCGACCGGGAGCTCACGTACAACGTCCGCGCCGAGGGGCACAGCGTCCAGGAAGACGTCACGTACGAGGGCAAGGACTTCGGCTCCCTGGACACCAGCGACACCGCGAACATCGTCACCGTCCAGTGGAGCTCCGGGGTCGTGGACAAGGCCCGCCGCGCCTTGTCCACGATCCAGGCCAAGCTGTCCAAGGGCACCTCCAGCACCGTCCCGGCCGCGAGCGACGGCGTGCTGTACGAGATGAAGGGCGCGGACGGGACGGTCAAGGACCGCCTGGGCGGCCCCGGCCAGTCCTGGCTCGCCGTCACCACCACGGTTCCGGCCGCCGCGGACGCCCTCGGGTTCCGCATCGGCGGACCGGACCCGGACACCGGCGCCCCGTCCTTCATGGACGGCGGCTTCACGGCCGGACCCGGGCCGCCCCCGGACGGCACCGGCTATCTCAGCGTCCTGCCGCCCTCCGGCGGGCGCCCGGCGTTCGCCGCCTTCGTGGGCCCGCCCGACCGCTCGGACAAGACCGTCACCGTCAAGACGCTCAGCGGCCGGACGGCGCTGGTGTACGAGGACGGGGACGCCGCCGTCGTCCCGGACGCCGATCCGGTGCTCGGCGCGGACGGCTCGGTGGAGGGCGCGGCCCTGCTCCGCGACTTCCCCACGATCAAGAAGCTGCTCCAGGAGGCCGGGCAGGCCATGGACGGCAGACTGCACGCCGCGGCGCTCGGCGACGACGGCGTCGCCCTGGCCGCCGACGACGGCACGGTGATCCTTGCGCCGTCGGACAGCGACATCGCCGACCGGGTGCTGCGCGCGCTCGGGCCGGATCTGAGCGGCACGGCGGTCTTCGACATCCTGAAGCAGCACCAGGGCATCCCGGACGAGATCGTGCAGGACGATGCCAGTCCCCTGACACCCACTGGCGCCCCGGTCACGATGTTCCTCGGCAGCGTGCTGCACATCCCCGGTGTGGACGGGGTCTACTTCAGCCCGGGCCTGCGCGCCGCCCTGCACCTGGCCGCGGGTCCCATCATTCCGGAGAACCTGTCGGCGACGTTCCAGGTGACGGTGGAGCCGGTCTCGGTCGGCCACGACCCGCGCGCCGACAGCACGACGGCGCAGCCGGACATCCGGACCTACGACGGCGCGCAGTGGAATCTGGTGAACACCGCCGGGCTCATGCACGCCACCGGCCAGTCGATGTGTCCGCCGATCGGCGCGGGGACCTCCGTGCCCGGCGGCGGCACCGGTGCCGGCACCACGCCATCGCCGTCTTCGGCGCCTTCCGGGGCGCTGTCCGGATCGCCGCCGGCCGCGCAGGGCACGCTCCTGATGGTCAGCCAGGCCGGCCAGGGCCAGCTCGTGTGCTGAGCCGGACGGGAGCCGACGGTGACTGAGAACTTCTTCCTCGACGGCGGGGAGGTGCTGGCCGAGGCCCTTCAACAGGCGCGGGCGTCCGCCGCCGACGGGACAGACGCCGCCTACGCTCATGTCCTCGGCCTCGTGGCCGCCGACGACGCCGCGCTGTGGGCGACGCTGGCGGCCGAGCATGTCAGCGTCCTGCGCTCCCGGGGCCGGTTGTCGGCAGCCGCCTCCCGGTGCGAGCGGTACCTGCGCGACGAGCGCGGCGCGGCGCATCACCTGCCGCTGCTGATCGAACGTGCTCAGGTGCGGTCCGAATCCGGCCTGCACGCCGCTGCCGCCGACGACGCGGCCGAGATCCGCAAGGCGGTCGGCCGCGATCCGCGCGCAGAGCTGGACTCCGCAGCCCATGCTCGGCTGCGGCGGGTGGAAGGGCTGGCGGCCGGCGACCCCGCCACGGCTCGGCGCTATTTGGGCGAGGCGCGCGCCGTGTTCGAGTCCGTCGGCGATGCGGCGGCGGTGGCCGTCCTCGACGCCGATCTGCGGCTGGTCGCGGCGCGCGGCGGCTCCGACGAGGCGGTGTCGGCGATCCTCGCCGAGGATTCGGATGCCGCGACATCGGTGCCGCGTGCGTTGGCTCGCGCACTGGCCCTCAAGGCTCGGCACCGGTACGAGGAGGCGCTTCTGGTCGTCGTGACGGCGCTGGCCTCCGACGGCCTCGATGCCGCATTGCAGCTTCCGTTGCTGGAAGAACTGGTCGGCCTGCTTGTGGCGCTGCGCCGTGGCAAGGCGCTGAAGGCCCTGAGTGCGGAACTCTCTCACCTGACCTTTATGGAGGCCGGCGGTTCGGCGGAGGGGACCGAACCGCCGGCCGAACGCTTCCTCAGGGTCCTGCTGACCACGTTCGGCTTGCTGGACCGTGGCGAGGTGATGCGGGCTCGCGGCGAACTGGACGCGATCCGCGAGCTGGCCGATTCGGACCGGGACCGGGCGCACTGGCACCTGGCGTCGGGGGAGGTGTCGGTCGCGGCGTTCAAGCGTCGCAAGGTGGAAGCGGATCTCACGGCTGCGGTGAGTGACCTAACCACTGCCCTTGAACTGGCCAATACGGATCAGCTCCTTGATGTGCGAATCCGGGCCCTGCGACTGCTCGGCGAGGCGTTCGAGCTCCTCAAGCAGCCCGATCAGGCCTCGGACCGCTGGGCCCGGGCGCACGCGCTGGAAGAAGAGCTCGTCGCCCGCCAGGTCAGCGATGAGGTGCGGGCCACGCTGCTGGAGGACATCCCCACCGAGCACGACGAACGGATCCGGGTCGCCGCCGAGCTCGCGGCGTCCGGGCCCGGCGGCGCCCCGGCGGCCACGGCCGTCGCGGCGGCGATCGTCGCGATGGAGTCGGCGCGCGGCGCCGCGGTCCTGGCCGGCATCGCCCCCGGCGCGGCCGGAGCGCTGCGCCGGCTCCCCGCGCCCGGCGACGGCCCGGCCGCCTGGCAGTGGCTGCGGACGATCGCCGACGCGACGGCCCGCGACGAGGCGATCTGGATCATGCACGCGCGCCCGGGGCGGGTGCACCACGGCATCGTCGGCCGCGGGCTGGTGAACCACGTCGATCTGCCGGCGGACCGGGGCGAGCTGGAGAAGCTCGTCAAGGCACTGCGCAAGGAGTGCAACGAGTACCGGCTCGGCCGGCCCGAGGGGCGCGAGCGGGTCTCGCAGCTCATCGAGCGGCTCGCCGCCGGGATCGGAGTCGAGACGGTGGTCGGCCTGGTGCCGCCGAGGATCAAGCGGCTGGTGGTGGTCGCCGGGGGAGTGCTGTCGGACATTCCGTTGGCCGCGCTGCCGATCAAGAGCGGTCGGGGTGCTCCCGGCGGTCTGGGCGGTCTGGGCGGTCCGGCTGGTTCGGCCGGTTCGGACGGTGCGCCGGTGCCGATCGTCACCCGCTTCGCGTTGTCGGACCTGCCGTGTCTGTCGGCGCGTCCGCTGCTCCGTCAGCGGGCTGTCGGCAACCGGGGCTCCCGGGCTTTGATGATCAGCGCCTTCGAAGCCACCCCCGAGGATTTCGAAGGGGAACTGCTGCGGACGGACTACCGGCGTGTGCGCATCCTCGGCCACGGCCAGACCGATCCGAAGGACGCCTCGCAGACGTGGCTCCAGTTCGCGGGCACGAAGAACGAGCGCGACGGCCGGATCCAACCCGGACGGTTCCAGCAGGCGAATCTCACGTCCTGCGGGACCTTGATCCTCGGGGCGTGCGAGTCGGGGATGGCGCAGCGCGTCGGCCGCGACGAGCGGACCGGATTCGTCCGGGCCGGTCTGCACGCCGGCGCCGCCTCGGTGGTGGCCGCGCGGTGGATCGCAGAGGTCTCCGTCACCGCCGTCCTGCTGGACAGGTTCGAGGGCTATCTGCGGTATCTGCCGCGCGATGTGGCCTTGCAGCGCGCGCAGCTCGATGTCCGCGACGGCCGGGCGGTGCCGGCGGGGGACGTGCCCGAGCCGGGGCATCCGGCCTGGTGGGCGTGCTGGACTTTATACGGGGATTCAGGGCATCAGGTGAAGGCGCCTATATTGCGTGCGTCGGCCCGTCGGCCGGCGCACGTGATCCGCCGCCTGTTCCGCACCGCTGTCCAGACCGATTGAGAGAACATGCCGCATCATCCCGACGGCCGGGGGCCGGCCGTCTTCATCTCGTACGCGACGGCCGACCGCACCGAGGTCCTGAAGTTCCACCAGGACCTGCTGGACCGCGGGATCGACCCCTTCCTCGACATCATGGACATCCTCCCCGGCGACGACGTCGTGATGAGCATCAACGGCGCCCTGGAGCGCTCGGACTTCTATGTGCTCGTCTGGTCCGCGGCGGCCCGCGACCGGTACTGGGTCAACAGCGAGATCTCCGCGGCCATGGTGCTGGAGCAGCGCCGCGCGCGTCCCTTCGTGTTCATCGTGCGCCTGGACGACAGCGAACTGCCTCCGGTCCTGGCCCCGCGCCGCTACCTGGACGCCTTCGGCGGCCGCCGCCATTTCGCCGCCGACCAGCTGGCGGCGGTCTGGACGCGGGACCGCGCGGTCGGCACCAAGGTCCTGCCCGCCCCGGCCCCGGTCCCCGAGCCGGCACCGCGCGACGAGCCGACGCTGCACATTTACGCGCGCAACCAGTCGCTCCAGGTCTCGCACGAGGTGCGGATCCCGCACGGCGTCACCTCGCGCGTGCTGGTCGCGGCGATCACCGAACAGCTCGCGCTGCCCACCGAGGCCTCGGAGTACGGCGGTGCGGTGGGCGTCCGCTTCGCCTACCGCTACCGGCACGCCGGCGAGTCGCTGACTGAGGACTCCGACGTCCCGCTGGCGCTCGGCGATGGCGACGTCGTGGACATCGAGGTGGTGGTCGAGCCGTTCGGCCCGGACGGCGCCTTGGCGGACCCGGTTTCGTTCCTGCCGGGGCGCGACTATGCGATCCCGCCGGAGATGATCCGGGACTTGTGCCAGAAGGCGATCGAGCATCTGCTCGCCGAGGATCCGGAGGACGATCAGGACCAGGAGGACTGGCCGGACCAGGAGTCCTAAGCCAGCGGCTCCCGCAGATGCCCGAACGACAACAGCGCGTACGCGCTCCCGGCGTGCCGGATCTGCCCGGACCACACCAGCTCCAGCGCCTGCTCGAACGACAGCCAGCACAGCGCCATGTCGGCCTCGCCGCCCTCGCGCGCGGCCTCGCCCTGCGTCAGGTCCTGGGCGACGAAGACGTGGTCGACGTGGTTGGTGAGGCTGTCGGCGCCGTTGACCGCGCCGAGCGCGCCCCAGCGGGCGGCGCGAAGGCCGGTCTCCTCGGCCAGTTCGCGGCGGGCGGCGGCCAGCGGGCGCTCGTCGAAGGGCTCGATGGTGCCGGCCGGGAGCCGCCACTGGACGCCGCCGTGGGTGTAGATCCATTGGCGGGTCAGCAGGACGCGGCCGTCGTCGGCGACCGGCAGGACCGTCACCGAGCCCGGGGTGGCCACGTGGTGGTAGACGTCGGCCGCGCCGTCGGGGCGGATCACGGCGTCCTGGCGGACGTCGAACCAGGGCGTGGCCAGCACCACGGTGCTGTCCAGCCGCCGCCAGTCGGTGGCCTCGGTGGTCGTCTCGGTGGCTGCGGTGGCTGCGGTGGCTTCAGTGGCCCGCGCGCCGTCCGCGGCGTCCGTCGCCCCGGCCATCAGGCGCGTCGGGTGGCGACGAGGGCTTCGTCGAGGCTGGTGCGCAACTCTCTCAGGGCACGGATGTTGTGGTGGCGCATCAGGGCGCGGGACAGTCCGCGCAGTTCGGCGTCGGCGCCGGCGGAGGCGACCAGGCCGGCGTCCTGGAGGACCCGAAGCGTCACGGCCTGCATCTCCTCGAGTTCGCCGGAGGCCTCGTAGGCCAGGGCGAGCCGGGCTCCGAACAGCGCGCGGGAGCGGTGCGCCTCGGCCGGCGTCCGGTCCAGCGCGTCGGCCAGGAACTCGCTGGCGCGCCGGGGACGGCCCAGGTCGTAGTGGCACCAGCCGGCTATCGCGTTGTCCAGGCCGCCGACCGTGACCGAGCCGACGACCGGCTCGTCCTGCGCGACGCGTTCGGGGTGCAGCAGGTCGCGGGCGTGGTCCAGCGAGCTCAGGCAGCGCGCGTGGTCGCCGCGGACCGCGAAGGCCTGCGCCTGCCGGTGCGCGGCCAGGCCCCGGCTGCGGGCCCGGGCCCGGGGATCGGCCAGCACCCGCCCGGCCAGCTCCATCGCGGTCGCCGGGTCCCCGTCGTACAGCGCCAGCTCCGCCTCCCGCACCAGCGTGTACGCGGCCAGATCGGCGGCCTCGGCCCGGGTCGCCAGGGCCGCGGTGCGGCGGGTCCAGGCCAGCGCGAGGTCCAGGCGCCCGGCCTCCTGGCACATCCAGCCGATGAACTCGGCATAACGGGCCGACAACAGGTGCAGCTGCGGGGCCGACTCCGGCGAGGCGGTCTGCGCCAACTCCATCAGGGTGTCGAAATCCACGATCAGCCGCCGCAGCACCAGCTCCGGGGGCAGCTGCTGGCTCAGCCGCCGGTGCCGGTCGAACTCCTCGCGGTAGTGGGCCAGCAGCCTGACATCGTCGGCCTCGCCCCGGACCGCCGAGCGCAGGGTCAGCGGCACCGACAGCGCCTCGCCGAACGCGGCCAGCTCGCCGCCCCAGTCCGGCTCGCCGTCATGGCCGGCCGCGGCGCCGGATCCGCCCCGGCGCCGCGGCTCCTCGGGCACCAGCGCGACCAGGTCGCCGTCGGCGCCCAGCTCCACGTCGACCAGGATCGCCAGCCGCCGGTTGGCCGGCAGCCGCCCCGTCTCGATCTTGCTCAGATAGCCCTTGTCGTAGTGCACGCGCTCGGCCAGCGCGGCCAGCGACATCTCGCGGCTCATGCGCAGGCGGCGCATCTCGATCCCGAACTCGGACACGATTCCACCATAGCCAGCGTTGAGCTTGTGAAAGAGCCCTGAGACGGCATGGCGGGAGGTTGCGTGTTGTGTCTTCCGAGGACATCGCGAGGGTGGAAGCGGACTATCTGGACGCCTTGCGGCATTCCGACGAAGCGCTCTTGTCCGCCATCAGCTCGGTGGCGCCGGAGTCGGTGGGCTACATCGGCCTCGGCCCGCCGCCGACTCTGCGTCCCCGGCCCACGATCGAGGACTACGAGCACGATCTGGCGCTCCTGCGCCACCCCGGCCACGACGCCTTCGGCCATCTGCGCGACACGGTCCTGATCGGCCTCAGAGCCGGCACCATCAGCGCGAAGGACGTCTACCGCCGCGTGCGCCCCGCCATGATCGCGCTGACGGTGTTGCTGGACCCGGGAGCGGACCGGGCCGCGAAGGAGCTCGCGGAGCGGATCCGGCGGGGCGCCGGCCGGAGCGTGGACCGCTGGGCCGAGGCGGTGATGGCCGTCGACACCTGGCCGGGCAGCCTTCACAGCCTCCTGCGACAGGAACCCCAGGAACCCGACACCGGGAAGGACCCGCACCTGCACGCGTTGCTGGGCCTGGACGAGCATCTGTGGCGCGGCGCGAACATCCTGCTCGCCCTGGCCCCGCCGCAGACCCTGCCCCACATCGCGGCCCAGGCGGCTCCGATGGCCGCCACCGGCAGCGTGGTCGGCGGTCCGCGTGCGGTCCGCAACGCCCGCGCGCTGCTGCGGATCGTCAGCCATGTCCCGCTGTCCCGGACCATCGTCGACTACGCGCTCAGACCGCAGACCAGTCCGCGCGTGCGGATCCAGCTGGCCGCGAACCCGCTGACGCCGAACGCGGTGCTCATCAGGCTACTGATGTTCGCCGGCGGCGAACCGGGGGTCGCCGCCGCGATCAGCCTGCACGAGTGCGCCCCGCCGGCCGTGCGGCTCGCCGCGTTCCGCGAGGTGCACGATCCCGAGGTCCTGGCCCAGGCCGGCGAGGCGCTTCGGCGCGACGCCGCCGTGGTCCACCGGGTCCAGCAGATCGCCTCGCTCACCGACCGCGAGGCGCCGTTGGCGCACGCCCTGATCCGGGACGCCCACCCGGACCTGCCGCCCCAGGCCCGCCTGTTCGCCTACGCGCATCTGGCCCGGATATCAGGCATCGAAGGAGTCTGGACGCTGGAGATGGAGCGCGCCGGCACCTTGGAGCGGATGCATCCGGCGGTGCGGGCGTCGATGCAGTCGGGATCGGCCGTCCCCCTGCTCGAGGCCGCGGTCGCCGACCCCTATCGCGGAATGGATCAGGACACTGTCATGGCGGTCAGCGCGTTGCGGCGCGAGGAGGTGCTGGACAGGCCGTTCTCGTGGCAGGACGCCGCCGATCCGGATGTCGCTGGTCCGGACTGCCCTGGCGATGCCAACCCCGTGTCGAGGCCGGAACTCCCCACATAAGAGTGATCAATCGGCGATTCGTCCTGTCACCAGACCGCCGCCGCATTAGGGTGCGCCGTGTGGAGATCGGCGCGCGTGGGCGTCTCGCCGCCCTATGACGACCTGCGTTCGACCTCGCTGGCCCTGCGCCTGGCCCGCATCGCCCTGCACGGCGCCGCCGAACGCCGCCGCGTCGTGGTCTTCGGCAGCGACCCGCTCTCGGCGGTGGCCGGCAGCGCGCCGGACATCATGCCGCGCGTGGCCCGCGGCATCCTGGCGGGCCTGGACGAGCTCACCGTCCAGGACCGCACGCTGCTGCTGGACACCTTCGGCGCCTGGCTCGACGCCGACGGCTCGGCCGGCGAGGCCGGGCGGCGCCTGTTCGTGCACCCGAACACGGTGCGCAACCGGCTGCGCCGGCTGGAGAAGCAGACGGGGCGCTCGCTGTCGAACCCGCGCGCCATCGCCGAGCTGATCCTGGCCTACGAGATCGACTGCGGGACGCGCGCGGCGGTGGCCGAGGCGGCGGGGACGGCGCGGTAGCCGGCCCCGACCGCCGTCGGGCTAGACCCGGCCGCTGGCCTTCTGCGTCCGCCGAGCCACCGCGTCGATGACCACCGCGGCGAGCAGCACCGCGCCGGTGACCATGTACTGGATGCTGTTCGACAGGCCCTGGATGTTCATGCCGGACTGGATCGAGCCGATCACCAGCGCGCCGAGCAGCGCCGACCAGGTCTTGCCGCGTCCGCCGAACAGGCTGGTGCCGCCGATGACCGCCGCGGCGATCGCGTTCACCAGCAGGTTGCCGCCGCCGGAGGTCTGGGAGGCGGATTCGATCTGGCCGGCCAGGAACAGGCCGCCGACCGCGGCCATGAGGCCGCAGATCGAGAAGACCGTCAGGCGGATGAACGGCACGCTGATGCCGGCCCGGCGCGCGGCCTCGATGCTGCCGCCGACCGCGAAGATCCGGCGGCCGTAGACGGTGCGCCGCAGGATGAAGTCGCCGACCACGATGAAGATCAGGAAGATCAGCGGCGCCAGCGGCAGGCCCTTGTACTCGTTGAACACGTAGGCGGCGAGGAAGGCGACGATCGCCAGCAGGATGACCCGCGCCGCGATCTCGCCGACCGGCGGCGCCGGTACCTTGGCCCGCATCCGGCGCGCCCGGCCGTACATCGCCACCGCCGCGTAGAGCAGGACACCGATCGCCGCGGCTCCGTAAGCGGCGATCTGCTGGCCGTAGATGGTGTTGTAGAGCCTGGAGACGATGCTGGTGGGCGGCAGGTTGACGGTGCCGGTGGCGCCCAGGATGTTGAGCATCAGGCCGTTCCAGAACAGGAAGCCGGCCAGGGTGACGACGAATGCGGGCACGCCGATCCTGGCGAAGAAGAAGCCCTGGATCAATCCGGTGGCGATACCGGTGACCAGCGCCAGGATCAGCGCCAGATACTCGTTGACGCCGTTGTTCACCGACTCCACCGCGAACACCGCCGCGGCCAGGCCCGACACCGAGCCCACCGACAGGTCGATCTCGCCGAGCAGCAGGACGAACACCACGCCGAGGGCGATCATGCCGGTGCCGACGATCTGCTGGGAGAGGTTGGACAGGTTCTGCGCCGACAGGAACGTGCTGTTCAGGCTGTAGAACACGATCCAGATGACCGCCAGGGCGATGATCATCGGGAGCGAGCCGAGTTCGCCGCCCTTGACCCGGCGCATGAACTCGTTCCAGTAGCCGGAAAGGCCGTGTTCCCGGGCCATCAGCCGCGGGTCGGCGGCCGAGCCGGCCGCCGGGACCATGGTCTCGACGATCTCCCGGACGGCCTCCTTGGACTCCCCGGTCTCCTTCGCCACCCGGTTGGTGACCTCGGACGGGGCGACGCCGGCGGCCAGCAGCTCCTCGACCTGCCCGCTGACCGTGCCGCCGCCGGCCGGGGCCGCCGCCCCCTCGCCGGCGTAGTCGCCGGCGCCGGCCGGGCCCATCAGCGGGGCGTCCTCGCCTTCGCGCCCGCGGCGGTCCTCGCCGCTGCCGCCGCCGGCACCGCCGGTGTTCGGGTCCTGGCTCATTCCTGTCCCTCCGCGTGGCGTGCCGCCCGCCGGGTGACGGCGTTGTCGGTGGCGCCGGTGATCGCCGAGATGATCTGCTCCTGGTTGGTCTGCCGCCGCTCGAAGATCCCGTTGTTCCGTCCCAGCCGCAGCACCGCGATCGTGTCGGCGACGGCCATCACGTCTTCCATGCTGTGGCTGATCAGGATCACCCCCAGGCCCCGGTCGCGCAGCCGCTCGACCAGGTCCAGCACTTGTGCGGTCTGCTCCACGCCGAGGGCGGCGGTGGGTTCGTCGAGCAGCACGACCTTGGGCTCGCCGATCAGCGAGCGGGCGATGGCCACGGTCTGGCGCTGGCCGCCGGACAGCGAGGCGACCGGGATGCGGACGCTGGGGATGCGGATCGACAGCGTCTGCAGGAGTTCCCGGGAGCGGCCCTCCATGGCGATCTCGTCCAGGATCCCGGCCTTGGTGATCTCGTTGCCCAGGAACAGGTTGCCGACCACGTCCAGGTTGTCGGCCAGCGCCAGGTCCTGGTAGACGGTCGCGATGCCCAGCTTCTGGGCGTCGTGCGGGCCTTTGACGGAGACCGCGCCGCCCTGCCAGACGATTTCGCCCTGGTCGGGCTGGTTCACTCCGGAGATGGTCTTCACCAGGGTGGACTTGCCCGCGCCGTTGTCCCCGACCAGGGCGACGACCTCGCCGGTGTGCACGTCGAGGTCGACGCCGGTGAGGGCCTGCACGGCCCCGAACCGTTTGGACACCCCGCGCAGTTCCAGCACGGGTTGCGAACTGGGATCGAACATAGGGGTGCTACCTCCACGTCGGTTCGGAGCTCGGCAGGACTGTTTACGGCGTACGGATCAGCAGGTGATGCCGATCTGCGCGGCGGTGTACAGGCCGTCCTTCACGACGGTGGTGCACATGTTGTTCTTGTCCACGACGATCGGGGTCAGCAGCTTGGACGGGACGGTGTTCCCGGAGCCGTTGGTCTGCGTCGTCGGCAGCAGGTTCGTGCCGGGGGTCTTGCCCTGCGCGAACTCGGCGGTCACGTCGGCGGCCGCGACGGCCTCCGGCTTGTACGGCTTGTAGACCGTCATGGTCTGGTTGCCGGCCTGGATCCGCTGCAGCGCGTCGAGCTGCGCGTCCTGCCCGGTCAGCGGGATGCCGTGCAGCCCACCGGCCTGCAGGGCCGTGGAGATGCCGGCGGCCATGCCGTCATTGGCGGAGTAGACGCCCTGGATGTTCGCCGCGCCCAGGGCGGTGATGGCACCGGCCATCTCCTGGTTGGCGGTGTTCGGGTCCCAGTTCGGGGTGTCGTACTCCTTGCCGATCTTGACCTTGCCGTTGAGCGCGTTCATCGCGCCCTGCTTGAACTGGGCGGCGTTCGGGTCGGTGGGCGAGCCGTTGATCATCACGATCTGGTGGTTCGCCGCGTTCGCGCCCAGTGCGGTCAGCAGGGCGGTGCCCTGCAGCTCGCCGACCTTCACGTTGTCGAAGGAGACGTAGGCGTCGACCGGGCCCTGGGCGAGCCGGTCGTAGGCGACGACCTTGACGCCGGCGTCGTGCGCCTTCTGGACGGAGGCCTGGATCGACTTGGAGTCCACGGCGTCCAGGACCAAGACCTTGTCGCCCTTGGTCAGCGCGGTGTCGACCTGGGTCTGCTGGACCGTGGCGTCCTGGCCCGCGTTGTAGTAGTCGATGTTCACGCCGGGCAGGCGGGCCTGGAGCTCCTGCTCCAGGTACGGCTTGTCGAACGCTTCGTACCGGGTGGTCTTGGATTCCGGCAGAAGGATGCCGATGCGGGTCCCCGCTGCCGCGCCGGTCGCGGTGCCGCTGGACGAGCTGGAATTGCTCGAGCTCTTGGCACTGCCGCAGGCGGCGGCGGTGGCGGCCAGCGCGGCCGCGGCGAGGACGATACCGGCGGTCCGGGCCGGACGCAGGTGCTGCATGGTGCGCTCACTCCTCTCGCGGCCGCCGGAGGTTCGACGGCCTACTGATTTCCCACTAGAGATCCACTTCGGGTGGGGCGCCAGTTGGAGAGGGCCATAAGGGTTGTTCGCGCTTCAGAGGGGGCGGGTGGGAGGTCGCGGGAGCGGGGATTCGATGATGCGTTCGAGTCGGTCGGGCTCGGCGCGGGCCGGGCGGCGGCTTGCAGTCGGCTTGTGGGCCGCTTGACCTGGCCTTGACGGCGGCTTGATCCGGCTGGGGCGCCGAGCTCGCTCAGGCCCGCGGGACGGGCGGTCCCGGGCGGTCCCGCGCCGTCGGCCAGCGGTCTCGCGCCGTCAGCTGAAAGTCCGCCGGTACGCGTTCGGGCTGGTTCCCGTCGTCCGCTTGAACCGGTCGCGGAAGGCCGTCGCCGATCCGAACCCCACCTGCGCCGCGATCCGCTCGACCGAGTGCTGCGTGGTCTCCAGGAGGTGCTGCGCGCGCCGGATGCGGGCCCGGTGCAGCCACTGGAGCGGCGTGGTGCCGGTCTGTTCGCGGAAGCGGCGGATCAGCGTGCGGGTGCTCAGGCCGGCCTCGGCGGCGATGTCCGGGAGGGTGAGGTCGCGGCCGAGGTTGTCCTGGAGCCAGCCGAGCAGTGGTTCCAGGGTTCCGCCCTGGGGTGCGGGGGAGTGGTCCAGGACGATGAACTGGGCCTGGCCGCCCTCGCGCTCCAGCGGCATCACCGACAGGCGGGCCGAGTGGGCGGCGACCGCCGAGCCGTAGTCCTTGCGGATCATGTGCAGGCACAGGTCCAGGCCCGCCGCCGCGCCGGCGGAGGTGAGGAACTGGCCGTTGTCCACGTACAGCACGCTCGGGTCCACGTCGATCGCGGGGTGCGCCGCGGCGAGGTGGTCGGCGGCGAGCCAGTGCGTGGTGGCGCGCAGGCCGTCGAGCAGCCCGGTCGCGGCCAGCGGGAAGGTGCCGACGCAGATCGAGGCGATGCGCGTGCCGTTCGCCGCGGCGGCGCGCAGGGCCTGGCCGACGGCCGGCGGCAGCGGCGCCCGCGGGTTCTCGATGCCGGGCACGATGATCGTGTCCGCGTCCTGGAGGGCTTCCAGGCCGTACGGCGCGCGCAGGGTGAAGCTCCCCGCGCTCAGCTCGGGCTGCTCGGCGCACACACGTACCTGGTAGCCGGGCCGTCCGTCGGGCAGGCGGGCCCGGTTGAACACCTCGATCGGCGTCGCGAGGTCGAACGGGATGACGCCGTCCAGGGCGATGATGGCGACGGTGTGCATGGCGAGAACATACCTCGGTGTGGACGGTGCTGACTACGCTTGGTGGGCATGTTCGCGCACTTCAGAGCCGCAGATCGGGGTGTGACGTTTTCCCGTTGAAACCTGTCACTATTGCCACTGGGACTCCGGTGCGGCCGCCGGATAGCGTCGCGAAGTGACCAAATTCCTGCTGTCGCTGCACGTCCTGGCAGCCATCATCGCGGTCGGGCCGGTGGCCGTCGCCGCGAGCATGTTCCCCAGATCCCTGCGCCGCGCTCACGAGGACTCCGGCGCGGTGACCGGGCTTCATCTGCTTCACCGCGTGTGCCGTGTGTACGCCGGCGTCGGCATCGCCGTCCCCGTCTTCGGTTTCGCCACCGCGAGCAATATGCACGTTCTCGGCAGCGCCTGGCTGATCACGGCCATCGGGCTGACCGCCGTGGCCGCCGGCGTTCTCGCGCTGTGGATCCTGCCCGCGCAACAAGCCGCTCTGGCCGAGCTGGGAACAGCTGAGCCGGGGACAGCTGAGCCGGGGACGTCGGAGGCGCCGCCGGAGTCCCAGGGCGGTCCCGCCGTTCGGACCGCCGCCCGCCTGGCCGCCGCGACCGGCATCTTCAACCTGCTCTGGGCGACTGTCACGATCCTGATGATCGTGCGCCCCGGTTCGACGACGGGAGCGTGACCCGTGCCCACCCGCTTCTTCCGGATCGCGGCGCTCGTCGAGCTCGTCACGCTGATCGTGCTGCTGGCCAACCTCGCCACCGCGAACCTTCAGCCGGTCGCGTCGGTGATCGGCCCGACCCACGGCTGCGCGTATCTCGTCATCGTTCTGGCGACGTGGCGCAACGGCCGCGCGGCGTCCGCCACCAAGCTCACCGCGCTGGTGCCGGGGATCGGGGGCCTCATGGACCTGCGAAAGGTGGCGTAGGCGGAACGAGCGAAACGAGTCCGGGGCGCCCCGTCGCGGGACGCCCCGGACTCGCGGTCACCTACCGCCGGGCGGCCTGGCTCGGCTCCATCGCCGAGGCCCCGACACTGCCCGCCATCTGCGCGTTCTGCGCGGCGCTGAGGGTGTCGGCCCCACTGCCGGCGCCCACGACGTTGGTGATCCGGAACTTCACCGGCGGACCGTCGCCCTTGTTCGGCTTGTCGTGCGGCCGGCACATCACGACCGAGCCCACCTCCAGCGGCTCGTCGAGGTTGCCCGGGACGTAGGCCCGCACCTGTTTACCCCCGTTCATCGGGGACAGGACGGCCACGCGCGGCATGAGTTTCTCCGTGCCGTCGGGCTTCGTCTCGCGCCGGGTGAAGTCGGCGAACTCGGTCACCTTGTAGCGGTGCCGCACGTCGGACTTGGCGACATGCTCACCGTTGCCCTCGTTCTTCTTGCTGGACTTGGACATCGCCTCAAGACCTCCTTCAGGTCGAGCGGACCCCCACCCAGCAACTCATCGGGGCCGCACGCGTGTCCTGCGGATCGCCGTCATCCGGGTGACTTCGAGGAAAGGTCCAGCCACGCGGAGGTGAGGTGCACCGTAACGGCCGCGGGGGCTTGCGGGTCCACCGGGACGGACACGTCGATGCCGGGGGTCGGCCAGGGCGGCGGGGTCGGCGGGGGCGGCGGATCGGACGGCTGGATCGCAGGATTCGGAGTACCGGTCACAGAGGGCTGGGTCACGACTGGTGTCGACTGCGGCGCGGCGGTGGGTTGGGCCGGCGAGTGCGTGGTCTGCGATGCCGATGCCGGAGTGGCAGCCGGGGGTGCGGCATGGCGCGGTGCGTGCTGGACCGGCTGGGAGCGGGAGGGCTTGGCAGCCGGTTGTGGGCTTGGCGTCTCGGCGACCGGCGCCGTGTTCTTGGCCGCCTGTGCTTCGGCGGGTGTGTGCGGAGCGGGGTGGGGATGCGCGGGACTGCCGGTCAAAGCCGCAGCGGCGACAGCGATGGCGGCAGACACCACCACACCTGCCGAGACCACGCCTGTCTTGCCGCCAACGCGCGCCCCGCCGCCCGCCGCCTTCGCGCCAGTACCAACCGCTCCGGCCTTCGCCCCGGCGCCGACCATCCCCGCCGCGACCAGCCGCACCGACCCGCCGCCCAGCGCTCCCGCCAGCAGCCCCGGCCCGAGCAGGGCGGGCAGCCGCAGGTTGACCTGCTGCAGTGCCGCCAAGCGCGCGCGGCAGTCGTCGCACTGCTCCGAGTGCGTGCGCAGTGCGTCCGTCTGGCGTGCTGACAGGCCTCCGCGGACCAGGGAGGGCAGCTTCTGCCAGTGCTTCGCGCATGCCTCCTCCGCCGGGGCGCCCGGGTAGCCGCGGAGGAAGGCCTGGCGCAGGCCCTCGCGGGCGCGGTTCAGCAGGGCCGCGGTCGCGTTGGTGGTCGCGCCGATGCGGCGGCCGATCGTCTCCAGGGGCAGGTCTTCGACCTCTGACAGCCACAGGGCCTGGACCCAGCGGTCGGGCAGGTCCTTCAGGAGGCGAGTGACGAAGTCGATGTGCGCGATCTGCTGCGAGGGGTCCTGCGGGGCGGCGGTCGTGGTGGCGGGGCGGCCGAGGTGCGCTTCGGGGGATTCGGTGGGGAGGGGGATCTCGGCGGTGGTGCGGTGCAGGGTGTTGGCGAGGTTGCGGATCGTCGTGGCCAGGTAGGCCGGGACGTTCTCCACCGGGTGGCCCGCCGAGATGCGGCGCCAGACGCGGAAGTGGGCCTCGGCGACCAGGTCCTCGGCGGTGGCGGGGTCGCCGGTCAGGGTGCGGGCGTAGGCCGTCAGGCGGGCGTTGTGGTCCTCGTAGACCCGGGTGTACGCGGCCAGGTCGGCGCCGGTGTCGGTCACGGGGACACCTTATCGGGCGAATGTGACGCACATCACACAGAATTCGGGCGAAAGTCGCGTAAGGTCAGGTCCCCTTCACAAGTCCTTGTTGTGATACCGCCACGACAGCAAGGAGTGACAGCGATGCTCGCGACCCACGAACAGCCGCTCAAGACCCATGTGGTGACCTCCGACAAGCGGATGGCGGGAGTCCCCGCCGTGCTGCGCTACCGCTCCGACGATCCGTTCGCGGTGCGGCTGGCGTTCCTGGACGTCCACTCCGACCGCGTCGTCGACGGCATCGAGTGGGTCTTCGCCCGCGATCTGCTGACCGACGGTCTGCACACCCCGGCCGGCGAGGGCGACGTGCACGTCTGGCCGTTCGGCCCGGGCGATCTGACGATCGAGCTGCGCAGCGGCGACTCGACCGCCTTGGTGATCACACCGCAGTCGGCGGTGCGGTTGTTCCTGTGCCAGATCTACGCGATCGTCCCGGCCGGCGCCGAGCCGGGGCACCTGGACCTGGACCGCGGGCTGGCCCGCCTCGTCGGTCAGGGTTTCGGTCAGGGGTGAGGAACGCGCTCAGCGCGCCGCCATCCACGCCGCGGGATCGGCGTGCACCCGCCGGATGACGGCGGTCGCCGCCCCGGTCACCGCCGCCGCGGTCCCGCGCCGCGACACGCGCACGGCCACCGGGGCCCAGCGCGCGGAGATCACATGCTCGGCCAGCGCCCGCTCCACCCCGGGCACCAGCTCGGCGTACTCCGGCCGGGCGTAGACGCCGCCGAGCACGACCGCGGGCAGGTCGAAGAGGTTGACCGCGGCGGCGGCCGCGCGCCCGAGGGCCGAAGCCGCGGCCCGGGGTCCGTCACGCCGCAGAGCCTCCAGGCCGGCGACCGTCTCCAGACACCCCCGGGCACCACAGCGGCACTGCACCCCGCCGGGCACGACCGTGACGTGCCCTATCTCCCCGGCCCAGCCCCGCGCGCCCCGGAACAGCTCGCGGTCCAGGATGACGCCCGCACCGACGCCGATCTCGCCGGAGACATAGAGGAAGTCGGTCAACGCGGAACCGGAATCGGAACCGGAATCAGAACCGGAATCGGCCCCGACCCCGTGCGCCTCGGCCAGCGCCGCGAAATCCGCCTCGTTCCCGACCACCGGCTCGAACGGCGTCTCCGGCAGGGCCCGCCGCAGTTCGGCCCCGATCTCCACGTCCTGCCACAGCAGGTTCGGCGCGCTGCGGATCCGGCCGTGCGGCGCCTCGACCAGGCCCGGGACCGCGACCGCCGTGCCGGCCAGGGTCAGTCCGGCCTCCGCCTCGGCCTGCCGGGCCAGCCCCGCCAGGTCGGCCAGCACCTCGGGCACCGCGCGGTCGTGCTGGTCGCCGGCCGATATGACCGTGGCGCGCACCGCGCCGGTCAGGTCCATCACGCAGGCCGCCAGGTAGTCCACGTTGATCTCCAGCCCGAGTCCGGCCGGGCCGTCGGCGGCCGGGACCAGGCCCGCGGCCGGCCGGCCCGCACCGGTGGCCGGGGGCGGTGACACCTCGGCGACCAGGCCGGCCTCCAGCAGCGCGTCGGCCAGGGCGGAGGCGGTGGCGCGGGTGACGCCGGTGGCCGCGGCCAGCGCCGCGCGGGACAGCGGGGCCGGGGCGTCCAGGATCAGCCCGTACAGCAGCGCCAGGTTGGCGTTGCGGATGCTGGCCTGGCGGGCGGGGTTGGGGACGGCGCGGGCGTTGCGGCTGTCACGGCCGTCGCGGTCCGCGGGGCGGGCGCTGGCGGGGCTGGTGGGCGCGGGCATGTCTTGACAATGCCACAGCCGGTCCATAAGTTCATCCATTAAACAATTCCCTCGCTCCAGCGAAAGCCCCTCGACCCCCCCAGGAGCCCGCGATGACCGTCGCCCCGACGCCCGCAGACAAGTTCACCTTCGGCCTCTGGACGGTCGGGTGGCAGGCCCAAGACCCGTTCGGGGACGCGACCCGGCCCGCGCTGGACCCGGTGGAGAGCGTGCACCGGCTCGCCGAGCTCGGGGCCTACGGCGTCACCTTCCACGACGACGACCTGATCCCCTTCGGGGCCGGCGACGACGAGCGCGCCAAGCACATCGCGCGCTTCCGCGAGGCGCTGGACGCCACCGGCCTGAAGGTGCCGATGGCCACCACCAACCTGTTCAAGCACCCGGTCTTCAAGGACGGCGCGTTCACCAGCAACGACCGCGACATCCGGCGCTACGCGCTGCGCAAGGTCATGCGCAACCTGGACCTGGCCGCCGAACTCGGCGCGCACACCTACGTCTTCTGGGGCGGCCGCGAGGGCTCGGAGTCGGACGCCGCCAAGGACGTCCAGGCCGCGCTGGACCGCTACCGCGAGGGCATCGACACCCTGGCCGCCTACGTCACCGACCGCGGCTACGGCATCCGCTTCGCCCTGGAGCCCAAGCCCAACGAGCCGCGCGGCGACATCCTGCTGCCCACCATCGGCCACGCGCTGGGCTTCATCAGCACCCTGGAACACCACGAGATGGTCGGCCTGAACCCCGAGGTCGGCCACGAGCAGATGGCCGGCCTGAACTTCGCCCACGGCATCGCCCAGGCGCTGTGGCAGGGCAAGCTCTTCCACATCGACCTCAACGGCCAGCGCGGCATCAAGTTCGACCAGGACCTGGTCTTCGGCCACGGCGACCTGCTCAACGCCTTCTTCCTGGTGGACCTGCTGGAGAACGGCGGCTACGAGGGCCCCCGGCACTTCGACTACAAGCCGGCCCGCACCGAGGACATCGCCGGCGTCTGGCAGTCGGCGGCCGCGAACATGCGCACCTACCTGCTGCTCAAGGAGCGCGCCGCGGCCTTCCGGGCCGACCCGGAGGTCGTCGAGGCGCGCGCCGCGGCCCGCGTGGACGAGCTGGCCACCCCCACCCTCGCCGACGGCGAGACCTACGCCGACCTGCTGGCCGACCGCACCGCCTTCGAGGAGTTCGACGCCGACGAGGCGGCCGAGCGGGGCCTGGGCGCCGTCCGGCTCACCCAGCTCGCCGTCGAGCACCTGATGGGCGCGCGGTGAAGCAGCGGCAGCGGCAGCGGCAGCGGCAGCGGCAGCGGCAGCGGCGCCTCGGCCCGGTGAGGTCGCGATGAGACTGGCCGCCGGCGTCGACTCCTCGACGCAGTCGTGCAAGGTCGTCATCCGTGACGTCGACAGCGGAGCCCTGATCCGTCAGGGCTCCGCCCCGCACCCGGCGGGCACCGAGGTGGACCCCGAGGCGTGGTGGCAAGCGCTGCACACGGCCATCGAGGCGGCCGGCGGACTCGACGACGTCGAGGCGCTCGCGGTCGGCGGCCAGCAGCACGGCATGGTGTGCCTGGACGAGCACGGCGAAGTGGTGCGTCCCGCGCTGCTGTGGAACGACACCCGTTCCGCACAAGCGGCGACCGACCTCGTCGGCGAACTCGGTGCAGAGGTGTGGGCCCAGGCGGTCGGCTCGGTGCCGGTGGCGTCGTTCACCGTCACGAAGCTGCGCTGGCTTGCCGAGCACGAACCGGAGAACGCGGCGCGCGTCGCGGCGGTGTGCCTGCCGCACGACTGGCTCACCTGGCGGCTGCGCGGAAGCACCGACATCAGTGAGCTGATCACCGACCGCAGCGACGCCTCCGGCACCGGCTACTGGTCGCCGGCCACCGGTGAATACCGCCAGGATTTGCTGAAGCGGGCGTTCGGGCGGGAAGTCTTGCTGCCCCGTGTGGCCGGAGCCGGGGAAGTCGTCGGCCGCTTCGGTGACATCGCGCTCGGCCCCGGCGCGGGAGACAACGCGGCAGCCGCCCTGGGCCTCGGCGCCCGCGCCGGCGACGTCGTGGTGTCGATCGGGACCTCGGGCACCGTGTTCGCGGTCTCCGACATCCCGACCGCCGAGGCCACCGGCACCGTCGCGGGGTTCGCCGATGCGACCGGACGATTCCTGCCGCTGGTCTGCACGCTCAACGCCGCGCGCGTCCTGGACGCCGGAGCGGCGATGAGCGGGACCGACCTCGACGGCCTGTCCAAGGCGGCGCTGTCCGCACCGCCCGGTGCCGACGGGCTCACCCTGATCCCCTACCTGGAAGGCGAGCGCACTCCCAACCTCCCCGACGCCGCCGGCTCCCTCCACGGTCTGCGCCTGGCCAACGCCACCTCGGCGCACCTGGCACGGGCCGCCGTCGAGGGCATGCTGTGCGGCCTGGCCGACGGTCTGGACGCGCTGACCGCGCTCGGCGTGCCGGTCGAGCGCATCCTGCTCATCGGCGGCGGCGCGCGCTCGGAGGCCGTGCGCACCATCGCCCCGGCGATCCTCGGCCGCCCGGTGGCCGTGCCGCCGCCGGGGGAGTACGTCGCCGACGGCGCCGCCGCCCAGGCCGCGTGGGTCCTGGCCGGCTCGGAGGAGCCGCCTCGGCGCGTCACTCAGGGGACTGAGACCTTCGAGGCCGAACCGCTTCCGGAGGTCCGCAAGCGTTACCACGAATACCGCGACCGGGTGGCTTGAGGGAGCCCCCTGAGCGGAACGGCGTCCCCGGGCATCGCCCGGGGACGCCGCACCTTCCCCGTCGTCAGAAGGTCGCCAAGTGCGCCTTGTAGCCGGCGCCGTAGGTCGTCGGCGTGCCGTCGTAGGCGCTGATCAAGGAGGGACCGGACGAGCAGTCCCACGTGTTCCACGTCCACGCCGAGTAGCCGGTGTGGTGGCTGTCCAGCCACGCCATCAGCGTGTCGATGTAGGAGTGGCCGCAGTCGTTCTCGCCGATCTCCCCGGGGATCACCGG
Organism: Catenulispora sp. MAP12-49; assembly: GCF_041262705.1. Lineage (NCBI taxonomy): Bacteria > Bacillati > Actinomycetota > Actinomycetes > Catenulisporales > Catenulisporaceae > Catenulispora > Catenulispora sp. MAP12-49. The sequence goes on along the minus strand of NZ_JBGCCP010000019.1, from coordinate 82,689 downwards.
CACCTGCGCGATGACCGGTGCGACCTGGGAGTCCCAGCACGACGAGGACGAGCACGAGTTGAAGTTGTACGAGTGCCACGACGCCGCGAGGTTGTGCAGCGGGTCCGTCGGCTCGTGGGCCAGCCACTGGCTCAGGTCGTTGGAGTACGCCACGCCGCCGAGCATCAGCACGTTCGGGGCGCCCGCGCCGCGCACCGCGTTGACCAGCGACTGCATCCCGGCGACCTGGTAGGTGATGCCGGTGCAGGTACCGCCGTTCTGCCAGCACGACCAGCCGGCCGCGGAGTTGAAGCCCGCCGCGAAGTCCGGGTACGGCTCGTTGAAGAGGTCGAATATGGTCGACTGGTCGTTCTTGAACGCCCCGGCCACCGAGGACCAGAACGCCGGGGCGTTGGCCGCGTCCGGCATCGGCTTCTGGCACGTCGCGGTGGCCACCGAGCAGGCCGAGGACTGGCCGGTGTAGACGCCGTCGGTCCAGTGCAGGTCCAGGATCACGGCCAGGCCGTGCTGGTGCAGCAGGCTGACGAAGCTCTCGATCGCGGACTGGTAGGCCGCGCCGCCGTACTGCGACTGCACGTCCGACTCGCCGAGCCAGCAGTCCTCGTTCAGCGGCACCCGGACGATGTTCGCCTTCCACGAGGCGATCGCCGCCACCGAGGCGTCGTCGACCGGTCCGTCGAAGATGCCCTTGCCCTGGACGCACGCGAACTCCGCGCCCGAGCGGTTCACCCCGTGCGGGACGAAGGCTTTGCCGGTGCTGTCCACGAGCTGGTTGCCCGAGACGTGCAGCGCCGGGGCGCCGTTCGACGGGGGAGGGGAGCTCGGGGTGGTGCTGGGCGTCGTGCTCGGGGTGGTCGGGGTCGTCGTCGGGGTGGTCGACGGCGTGGTGCTCGGAGTGGTGCTCGGCGTCGTGCTGGGCGTGGTGCTCGGCGAGCCGGCCCCGGTACAGGTGGTGCCGTTGACGCTGAACACGGTCGGCGCGGCGTTGGCGCCGCTGTAGGTGAAGTTCGCGCCGATGCCGGTGTTCGCGCCGGCGGCCACTGAACCGTTGTAGGAGGCGTTGGTGACGCTCACCGCCTTCCCGGACTGCGTCCAGGTGCCGTTCCAGCCGTTCTGCAGCGTCTGGTTGCCACCGTAGGAGTAGCCCAGCGTCCAGCCGGTCCACGGGCTCGTCCCGACGTTGGCGATGGTGATGTTCGTGGTGAAGCCGCTGCCCCAGTCGGTGCCGACCGAATACGTGACCTGACACTGCACGGTGGTCGCGGCGCTCGCCGTGCCGGGCACGAGGACCGCGGCGGTCGCGGAACCCGCCGCGAGTGCCACCCCGGCCACCGCGCTGAGCGCCGCCCTCAGTCTCGTGGACATAAGCCTCCTTCATCGCTTCGACATTGCGGCGGAACGTAGGAAGGGTTTCGGCCGGGGCGCAAGGTCGCGCCCCCGAAACCCCAGGACGGCACCCGCAAGGCGATGAAACTTTCACGGCAGCGGCGCCGTAGGCCCTCGTCGTGCCGGTTCTGGCCTGGATCGGTCCGCCCTCCCCTTGACAACTCCGTGCACTGCGACGACTTTCATGAGAGCGCTCTCATGAACCCCTCGTGAGCCCTTCGACACCCGGTGTTCATTCCGTCCCCCCACAAGTCGGAGAACCTTGAGATGACCCGTTCCGCCACTCCGGGTCCGCGTCCCACCCTGGCCGACGTCGCCGCGCTGGCCGGCGTGTCCCCGGCCACCGCCTCGCGCGTGCTGAACGGCACCGCCGGGGTCAGCGGCACCGCCCGGACCGAGGTGCACAACGCCGTGTCGCGGCTGTCCTACGTCCGGCAGCGGGCCCGAGCCTCGCGCCGCGCCAAGGTCAGCTCGATCGCCGCGGTGGTGTGCGAGGACGGCGTGCGGCTGTTCGCGGACACCTTCTTCTCCCGCATCCTGCTCGGCGCCGGCCAGGCGCTGCGCACCGGCGACATCCAGCTGGTGCTGCTGGTGGTGCGCGGCCCGGCCGACCACGGCTCGGTCGAGCGCTACCTGTCCAAGGGCCTGGCCGACGGCGTCCTGCTGATCAGCGCCCACGACCGGGACCCGCTGGTGCCGATGCTCCGGGCGATGCGGGTGCCGACGGTGGCCGCCGGCCGGCCGATGACGCCGGGCGAGCTGCCCTACGTCGACGCCGACAACCGCGGCGGCGCGCACGAGGCCGTCAGACGTCTGCTGGACTCCGGGCGGCGCAAGGTGGTGTCCATCGCGGGGCCCCCGGACATGGCCGTGGGTGCCGACCGGCGGGCCGGCTACCGGGACGCGATCGCCGAGGCCGACGCCGTCGGCACCATCGTCTACGGCGACTTCACCCCGACCTCCGGCGAGCACGCGATGCGCCGGCTCCTGGAACACCATCCGGATCTGGACGCGGTGTTCGCCGCGTCCGACCTGATGGCCCTGGGCGCGCTGCGCGCCCTGCGGCGGGCCGGCCGCCGGATTCCGGACGACGTCGCGCTCATCGGCTTCGACGACGCGCCGCTGGCCCTGCACACCGATCCGCGCCTGACCACCGTCCGGCAGCCCGTGGAGGACATGGGCGAGGCGATGGCCAGGCACCTCACCCGACGGCTCATCGGGGAGGTCGACATGCCCCCGGCGTCGGTGTTCCCCACCGAGCTGGTGGTCCGCGACTCCGGCTGAGCATCGCCGAGCACTGATGTCCGGCCCGCTGCGCGGGACGGCTATGTCGCTATGCCTACGAACGAGAAGGGATCGCTTCAGCGTGGACAGAAGCAGGACACGAAGAAAGCCTCGGGGAAGACGGTGGCGAGCCCTCGCGCTCGCGCTGTCCGCCGCCCTCGGCTTCGGGGTGCTGGCCACGGCGCCCCCGCAAGCGGCGGCCGCGGCCGTCCAATGCCAGGTGACGTATTCCGCCAACGACTGGGGAAGCGGGTTCACCGCCACCGCCACCATCACCAACGTCGGCACGACCGCGTGGACCGGGTGGACGCTGGGCTACAGCTACTCCGGCAACCAGACGCTGCAGAACGGCTGGAACGGGACCTGGTCGCAGTCGGGCAAGGCGGTGACGGTCGTCAACGCCTCCTACAACGGTTCGGTGGCCGCCGGCGGCAACGTCAGCACGTCCGCCAACTTCACCTACAGCGGCACCAACACCGCGCCCACGACGTTCACCGTCAACGGGACCGCGTGCACCGGCGCCCACACCCCGCCGACTGTCGCGCTCACCAGCCCGGCAGCCGGTGCCGCGTACACCGCCCCGGCGACCGTGCCGATGGCGGCGACCGCCTCGGCGGCGAGCGGCTCGACGATCTCCAAGGTCGAGTTCTACGCCGGGACGACGCTGGCGTGCACCGCCACCGCCGCGCCCTACGCGTGCAACTGGACCGGGGCCGCGGCGGGCAGCTACTCGATCACCGCCGAGGCCTACGACAGCCAGGGCGCGACCACGACCTCCTCGCCGGTCGGCATCACGGTCACCGCCGCCCCGACGGTCACGGTCACGCCGAGCGCGCTGAACCTGGCCCAGGGCGCGACCGGGACGCTGGCGGTCGCGCTGTCCGCGCCCCCGGCCGCGAACATCACGGTCACCACAGCTCGCACGTCCGGGAACACCGGCCTGTCGGTCACCGGCGGCGGCACGCTCACCTTCACGCCGTCGAACTGGTCCACGGCGCAGAACGTGACCATCACCGCCGACGCCTCCGGCACCGGCAACGCCACGTTCACCGCGAGTGCCACCGGCTACGCCCCCGGCGCCTCGGTGGTCACCGAGACCGGCGCGCTCGGCGCGTACGAGCAGCGGTTCATGACGCAGTACAACAAGATCATGAACTCGTCCAACGGGTACTTCAACCCGCTGGGCATCCCGTACCACTCGGTCGAGACGCTGATCGTCGAGGCGCCCGACTACGGCCACGAGACCACTTCGGAGACCTGGAGCTACGACATCTGGCTGCAGGCCATGTACGGCAACATCTCCGGGGACTGGACGAAGTTCAACGCCGCGTGGGCGCTGATGGAGCAGTACATGATCCCGACCCACGCGGATCAGCCCACGAACAGCGCCTACAACGCGAGCTCCCCGGCCCAGTACGCGCCGGAGGAGCCCGAACCCGACCAGTACCCGGTGGCGCTCAACTCCTCCACCCCGGTCGGCCAGGACCCGCTCGCGGCCGAACTGCAGGCCGCGTACGGCACCTCGGACATCTACGGCATGCACTGGCTGGAGGACGTCGACAACAAGTACGGGTACGGCGACACCCCCGGCGGCGGCTGCGAGCAGGGCCCGAACACCGGCAAGCCGTCCTACATCAACTCCTACCAGCGCGGCGCCGACGAGTCGGTGTGGGAGACCATCCCGCAGCCGACGTGCGAGGACCTGAAGTACGGCGGCCCGAACGGCTACCTGGACCTGTTCGACCAGGGCCAGGGCACCGCGCAGTGGAAGTTCACCGACGCCCCGGACGCCGACGCCCGCACCGTGCAGGCCGCCTACTGGGCCGACACCTGGGCCAAGGCGCAGGGCAAGGAGTCGCAGGTCTCGGCGACCGTCGCCAAGGCCGGCAAGATGGGCGACTACCTGCGGTACTCGATGTTCGACAAGTACTTCAAGCAGATCGGCGACTGCACCTCGCCGACCGCCTGCCCCGGCGGCACCGGCAAGAGCAGCGACGACTACCTGCTGGGCTGGTACTACGCCTGGGGCGGCTCGCTGTCCACGTCCGGCTCGTGGGCCTGGCGCATCGGCGACGGCGCGGCGGCGCAGGGCTACCAGAACCCGATGGCCGCCTGGGCGCTGGTGAACGACCCGGCCGAGGCCCCGAAGGGCGCCACCGCGGCCACCGACTGGAGCACCAGCCTGCAGCGGCAGATCCAGTTCTTCCAGTGGCTGCAGTCCTCCGAGGGCGGCATCGCCGGCGGCGCGACGAACAGCTGGAACGGCCAGTACGGCACCCCGCCGGCCGGCGACCCGACGTTCTACGGCATGGCCTATGACTGGGAGCCCGTCTACCACGACCCGCCGTCGAACAACTGGTTCGGGATGCAGGCGTGGTCGATGGAGCGCTTCGCCGAGTACTACTACAGCACCGGCGACGCCACTGTCGGCGCGATCCTGGCCAAGTGGGTGGCCTGGGTGGAACCGCTGGTCACGGTCAACAGCACGACCGGCGCCTGGCAGATCCCGTCCACGCTGACCTGGACCGGCCAGCCGAACACCTGGAACGCGTCCAACCCGCAGCCCAACACCAACCTGCACGTCGCGGTGAAGGACTACAGCCAGGACGTCGGCATCGCCTCGGCGCTGGCCAAGACCCTGTCCTACTACGCCGCCAAGGCCAAGGACAGCACGGCGCAGACGCTGGCGAAGAACCTGCTCGACGTCATGTGGACCAACGACCAGGACCCCGCGGGCATCGTCACGCCGGAGACCCGGACCGACTACAGCCGCTTCGACCAGACCTATGACCCGACCACCCACCAAGGGCTCTACATCCCGTCCGGGTGGACCGGCAAGGACCCGTTCGGCAACACCATCTCGTCCACCACGACGAACACCTTCCTGAAGCTGCGGCCCTGGTACACCAGCGACCCGTCCTTCTCGAAGGTGCAGACCTACCTCAACGGCGGCGCGGCGCCGACCTTCACCTACCACCGCTTCTGGGCGCAGTCGGACGCCGCGATGGCCCAGGCGGTCTACGGACAGCTCTTCGGAGCCTGACACACAAAACAGACAGGAGTGAACCATGGCACAAGGCACACCAGGTAATAAGGACAGAGCAGGCAGAGCAGACAGAGCCAGACGGCTCACCAGCGCCTTCGTGGCGGCCGGGGTGACGCTGGGAGTGGCCGGCGGGCTCGCCGCGCTGACCACGACCAGCTCCAGCGCGGCGACCGGCGCCGGATGCACCGCGGTCTACTCGGTGAGCAGCGACTGGGGCTCCGGTTTCGGGGCGCAGGTCGTGATCACGAACAACGGCCCGGCCTGGACGAACTGGACGCTGACGTACTCCTACGCCGGCAACCAGACGTTGCAGAGCGGGTGGAACGGGAACTGGACGCAGTCCGGCAAGGCGGTCACCGTCACCAACGCGTCCTACAACGGCTCGGTGGCCTCCGGCGGGAGCGTGACTCCGGCGGCGAACTTCACCTACTCCGGGACGAACGCGGCGCCGACGTCGTTCGCGGTCAACGGTGTCACGTGCACCGGGACCACGCCGCCGCCCACGACGCCGACCACCACCCCGTCCACGACGCCCACCACGACGCCGTCGACCACGCCCTCGACGACCCCGTCCACCACGCCTTCCACCACGCCCTCGACGACGCCGAGCACCGGCGGCGGAGGCGGGCACGTGGCGAACCCGTTCGTGGGCGCCTCGCAGTATCTGAGCCCGGACTACACCGGCGAGGTCAACGCCCAGGTGGCGTCCGACCAGTCGGCGAACCCGACGCTGGCCGCCTCCGAGGCGAAGATGGCGAACTACTCGACCGCGGTCTGGATGGACCACATCGGGGCCATCGCCGGCGACAGCGGCAGCGTTCACCACGGTCTGCAGTGGCACCTGGACCAGGCGCTGTCCCAGCAGCAGGCCGGGACCCCGGAGACCTTCGAGGTCGTCATCTACGACCTGCCGGGCCGGGACTGCGCGGCGCTGGCCTCCAACGGTGAGATCCCGGCCACGGCCGCCGGTCTGACCGAGTACGAGTCGCAGTACATCGACCCGATCTCGGCGCTGCTGGCGAACCCGAAGTACGCGAGCCTGCGGATCGTGGCCATCGTCGAGCCGGACTCGCTGCCCAACGCGGTCACCAACCAGAGCAAGCCCGCGTGCGCGACGGCGACACCGTTCTACGAGACCGGCGTCGAGTACGCGCTGAACAAGCTGCACGCGATCTCCAACGTCTACAACTACGTGGACATCGCGCACTCGGCGTGGCTGGGCTGGTCCTCCAACATGGGCCCGGCGGCGCAGGAGTTCGCCAAGGTGGCCAGGGCGACGACCGCGGGCTTCGCCAGCGTCGACGGCTTCATCTCCGACACCGCCAACTACACCCCGACCACCGAGCCGTTCCTGCCGAACTCGACGCTGCAGGTCGGCGGGAACCCGCTGGACTCGGCGAAGTTCTACCAGTACAACCCGTACTTCGACGAGTACGACTACGACCAGGCGATGTACAGCCAACTGGTCGGCCAGGGCTTCTCGCCGAACGTCGGCATGCTCATCGACACCTCGCGCAACGGCTGGGGCGGTCCGAACCGGCCGACGTCGCTGAACTCCTCGCCGACGACCGTCGACAGCTATGTCGCGGCCAACAAGGTGGACCAGCGGTCCTTCCGCGGCGACTGGTGCAACCAGAACGGCGCGGGGATCGGGGCGCGGCCGACGGTGCTGCCGTACGGGGCGTCCAACCACATCATCGCGTTCGTGTGGATCAAGCCGCCCGGTGAGTCGGACGGCGACTACCCGACCGCCTCGCACACCCACGGCGACCCGCACTGCGACCCCGCCGGGACCAACACCGACGGCAACGGCGGGACGTACAGCACCGGGTCGATCCCCGGGTACGACGTGCCGGCCGGCCAGTGGTTCGCCGCCGAGTTCCAGCAGGAGGTGGAGAACGCCTACCCGGCGCTGTGAGCGCTGTGAGCGCTGTGAGCGCTGTGAGCGCTGAGATCGCTGGAGCACTGAAAGCAGAGTGATCGGACGGGCCCGGTGCCACGCGGCACCGGGCCCCTTCCGGCCGCGCAATCGAAGCGCTTCGACAATCCGATCATCCATCGCACCTGACAGGAGAATCATGCGAAGAAGCTTGAAGAACGGCCTGAGCGCGGTGCTCGGCGCGGTGCTGGCCGTCGCCGGGCTCGGGACCGTCAGCCTGTCGCTGAGCGGCACCTCCGCCGCGGCGGCATCCTCGGCGCCCGCCGCCTCCGGCTCCGGCTACACGTGGCAGAACGTGCCGATCGTCGGCGGCGGCTTCGTCCCGGACATCGTGTTCAACCCCGGCGCGCAGAACGTCGTCTACGCGCGGACCGACATCGGCGGGATGTACCGGTGGAATCAGAGCTCTGCCAGTTGGACCCCGCTCCTGGACTGGGTCGGCTGGAACAACTGGAACGAGCAGGGCGTCGTCTCGGTCGCCGCCGACCCGGTGCAGACGAACCGGGTCTACGCGGCGGTCGGCATGTACACCAACACCTGGGACCCGAACAACGGAGCCATCCTGCGGTCCACCGACCAGGGGAACACCTGGACCGCGACGGCCCTGCCGTTCAAGCTCGGCGGGAACATGCCGGGGCGCGGGATGGGGGAGCGGCTGATGGTCGATCCCGACGACGACGCGGTGCTGTACCTGGGGATGCCCAGCGGACACGGCCTGTGGAAGAGCACTGACTACGGCGCGACCTGGGCCCAGGTGACGGCGTTCCCGAACGTCGGGAACTACGTCCAGGACTCCACCGACACCACCGGCTACCTCTCGGACGACCAGGGCGTCGCGTGGGTCGCGTTCGACAAGGCCTCCGGGACGACCGGCGGCTCCGGGACCCCCACCAAGACCATCTTCGTCGGCGTCGCGGACCTGCAGAACACGGTCTACGAGTCGACCGACGGCGGGGCGACCTGGAGCCGGGTCGCCGGGCAGCCGACCGGCTTCCTCGCGCACAAAGGCCTGGTGGATCCGACCGGGAGCTATCTGTACATCACGACCAGCAACAAGGGCGGGCCGTACGACGGCAGCTCCGGGGACGTGTGGAAGTACGCGATCGCCACCGGCACCTGGACGCAGATCAGCCCGGTGCACTCCAGCGACACCTCGAACGACTACTACGGCTACAGCGGACTGACCATCGACCAGCAGCACCCGAACACCATCATGGTCACCGGCTACAGCTCGTGGTGGCCGGACACGTACCTCTACCGTTCCACCGATGGCGGCGCGACGTGGACGAACGCGTGGTCCTACAACGGCTATCCGACCCGCGTCGACAAGTACACGCTGGACGTGTCCGCCTCGCCGTGGCTCTCGTGGGGCAACAACCCCTCGCCGCCGGAGGAGACGCCGAAGCTGGGGTGGATGACCGAGGGGCTGGCCATCGACCCGTTCAACAGCGACCGCATGATGTTCGGCACCGGCGCGACGCTGTATGGCACGACGAACCTGACGGCCTGGGACTCCACCGCCGCCACCGCCAAAGTGAAGATCTCGGTGATGGCGCAGGGCATCGAGGAGACCGCGGTCAACGACCTGGTCTCGCCGCCGTCCGGGGCGCCGCTGTTGTCGGCGCTCGGCGACGTGGGCGGATTCCGGCACACGGACCTGACCAAGGTGCCGTCGCTGATGTATCAGAGCCCGAACTGGGGCACGTCCACGAGCCTCGACTACGCCGAGTCGAACCCGAACGACGTGGTCCGCGTCGGCGACGGCAGCGCGGCTACCTCCACCAGCCCTGCGGTGAACTCGGCGGCGTTCTCCTCCGACGACGGCGCCGACTGGTACGCCGCGTCGTCGCAGCCCTCGGGCGTCACGGCGGGCGGCACGGTCGCCGAGGCCGCGGACGGCAGCGCGGCGGTCTGGTCGCCGACCGGTGCCGGGGTGAACTACACGACGACGACCGGGAGCTCCTGGACCGCCTCGACGGGGATCCCGGCCGGGGCGCAGGTGCGCAGCGACCGGGTCAACCCGAAGAAGTTCTACGGGTTCTCCTATGCCACGGGCACGTTCTACCTCAGCACCGACGGCGGCAAGACGTTCACCGCCTCGGCGGCGGCGAACCTGCCTTCCGGGACGGCGGGAGGTGCTCAGTTCCACGCGGTTCCCGGCACGGAGGGCGACCTGTGGCTGGCCGGCGGCTCGACGTCCGGGGCCTACGGGCTGTGGCACTCGACGGACTCCGGGGCGACGTGGACCAAGCTGGCGAACGTGCAGCAGGCCGACAACATCGGCTTCGGCGCGCCGGCGCCCGGCCACACGAACAAGGCGCTGTACACGATCGCCGAGATCGGAGGCGTGCGGGGCATCTTCCGCTCCGACGACTACGGCGCCACCTGGACCCGGATCAACGACGACCAGCACCAGTGGGGCAACATCGGTGCGGCCATCACCGGCGATCCGCGGGTGTACGGACGCGTGTACGTCGGGACGAACGGTCGCGGGATCGTGTACGGGAACCTGACGGGGTCGGGGACGAGTTCCTCTTCATCCCCCTCGACCACGCCCTCGACCACTCCCACGACCACGCCCTCCACGACGCCCTCCACGACGCCGTCGACCACGCCTTCGACGACGCCCAGCACGTCCTCGTCGTCCAGCGCCCCGGCAGGGGCCTGCCACGTGACGTACACCAAGGCGAGCGAATGGGGCGGCGGCTACACCGCGAACATCACGGTCGCCAACACCGGCGCGACCCCGTGGACCGCCTGGACGGTCACCTGGACCTACCCCGGCGACCAGAAGATCACCAACGCCTGGAACGCCACGGCGACCCAGACCGGAGCCGCGGTCAGTGCCACGAACATGGCCTACAACGGTTCCGTCGCCACGGGATCGTCGGCGTCGTTCGGCGTGCAGGGCACGTGGACGGCGAACGACACCAGTCCGACAGCCTTTTCCGTGAATGGTGCGACTTGTTCCTGAGCCGCAGGTGATCGGTATGGCCCCTCCGGAACTGCGGAGGGGCCATACGTGCACGAATACCGGCAGGACTTTCTTCGCGACCCACAGTAATGGATCAATGATTCGGGGTTACCAAGTCACTGAAGCTCTTTTACACTCAGGGTCCTGAGCAGCGTTGGTGGTTTTGCGTCGGGTGCACGGTTTTGTGGTGGATGCACAGACGGGGAGGCTTTGCTATGGCGCGTCCGACCGGCTGGGACATCCTGGGCCTGGACGGGGATCCGACTCCGGGCGTGGTGGAGTCGGTGCAGGCGCTGGCCAAGCAATTCGGGGATTTCGCACACGATGTGGAATCGGCGTACCGGAGCCTGAACAGCTTCGGATCCGACACCGACGCCATGCAGTGGATCGGCCAGACTGCTGAGGCATTCAAAGGCAAATACGGTCCGCTTCCCGGCCGTCTGCAGAAGCTGTACACCTCCTACAGCGAAGCCTCCGACGCACTGTCGGCCTACGCGCCGCTGTTACAGGCCGCGCAGACCAAAGCCGATTCGGCGCTGCATCAGGCGCAGGACGCGAATTCCGATCTGCAACGGGCCACGACCGACGCCGCCAACGCCGCGACCGATCTGAAGACGGCGCAGAAGAACCAGGCCGCGACGCCCGATCCGAAAGCCGTCACCGACGCGCAGACCGCGCATGACACCGCGCAGGCGAACCTGGACAACGCCAAGGCGAAGATGGCGTCGTTGGCCAAGCAGGCCGACGACGCCTGCAACGACCGCATCACCGCGGCCAAGACCTGCGCCTCCGCCCTCCATCACGCGCAATCCGACGGCATCCACAACAAGTCCTGGTGGCAGCACGTCGGCGAGGACCTGTCCAAGTGGGGCGGCGAGATCGGGAAGATCGCCGGCGAGCTGGCCCCGGTCCTGGACATCCTCGCGCTGGCCACGTCCTGGATCCCCGGCGTGGACGTGGTGACCGCCGCCCTGGCCGAGGCCGACAACCTCATCGCGCTGGCCGGCACCGCCATCGGCACGATCGGCGACGCCATGCAGGGCCACTGGGGCGACGCTTTGCTCGGCGCGGGCATGCTCGGCCTGACCTTCGTCGGCGGGCGGTTCCTGGGCTCGGCCGCCGAAGACGCCGAAGGCGAAGCGGGTGCCCTGGAAGGCGAGGCCGACGCCCTGGGCCCCGAGATGGACGGCACCGACGCGTTCGAGGACGACGCCGAGGACCCGTTGGACTCGGCGAATTCGGCGAACTCCGTCGGCGAGGACGCCCGCACCGCGGAAGGCAATGAGCCCGCGAGCTGTGAGCGCGATCCGGTGGACGTGGTGTCCGGCTGGATGCTCACCGGCGCCACCGACGTCTCGTTGCCGGGGGTGATGCCGCTGGTGCTGCGCCGCGCGTACGCCTCCGGGTACACCGCCGGGCGCCTTTTCGGTCCCGGCTGGTCGTCCACCCTGGACCAGCGCATCTCCATCAACGACTCCGGCCTGCACTTCGCCGGCGACGATGCCCAGCGCCTGGACTATCCGATGCCGGCGCCCGGGCAGGAAGTACTGCCGGTACGTGGTGCTCGCTGGCCCCTCATCTGGAACCGGGACACCGACGAGATCCGGATCACCGACCCGTGGACCGGCCACACGCGGCACTTCGACACCGTGCACTACCTCGTTGAGGCCGGGCAGATCCGCGACCTCACCGCGATCACCGACCGCAACGGCAACCGCATCAGCATCCTGCGCGACCCCCAGGGCACCCCCACCATGGTGGAACACCCCGGCTACCGCGTCGCCATCGACACCGTCGCCACCGCGGCCGGCCCGCGAATCAGTGCCCTGCGGGGCGCCGTCGCCAAAGAGTTCCGCTACGACCAGCGCGGCCGCCTCACCGAAGTCGTCAACTCCTCCGGCTTGCCCTTCGGCTACGAGTGGGACGACGCCGACCGCATCACCGCCTGGCAGGACCGCTCCGGCTTCCGGTACGAGTACGTCTACGACCGTCTTGGCCGGGTCGTGCGCGGCGACGGCGAGTTCCTGGCCGGGTCCTTCGCTTACGGCCCCGCGAACCGGACGACGGCGGTGACGGACTCTCTCGGCCACGTCCGCACGTACGCCTATGACGAGAACGGCCGCATCACCTCCGAGACCGATCCCCTTGGCAACACCACGACCGCCGTCCATGACGCCTACGGCAGGATCCTGTCCCGCACCGACGCGCTCGGCGGTACGACCGTGTTCGAGCGCGACGAGGCCGGGGACGCGCGGCGGATCACGATGCCGGACGGGGCCGTCACGGTCCTCGAGTACGACGCTTTCCACCGGGTCGTCCACGCGGTCGGTGTGGACGGCGCCGAGTGGCACCGCCGGTACGACGACGTGGGGAACCTGGTTTCGGCGACCGATCCCTCGGGCGCCGCGACGTCCATGGAGTACGACGCGCGCGGTGCCCTGGCGGCGGTGGTGGATCCCTTGGGCGCAGTCACGCGCTACGCCACCGATGCCGCCGGGCTGCCCGTCTCGGTGACCGACCCGGTGGGGTCCGTCGTCACCGCGACGCGTGACGCTGCGGGCCGGGTGACGCGCATGACCGACGGCTTGGGCGCGGCCACCGTGCTGGACTGGAGCGGCGAGGGACGGCTGGTCTCCAGGACCGGTCCGGACGGCGCGACCACGCGGTGGGAGCACGATGCCGACGGCCGGCTGCTGAAGGTCACGAACCCGATCGGCGCCGCGACCGTCTTCGAACCGGGGCCGCTGGACACGCTGGTGGCGCGGACCGGGCCGGACGGCGTCCGGCACACCTTCGCCTACGACAGCGAGCAGCGGCTGGTACAGGTCGCCAATCCCGTCGGCGCGAGCTGGGACTACGCCTACGACCCGGCGGGCCGGTTGACCGGCGAGACCGATTTCAACGGCCGCCGGCTCGGCTACGAATACGACGCCGCGGGCCGCCTCACCGCGCGGACCACCGGAACCGGGCAGCGGATCGCCTTCCGGCGTGACGCCTCAGGCCGGGTCCTGGCCCGCACCCTGCCGGAGGGCGAATACGAGTACTGCTATGACCGGGCGGGACGTCTGGCATCGGCGACCGGGATGGGCACCAGCCTGGCCTTCGAGCGGGACGTGCTCGGGCGCGTGGTGGCCGAGACGGTCGACGGCCGCTCCTCGTCCTACCGCTACGATCCGGCCGGCCGCCGCGTCGGCCGGACCACTGCCTCCGGTGCCGAGTCGGTGTGGCGCTTCGACGCCGCGGGGCGTCCGGCCGGCTTGCCGCCGGCGCCCACGACCTGGCCTTCGCCTTCGACGCCGCGGGCCGAGAGGATCGACGGCTTCTCGGCCCCGAGACCTGGCTCACGCGCGGCTATGACGAGGCCGGGCGTCTGACCGCTCAGCGGCTCGGCACCGGGGACTCTTCCGCTGTGAGCCGGTCCTGGACGTGGCGGCCCGACGGCGTTCCGGAGGAGATCCACGACAGTCTGCGCGGGACCCGGCGCGTCGTCTCCGACCTGGCCGGCCGGCCGACCGGTGTCACCGGCCGGGACTGGAGCGAGGCGTATGCCTACGACGCCTTCGGGAACCTGAGCGCCGCTGATGCTGCCGGCACCGGCACCGGCACCGGCACCGGCACCGGCACCGGCACCGGCACCGGCACCGGCACCGGCACCGGCACCGGCACTGACACCGCCGCCGAATCCCCGAACGCCGATCAGGCCGCGGCGACCAGAACCCTGATCCAGCGCGCCGGCCGAACCCACCACGAATACGACAGCGCCGGCCGCGTCGTCCGCACCACCCGCCGCACTCTCGACGGCCGCCGCAGAACGTGGCGGTACACGTGGGACAGCGAGGACCGCCTGGTTCAGGCCGACACCCCGGACGCCGGCACCTGGCGCTACACCTACGACCCCGCCGGCCGCCGGATCGGCAAACAGCGGGTCGCCGACGGCCGGGACGCCGTCGGCCACACCGTGTTCGTCTGGGACGGCACCCGCCTGGCCGAGGAGCACACGACCGCCGCCGACGGCAGCGTCACGATCCTGACCTGGGACTACGACCCCGGCACGTACCGCCCCGCCGCCCAGCGCCGCCGCACGAGAGCCGCCGCCGATCAGGAGGACATCGACGAGGCCTTCCACGCCATCGTCACCGACCTGGTCGGAACCCCCACCGAGCTGGTCACCCCCGACGGCCGCGTCGCCTGGCACACCACCACGACGGTGTGGGGCCGGACCGCCACCAACGCCACCACCAACGCCGCCGACGCCGACCTCGACTGCCCCCTGCGCTTCCCCGGCCAGTACCACGACCCGGAAACCGGCCTCCACTACAACCTGCACCGCTACTACAACCCGGACACCGGCGCCTACCTCACCCCCGACCCCCTCGGCCTGGCCCCCGCACCGAACGACCACGCGTACGTCCCCAACCCGCTCACCTGGACGGACCCGCTCGGGCTCCAGTGCGGCGAGGGCGACGGCAGCGAAGGGGGTACCAGTCCGGATGAAGCCGAACTCGCGCGTGTCGGACGATGGATGGGCAAGGACGAGTACGACAAAATGGTGTCAACCGGGATGGTTCAGGAGGGCGCGGGTGGCACGACGTACGTGGCATCGCCTGCCGACCCGGCCGCCTACGGCCGACAGGCGGCGCCGGGAACGGGCTATGCGGAGTTCGACGTTCCCTCCTCGTCCCTGCATCCGGCCGGGGAACCGGGATGGGCGCAGATTCCCGGCCCGGACTCGCTGCGCAGCCGACTGGCTGTGCGCAGAGGCCAGCCCCCATTGGAATTCCCGCCCGCCACGAACATCGGCGATTGGATGGGTCCGAAGTGACCGAGCGCTTCGCGGTGTTGGATGAATTATCCCAGTGGACTGAGACACACCGCGCTTCCCTCACAGAACGCGGACTGCTCCTGACCTCAGGCGCTTCGCCAGAGGACGGACGGGACAAGCGGAGCATGTGGCTCGACATCGAGGGCCCGCAGCGGCTGGGCCGGCTGATCCTGTGGGATACCGGCGAGGCGGAGCTTGAGCTCGCGGATGTAGCCAGCGGCGAGGTGAACGCCCGGCATCACCAGGTGGATGGCCGCGATGATTTCGAGCGGGCGGCGGCGGCTCTGCTTGATTGGGTCACCGCCGCCCGCTGAGAGTGTCTTCGGAGGGATGCCGGCCCGCTGTCGCCGTGACCCCAGTGACTTCCTCCAGCTCACCGGGGCGTCGTGGCGGGCGGCGCCGTCGGGGCAGCTACAGCAATTGCTGCGCCGATCCCGATCCCGATCCCGCACCGCCGAGCGGCCCGGTCAGATACCGCTGAAAAGTCTCCGCCAGATCGGCGACCAGATCCTGCGCCGGTCGGGACGCCAGCGGCTCGATCTTCAGGATGTACCGTCCCATCGCCAGCCCCACCAGCTGCGTGATCACCAGCATCGCGCGGTACTCCGGATCGTCCCCGCCGGCCGCCTCGGCCAGCGGGATCACCAGCGGCTCGGCCATGCGCTCCCGCACCACCGCGGCGACCTCGGGCTCCGCCGTCGCCGCGCGGACCATCGCGATGATCCACTTCCGGCTCTCCGGCTCCTCCAGCGTCCGCATCACGAAGCGTGCCAGGCGCTCGCCGGCGTGCTCGGGGCCGTCCGCGAGGGTGAAGTCGATCGCTGCCCGCGGGTCCACCGGCGGCTGCACGACCGCCGCGAACAGCCCGGCCTTCGTCTTGAAGTAGTGCGTCACCAGCATCGGGTCGACGCCCGCGGCCAGCGCCACCTGGCGCACCGAGGTGCGGTCGAAGCCGTGCTCGGCGAACAGCCGGCGCGCCGCCTCCTGGATCGCCTCCTTCGCCTGGCCGCCGTCGGTCCGGCGGCCGCGTTTGGTGCCCGGCGCACCTGTCTCCACGGGTCCTCCCATAATTCTTGACGTGCAGAATTCTATGGGTGCAGAATTCTGTACGTACAGAATACCTGTCCGGGCTCCACTCCACCCCTGCGAGGACCCCATGACCCCCGAACTCACCAAAGGACGCCGCACGCTCGTGCTGGCCGTCGTCGCCCTCGCGCTGATGATGGTCGTCTCCGCGGTCAGCGGCCTGAACGTGGCGCTGCCCGACCTGTCGGCGGCCACCGGCGCCTCGCAGACCCAGGTCATCTGGATCGTCGACGCCTACACCCTGGTCTTCGTCGGCTTCCTGCTGCCGGCCGGCGCGGTCGGCGACCGCTACGGCCGCAAGGGCACGTTGGCCGCCGGGCTGACGGTCTTCGGCGCCGCCGCGGCGGCCGCGCTGTTCGTGTCCTCGCCAGGCACGCTGATCGCGCTGCGCGGCGCGATGGGCCTGGGCGCGGCCGCGGTCATGCCGACGACGCTGTCGATCATCACGACCTCCTTCCCGCCGGCCGAGCGCGGCCGGGCGGTCGGGGTGTGGGTCGGCGTGGCCGGCGGCGGCGCGGTGCTGGGGCTGCTGGCCTCCGGCGCGCTGCTGGAGTTCTTCGCCTGGAACTCGTTCTTCGGCCTCAACGTGGTACTGGCCGTCGTCGCCCTGATCGGCACGCTGCTGTTCATCCCGGCCTCGCGCGACGCCGACGCCCCGCGGCTGGACCCGCTCGGCGGGCTGTTCTCGCTGCTGGCGGCGGTGGGCATCGTGTTCGGCATCGTCGAGGGCCCGGACCGCGGGTGGGGCGACGCGCTGACCGTGACAGGGTTCGTCGTCGGGGCGCTGGCGCTGGCCGCGTTCATCGGCTGGGAGTTGCGCCGCGCGGAGCCGCTGCTGGACGTGCGCCTGTTCCGCCTCAAGGGATTCGGCGCCGGCTCCGGCGTGATCACCATCCAGTTCTTCGGCAGCTTCGGCCTGTTCTTCATCATCCTGCAGTACCTGCAGTACGTCGCGAACCTCTCCCCGTTCCGCGCCGCGATCGCTCTGCTCCCGCTGCCGATGTTCCTGGTCCCCACCGCCCGCAACGCGCCGAAGGTCGCCGCCCGCGTCGGCGCCAACCGGGTGCTGCCGCTCGGTCTGCTGCTCAGCGCCTCGGGTCTGGCCGTGATGACCACCCTGGGCACCCACCTCGTCTACTGGCACCTGGCCGTCGGCCTGGCCCTGTTCGGCGCGGGCATGGGCCTGGCCGGCACGCCCGCCACCACCGCGATCGTCTCCTCGCTCCCGCCCGCCAAGCAGGGCGTGGGCTCGGCGATGAACGACCTGTCCCGCGAACTCGGCAGCGCGCTGGGCATCGCGGTCCTCGGCAGCACCCTGAGCGCCACCTACCGCTCGCACATCACCGCGGCGACGGCCGGGCTGCCGCCGCGGGCGGCGACCGGGGCGCAGTCCTCGATCGCCTTCGTGAAGAACGCCTCCGGCCGGCTCGCGGAGTACGGGCCGAAGGGCCGGCACCTGCTGGACTCCGCGCAGAGCTCGTTCGTCGACGCGGCGCACGCGGCCTTCCTCACCGCGATCGTGGTCCTGCTCGCGGGCGCCGTGTTCGCCGCGATCCGGGCTCCGCACAAGGGCGAGAGTGTCGGTGCGGAGTCATCGAGCCCTGAGGTGCCCGAGGGTGCCTATGTCAGGGCTCGATGACTGACGGCTCATCCGGCCTACTTGCCTCCGGAAAGCGACAGGCCGGGCAGGAAGGCCGTGCGCGAGCCCGAGGCGTTGAAGAACGACAAAGACCCCACCTGGCAGGACGCCCCGTCGGCGAAGGTGAACGTGTAGTAGGCGTTCACATCGCCGGCGGGCCGCGACGTTTTGGCCGTGAGCGCCTGCGCGCCGCACTGTGCGGTGACCGACGTGATCTGGGTGCTGACACTCCCGGCCGTGACCGCGCCGAGCCGGTCGTGCCGCGCGTCGAGGATCGCGATCGTGGTGTACCCGGGATCGGCCGGGTTCGCCGACACCGTCGGCTTCCCGTTCTGGTCAAGGCAGGCGGTGTCGCCGCTGCCGGCGTTGGTCCACACGCCGTCCACGATGACGTTCAGGTTGCCGCACCACTGCGGCTTCACGGTGCCGGCCGGCGCGCCGGGGTCGCTGAACTGCTGGTTCAGCGTGAACTGGCGCACCAGCTTCCACGCATGGCCGTCGATGGTCCCGCTGGTCAGGACCGCGTCGTCCGGATGCGCCGGCGGGTTCGTGGTGCTGGTGTGCGCCGGTGCGGCCAGCGTGGTGCCGAGCGCGCCCGGCACGGTGACCGTGGTGCCTGTGGTCGTGGTCGCGGTCGCGGCAGCCGCGGCCGAGGTCACGTGATGCGACGCGCCTGCGGTCGCGAGCGTCGCCGAGGCCACCGCCGCGACGCCCGCCACCGCGAACGTCGCCCCCACGCCCGCCCGGCGCCGCCGCAGCCGGGTGGTGCCGCTGCGCAGCACCAGCTCGAACGCCGGGCCCTCGAGCCCCGGCCGGTCGACTTCCTCGGCGAAGGCCTCGTGCAGGCGCTCGCCGTCCGGGAACGCCGCGTCCCCGGAGTCCATGTCCTTGGTCCCTCTGGTCACAGTCCCAACCCTCTCGTCACTTCGGAGCGATCGAACAAGGGGGACAGCTCCGGGCTCGTGCGCAACTTCGCCAGACCCCGGGAGGCCTGGCTGCGCACGGTTCCGACCGAGCAGCCCAGCAGGTGCGCGACGTCGTTCTCACTGCGGTCCTCCCAGAACCTCAGCACGACGACGGCACGTTGCCGGGGTGCCAGCGTGGCCAGCGCGGCCATCAGGGCACTGCGGTCGGCGACCGCTTCGGCCCCGTCGGCCGCGGCCCGGTCCGGCACGGTCCCGGGGAGCCACTCCCGGACCCGCTTGCGCCGCTGCTCGGAGTTGTGCGCGTTGATCAGGATGCGCGCCACGTAGGCATCCGGGTCGTCGACGGCCCGCACCCGCCGCCAGGCCACGAAGGCCTTGGCCAGTGTGGTCTGCACCAGGTCCTCGGCCCGACCGGTGTCCCCGGTGAGCAGGTACGCGGTGCGCATCAAAGCCCTGCGGCGGGCCAGGACGAAGTCCCGGAACTCGCCTTCGTGATGGTCCTTCTGGTCAACGACGCCCATGCCGTCCCCCTTTCACCTCCCTACAACGCGGGCAAGGGCTTGGAACTATGACACGTGCGGGACGTGGAGCTCCACGTCCCGCACGGTGTTGTGGCGGGTGATCAGTACCGGATCAGAACTTGAACGGCCCCGGGCTCTGCGCCGAGGTGGCCGTGCAGTTCGCGGTGATGCCGAAGACCACGACGGCCAGCGACTTGGCCGACAGCCTGTCGCCGGCGGCGACGGTGCCGGTCAGCGGGCCGGTCGAGATGGGCTTTCCGGCGGTGATGGCCGGGTTGGAGCTGCCGGTGAACGTCCTGGTCCCGGAGGTGTTGCTCATGGTGAGGGTGGACTTGACCGAGTTCGCGCCGAGGTTGATCGGGCTGGTGATCGCCGAGGTGGACAGGTTGAAGGTGGCGGTGGTGCCGCTCTGGGAGGCGGTGATGGTCGCCGAACCGGAGCCGAACGACCCGCAGCTGAACGACAGGGTGGCGCTGCCGGGGGTGACGGCGCTGGCTGCCGGGGCGAGGACGAGCGCTCCGGTGACGGCCATGCCGGCGACGAGGGCGGTGCCGAGGCTGGTTTTGCCGAGGTGCATGGTGATTCCTTTCCGGGAAGCGGGGGATCGGTGTGCCGTATCGCCGGCCGCCGCGCGGTGGACGCGCTGCACGTCGGGGAGCCGCCGACGCGACTGCGGGCTGGCTCGGAGTCCCGCGTCTGGCGTGCAAATCTGACGGTCAGTCAGCGATTGGACCGTTCTCCATTGATGCACCCGGGGCTTGAGATAACAAGGGACGAATCCATGATTCTTGTCCCTAGTCAGTCAAAAAACGGTCAAGTGGTCGACAAAGATCCCGAATCCGGCGGACGTCCGGACCTCCTGTGACAGGAGGGTTCAGCGCGTTATCGGACTTGACCCTGCGGCCGCCGGACCGCCCATCGTCGTCGGTGACGGACCAAGCCGCCGATGAAGGAGTGAGTCGAATGCCGAGCCTGCGCACGCCGGACGGAACGCAGCTGTACTACAGGGACTGGGGGACGGGCCGACCGGTCGTCCTGGTCCACAGCCTGCTGATGAACGGCGACATGTGGCAGTACCAGATGCACCACCTCGCCGAGCACGGCCACCGCGCGATCGCCTACGACCGCCGAGGCCACGGACGCTCCGACGACCCCGGCGCCGGCTACGACTTCGACACCCTCGCCGACGACCTGGCCGCCGTGCTCGACACCCTCGGACTCGCCGACGTCACCCTCGTCGGGCACTCGATGGGCGGCGGCGAGGTCGTGCGCTGCCTGAGCCGGCACGGCGACGCCCGGATATCGCGTGTCGCGCTGGTCGGGTCCACGGTGCCCTGTCTGGGAGTGGATCCCGCCGAGGCCGCCGCGCTGCTGGAACGGCTCCGCACCGGGTACGGCCAGTGGGTCCAGGAGAACGCGGCCTTCTCCTTCGGTACCGAGCCGATAGCGCAGGTCGAGAAGGACCGGACGATCCAGGACTGGATGGCGGTGTCCCTCAAGGCAGCCGTGGAGTGCACCGCGGCCAACCTCGCGGCCGACTTCCGGGCCGAAGTCGCCGCCATCGGTCTTCCGGCGCTGGTCGTGCATGGCGACAGCGACGCCTTCGCGCCGCTGGAGACCTGCGGGCGCCGGACGGCGGAGCTGATCCCCGACAGCAAGCTCGTGGTCTACCGGAACGGCTCGCACATGCTGCACCTGTCGCATCGCCGGCAGCTGAAC
This sequence comes from Catenulispora sp. MAP12-49, assembly GCF_041262705.1. NCBI lineage: Bacteria > Bacillati > Actinomycetota > Actinomycetes > Catenulisporales > Catenulisporaceae > Catenulispora > Catenulispora sp. MAP12-49. Next base: position 61,347 of record NZ_JBGCCP010000019.1, on the reverse strand, counting down.
GCCGACCTGCTCGACTTCGTGTCCTGAGTCCGCGCCCGCTCCGCTATCTCTTCACCGGCTCCGCCCCGGCCGCCTTCGCCACGAAGTCGCCCTCCTCGAGCCGTCGGTCATGCCGCGTTTCTTCTCGGCGACCACGTCGGTGTTCCTGCTCAACAGCCGTCGGTGTCCCGGCTCGGCGGCTGGTCGGCGACCTGCTCCGGGGTCGGGGCCTTGAGGGTCCCGACCACGGCGTAGACGGTCATCGTCGCATCGCTGTAGATCTGTTGAACGCCGCCGGAGGCCTCGTTGACGGCGACCAGCGCGCGCACCGCGGGGTCGAGGGCATCACGGCACTGCGGCTTGGCGACGACGATCGTGTCGGCGGGCACTGATGCGTCCTCGCGGATGGAGGTCGTGACCGCCACCGACGGCAGATAATACGAGTACTCCCACCCGGCGACCCCCGTACTCACGATCGGCCCGGACAGGTGGTGCCCGGCCATCAGCGCGGGCAGTGCCTCCGGCCCGACAGGGTGGATCTGAGCGGTGGCAACGGATTCCTCGACGCCTTCTAGCTCAGGTACCAGCAGCAGGGCGACGGCCGTGGCCGCCGCGAGGGGCACCGGCCATCGCCGCACCCGAGCCGCCCGGCCCACGACCTCGCACACGCCCAGGGCCGCGAGGACGAGAACCATCGGCGTCCACATGACCCAGTAGAAGCTGAGCGCGACGTGCGCGATGAAGCAGTGGAACACGAACGGAGCCGCCAGCGAAGCCGCGCACCAGCCGACCAGCAGATCCCGGCGCAGCACCACCGCGCACAGCGCCGCGACCACGATGAAGCCGCTCAGCACCGAGCCGTAGCCGTGCCCCGCGAACCACAGGTTCGCCCACCACGGCGGCCGGGACGTGACCCGTCCCGCGAAGCCGACCAGGTGGCCGTCCGAGGAGTGGGTCGTCTGGAAGCCGACCAGATACCTGATCGCGCTGATCGGATCGCTGATCGGAAGGTAGAGCGCCGCGAAGCCGGCGACCGCGACCACGACGGCCGCCGCTGTCTGGGCGAGCCGGGCGCGGATCACCGAACCCCGGCGGCTGCGGGCCGCGGAGACCAGGATCAGCACGACCGGGCCGACCGCCCCGAGCCAGCCGTTCTCCTTCGCCCCGGCGGCCAGCGCGACCGCCCCGCCGGTCGCGACCGCCAGGACCCAGGCGCGCCGGCCGCTGTGCCGGGACGACTGCAGTTGCGACTGCCGAGAGCCCAGCCGGGACCATTGCCGGGACGGCTGCCGGGACCACCGCCGGGGCGACTGCCGAGACGGCTGCCGGGACCGGGACCCCTGCCGAGACCCCTGCCGGAACCACTCCCAGGCGAGCACGACCGACAGCACCATGAACAGCGTGGCCAGCGGGTCCAGCATCGCGAACCGCCCGAACCGGCCGTCCGATCCGCCCGCCGGCTGCGGCAGCACCGCCAGCAGCCCCGCGGCGAGCAGACCCGGCCAGCGGCTGGCCGCGCGGGCCAGCCAGACCCCCGCCACGACCGCCGCCAGCACCGTCGCCGCCGCGCTCACGCAGCGTGAGGCCGTCAGGTCCGCGGGCGTCCCGGACAGCCGCTGCGCCAGTCCGAAGAGGTACTTCGCCAGCGGCGGATGCTCGAAGTTCGCCGGCGTCGCGGCCTGCGACCGGAACGGCGGCGGCGAGCTGACCTTCCCGTACAGGTAGCGCCAGCCCGCGGTCGTGTAGACCGGCTCGTCGGCGAGGATCGGCGCCGTCCCGATCTTGAAGAAGTTCTGGAACAGCGCCCACGCCCCGACCAGGACGCACGCCGCCGCGAACAGCGCGTCTCGCGGTCCGCGCCGGGCCTGGTCAGCCGCCGTCGCAGGTCGTGCCAGCGGGCTCCGTTGCTGTGTTTCAGACATTTGCCACCCCGTGAAGCCTTCACGCCGGCGATGCGACCGGCTACAGCTCCTGACCGCGTGCGGGGCGGAAAAGTTGGAACGGCGGAACGGCCGCCGTCGGCGTGGGCGGATCTACCCCATTTGACCGTTCAGCTAGCTGACATCACCCTCGGGCGCTTTCATGGGAAAGCGGCTTTCATCCCCTTCTCCGGAGGTGTGCAGTGGCAGTGACAGTACCCGCGGCTCGCATCGTGTTCGACGCCGACGACCGCGCCGCGGTCGCCGCCGCGGTGGCCGAGAGCCTGGCCACCGGCGCGCTGACGCTCGGCCCCCACACCGAGCGGTTCGAGACCGCCTTCGCGGCGGCGCACCGCGCGCAGCACGCGGTCGCGGTGGCGACCGGGACCGCGGCCCTGGAGATCGCCCTGCGGGTGGTCGGGGTGGCCAACCACGACGTGGTGGTGCCGGCGAACACCTTCTACGCCACGGCCGCCGCCGTGGTGCACGCCGGCGGCCGGCCGGTCTTCGCCGACGTCGAGGCCTCGACCTTCGCGCTCACCCCGGAGACCGTCGAGGCGGTGCTCACCCCGACCACCAAGGCCGTGGTGCTGGTGCACGTCGGCGGGATGATCACGCCGCGGGTCGACGCCATCCGCGCGCTGTGCGACCGGCGCGGCGTCGCGCTGGTCGAGGACGCCGCGCACGCCCACGGTTGCAGCCTCGAGGGCCGCATGGCCGGCACCTTCGGGCTGGCCGGAGCCTTCTCCTTCTACCCGACCAAGGTCACCACCAGCGCCGAGGGCGGCATGATCCTCACCGCCGACCCGCAGGTGCGCGACGAGGCCCGGATGTACCGGGACCAGGGCAAGGGCGCGTTCACCACCAACCACCACGTCCGCGACGGCGCGTCGTGGCGGCTGTCGGAGCTGAACGCGGCGGCCGGCGCGGTCCACGTCCAGCACCTGTCGCGGTTCGTGAAGCACCGCCGCTCCGTCGCCGCGCGCTACACCCAGGCGCTGTCCGGGATCGACGCGCTCACTCCGCTCACCGAGCCGCCCGGCTGCGTCAGCAACTTCTATAAGTACATCCTCCTGCTGCCCGCCGGCGCCGACCGCACGCGGTTCAAGGCCGAGGTCGCCGATCGCTTCGCCGTGCGCCTGTCCGGCGAGGTCTACGACCTGCCGCTGCACAAGCAGCCGGTGCTGATGAAGTACGCCAACGGCTCGCTGCCGGTCGCCGAGGACGTCTGCGCCCGGCACGTCTGCCTGCCCGTGCACTCGGACATGCGCGACGACGAGGTCGAGCAGGTCCTCACCGCCGTACGCACCGTGTCCGGCGAGATGTTCGGCTGAAAGGAGCCCACAGATGCGCACGGTCGTCACCGGGGGCTGCGGTTTCATCGGCTCGCACGTCGTCGACGCGCTGGTCGAGGCCGGCCACGAGGTCGTGGTCGTGGACAGCGAGATCCGCAAGCTCAACCCGGCCGCCGAGTACCGCAAGGCCGACATCCTGGACCTGGCCGGCCTGACCGTCGCGCTGGACGGCGGCGAGGTGGTCTTCCACCTGGCCGCCGCCGCCGACGTCGGCCAGGTCACCGCCGACCCGGTCCGGGCGCTGCGGCTGAACGTCGAGGGCACCGGCACCACCCTGGAGGCCGCGCGGCGCGTCGGCATGAACCGGTTCGTGCTGGCCAGCACGGTCTGGGTCTACGGGGCCGCGCACACCGACGGCGAGGGCGGCGGCGACGGCCTGGCCGAACTGACCGAGGACGTCCCCTTCGACCTGCGGCGCAGCGGCCACCTGTACGTCGCGACCAAGCTCGCCGCCGAGATGGCCGTGCAGAGCTACCGCGAACTGTACGGACAGCACTTCACGATCCTGCGTTACGGCATCCCCTACGGCCCGCGCATGCGTGACGCCCTGGTCGTGGCCAAGTTCGTGCAGGCCGCGATGGCCGGGCAGCCGATCACCATCGCCGGCCAGGGCCGCCAGACCCGCAACTACGTCTACGTCCGCGACCTGGCGGCCGCGCACGTGCTCGCGCTGTCCCCGACCGCCGAGGACGAGACCATCGCGCTGGAGGGCACCACCCCGATCTCGGTCCGGGACATCGCCGACACCGTGGACGGCCTGCTCGGCCCGATCACCGTCGAGCACGTCCCGGCGCGCGCCGCCGACTACACCGGCACCCGTGTCTCCAACGCCAAGGCCAAGCGCCTGCTGGGCTGGTCGCCGACCACCGGGTTCACCGAGGGTGTGCGGCGCTACGCCGAGTGGTACCGCGCCGAGACACGCTGAGACACGCTGAGACAGGCAAGGAGGCCGCAGGCGATGCCGCACGCGTTGCTGCTGTCCGGGTCCTTGGGCCAGGGGCACGACGTGATGGCGGCAGCCTGCGCGGACTCGCTGCACGAGCGCGGCTGGACCACCGCGACCGTCGACGCGATGGCCCTGCTCGGCCGCCGGTCCGGCGCGGCGGGGGAGGCGGTGTTCCGCCGGCTGCTGGCGGTACCGGGCGTCTACGACGCGTTCCACTTCTCGGCACTGCGCCCCGGCACCCGCCTGGCGCGCTCCACCGAGAGGGCCGCGGTCGCCCGGCTGGCCCCGCGGGTCCGGGACCTGCTCGGCCGGCAGCCGACCGAGCTGGTGGTGTCGGTGTTCTCCACGGCCGCCGGCGCGGTCGACGCCCTGCACCGGGACGGCACGCCGGTCCCGCCGCACATGGTGTTCTGCACCGACGTCACCCCGCACCGGCTGTGGGTGCACGAGAGCACCGACCTGTTCCTGGTGACCTCCGAGACCGCCGCCGCCGGAGTGCGCCGCTACCGCCCCGACGCCCGGACCGTGGTCGCCCCGGCGCCGCTGCGGACACCGTTCTACTCACCGCCCACCAAGCAGGAAGCCCGCGAGGAGTTCGGCATCCCGCCGGACGCGCGCTGCGTGCTGCTGATGAGCGGCAGCTGGGGCCTGGGCCCGGTGGCCGAGGCGGCGGCCGCGCTCGGCGCGGCGGGCGTGCACGTCCTGGCGGTCGCGGGACGCAACAGGGAGCTGGAAGCGCGGCTGCGAGAGGTGCGGCGGCGGGAGCCGCGTGTGCGAGCCCTGGGGTATTCCGACCGGGTACCGGCCCTGATGGCGGCGGCCGACCTGGTGGTCACCAGCTCCGGCGACACCTGCAGCGAGGCGCGCGCCATCGGGCGGCGGCTGTTGCTGCTGGACGTGGTGCCCGGGCACGGCCGCGACAACCTGCAACACGAGCTGGAGCTCGGATACGCGGACGTCACCGGGGCCGCGCCGCGCGACGTCGTGCGCGCGGCGCTGGCGGCGCTGGAACGGGAGACGCCGAAGCCCTCGGCGGGTTCGGTGCGGGCGCCCTGGGAGGCGGCTTTCGGGGCGGCGCTGAGCAGTGTGGGGTTGTCGTGAGGGGCGCCGCGCCGACTCGCACCTGGCCGCACGCTTCAGCGCCGACCGATCTGCCGATGGCTTCCGGAGCGCCGCAGTGCCCTCAGAAGTGCTCCGCCAGCGGCCCCACATCCCACCCGGCGCCCCGGCAGCCCTCCACGATCCCCGGCACCGCCTCCAGCGTCGTCCGCCACGCCTGCCCGCGTCCGTCCGGCGCCGCGTCGTGCAACAGCACCGTCGTGCCTCCGCGCACCTCGCCGAGTACCGTGCGCCGAACCTCGGCCGCCGACCGGTCCTCCTCCCAGTCCCGGCCCCACGCGCCCCACAGCACCGGCCGCAGCTCGGCCCGCCGCGCGGCCCGCCACAAGCCCGTGGTCAGTACTCCGAACGGGGGCCGGAACCACACCGGCCGCACCCCGCAACTCTGCTCCACCACGTCCCGGGCCAGCCGCAGCTCGATCAGGTCCCGCTGCGGGCTGGGCAGCCACTGCGGCTGGTGCGTCCAGCCGTGCACCGCCACCTCGTGCCCGCGCGCCGCGGTCTCGGCGACCACCTCCGGGTGCCGCGCCGCCCGCGAGCCCAGTACGAAGAACGTCGCGCGGACGTCGAGCTCGTCCAGCAGGTCCCAGAAGTGCGGCGTGCTGACCGGGTCCGGGCCGTCGTCGAAGGTCAGCGCCACGTGGCCGGACCGGCCGCGGGCCTCCATGGCCGGCCACAAGCGGCGGCGCACGGGCGGCAGCCAGCTCGCGGCGGGCCCGACGTGCGCCAGGCCCAGCCCGGCCGCGCCGATCGCCGCGCCCGCCGCGGCGACAGCCACCGAACGCATGCCCGGCACCTTCCCGCGCCGCCGCGGATCACACCCCGGCTCGGCCGCCCGAATCAACTCCTTTCCGCGTGCCGAGCCGTTGGGGACCCTCGAATGGATCAGGAAAAGGGGACGGGAGGGCCGAGTGCTGATTGCGTTGCTGGAGAGGCGAAGGGATTCCACTGATGCTGAAGGCCAGCCGGCTCGACTCCGCTGGCGGACCCGGTCCGCGGGCGGCGAGTGCCACGCGTCCGGGCGCCGGCGATCCCGCCATGCCGCCCGAGCGGACCATCCGCGAGAACTTCCCGGTGGCGCTGCGCATCCTCCCGGCCCGGCACCGGGTGGCGCTCGGTGCGGTCTACCGGTACGCCCGCCTGATCGACGACATCGGCGACGAGGCGCCGCCGGCCGAGCGCGGGCGGCTTTTCGACCTGGTGGACCGGGACATCGACCGGATCTTCGCCGGCGCCGCCCCGGAGCTGCCGGCGCTGCGCGCCATCGGCGCCGTGGCCCGGGAGCACGGCATCCCGGAGGCGCCGCTGCGCAAGCTGGTCCAGGCCAACCGCCAGGACCAGGAGATCCACCGGTACGCCACCTGGGACCAGCTCGTCGAGTACTGCGCGCTGTCCGCGGACCCGGTCGGGCACCTGGTGCTGCACGTGTTCGACGCCGCCTCCCCGGAGCGGCTCGCGCTGTCCGACCACATCTGCACCGCGCTGCAGGTCATCGAGCACTGCCAGGACGTCGCCGAGGACTTCGCCGACGGCCGGGTCTACCTGCCCGCCGACGACCTGCGGCTGTTCGGCTGTACCGACGCCGACCTGGGCGCCCCCACCACCCCGACCAGGCTGCGCGGGGTGGTGGCCCGCAACGCCGACCGCGCCGCCGCGCTGCTGGACGACGGCGCCCCGCTGATCGGCAAGCTCGACGGCTGGGCCCGGGTCGCCGTGGCCGGCTACCTGGCCGGCGGCCGCGCCACCCTGGCGGCGCTGCGCGGCGGCGCCTACGACGTGCATGCCGCCCGACTGCGCCCCAGCCGCGCGCGGACGCTCGGCGAAGCCCTGCTGATCCTCGGAAGGGACGTGACCAAGTGAGCCCAGCGAGCATCGACCCGCAAGCCGCGTACGAGCACTGCGAACGGGTGGTCCGCTCGCGGGCCCGGAACTTCGCGTACGGCATCCGCCTGCTGCCGACCACCAAGCGGCAGGCGCTGTCCGCGGTCTACGCCTTCGCCCGGCGCGTCGACGACATCGGCGACGGCTCGCAGACCCGCGGCGAGCGCCTGGCGCAGCTGGCCACCGCCCGCGAGGAGCTGCACCGCATCGAGGAGCAGACCGAGGACCCGGTGCTGGTCGCGCTGGCCGACGCCGCGAAGAAGCACCCGATCCCGCTGGCCGCCTTCGACGAGCTCATCGACGGCTGCGAGGCCGACGTGCGCGGCACCGACTACGCCACCGCCGACGAGCTGACCTTCTACTGCCGCTGCGTCGCCGGCTCCATCGGCCGGCTCTCGCTCGGCGTCTACGGTGTCGACCCGGCGCGCCTGGAAGAGGCCTCCGGCTACGCCGACTCCCTCGGCGTGGCGCTGCAGCTCACCAACATCCTGCGCGACATCCGCGAGGACGGCCTCATGGGCCGCGTCTACCTGCCGGCCGACGAACTGGTCCGGCACGGCTGCACGCTGAAGATCGACGAGCACGACCGCTTCGTCGACGACGAGGCCGACCTGGCCGCCCTGGTCCGCGACCAGGCGGCGTACGCCCGCGGCTGGTACGACACCGGGCTGAAGCTGCTGCCGCTGCTGGACCGGCGCAGCGCCGCCTGCACGGCGGCCATGGCCGGGATCTACCGCCGGCTGCTCGTCCGCATCGCCGAGCAGCCGATCAGCGCCCTGAACTCCCGCATGTCGCTCCCGGCCTGGGAGAAGGGCGTGGTCGCGGCCCGCGCGCTGGCCGGGGTGACGCCGTGAGCGTGGCCGTGGTCGGCGGAGGCCTGGCCGGCATCGCGGCGGCCGTCGCGCTCCAGGAGGCCGGGATCGAGGTCGAGCTGTACGAGGCCCGCCCGCGCCTGGGCGGGGCCACGCACTCCTTTCAGCGGGCCGGCACCGACGGCGGCCCGGACCTGACCGTGGACAACGGCCAGCACGTGCTGCTGCGCGCCTTCACCGCCTACCGCGGCCTGCTGCAACGCCTGGGCACCGCGCACGGCATCGACCTGCAGAACCGCTTCGACCTGCGGATCCTGACGCCCGACGAGCGCCCCGAGGCCCGCCTGCGGCGCACCGGCCTGCCGGGTCCGATGCATCTGCTCCCCGCGCTGGCCACCTACTCCCTGCTATCCCCGGCCGAGCGGCTGCGCGCCGCCTCGGCCTCGTTGGCTATGCGCAAGGTCAACGCGGACGACCCGCACGTGGACGCGATGAGCCTGGGCTACTGGCTCGACCGGCACGGCCAGAGCGACCGCACCCGCCGCTACCTGTGGGAGCTGTTCGTCACCGCCGCGCTGAACTGCGGCGTGGACGAGGCCTCGCTCGGATTGTCCGCGATGGTGATCCAGAAGGCGCTGCTCGGCCGGGCCGACGCCGCCGACATCGGCGTCCCTCGCATCCCGCTGGGCGAACTGCACGGCCGCGCCGCCGAGAAGACGCTGCGCGGCGTGCACCTGAAGACCAAGGTCGAGCAGGTCGTCTCCGGCAACCGGCTGGTCGTGGACGGTTTCCCGGTGGACGCCGAGGCGGTGATCGTCGCGGTGCCGCATCCGGCCGCCGCCGCGCTGGTGCCCGAGGCTGCGTGCCCGGACCGGGGCTCCTGGGCCGGCCTGGCGTCCTCGCCGATCGTCGACGTGCACGTGCTCTACGACCGTCCCGTTCTGGACTCCCCGTTCGCGGCCGTCGTCGACTCCCCGGTGCAGTGGGTCTTCGACCGGACCAGCGCCGCCGGGCTCGACCCGGAACACGGCCAGTACGTCAGCAGCGTCGTCTCGGCGGCCGGCCAGTGGATCGACGCGCCGGTCGCGCAGATCCGGCGGGCGTTCCTGCCGGCGCTGGCCGAGGCGCTGCCGCGGGCCCGGCGCGCGCGGGTCGCGGAGTTCTTCGTCACCCGCGAACGACACGCCACGTTCCGTCAGACGCCGGGCTCCGGGGCCCTGCGTCCGGCCGCCGAAACGGGGGTACCAGGGCTCTTCCTCGCCGGCGCGTGGACCGCCACGGGCTGGCCCGACACCATGGAGGGCGCGGTGCGCAGCGGACTGACGGCCGCCCGCCTGTGCCGTCGCCACCTGCAGAAAGGCAACGTCCGATGACAGTCGTCCCGCACGCCGTGACCGCCGGCCGCGAGCTGGTCGAGGCGGCCATGCGCGCCGCCGTCGAACGGCTGGACCCCCGGATGCGCCGGGTCGCGGCGTACCACTTCGGCTGGGTCGAGGCCGACGGTTCGGCGCCGAAGGGCCCGGCCGGCGGCAAGGCGCTACGGCCGGCGATGGCGCTGCTGTCGGGCCGCGCCGCCGGCGCCGACATGGCGCGGGTCGTGCCGGCCGCGGTCGCGGTCGAGTTCGTGCACGCCTTCTCGCTGCTGCACGACGACGTCATGGACAACGACCGCATGCGCCGGCACCGCCCGGCGGCCTGGACGGTCTTCGGCGTCCCGGCCGCGATCCTGGCCGGCGACGCGCTGCTGGCGCTGGCCGAGGAGGTGCTGCTGGACCGCGGCACCGCCGGCGCCCACCGCGCTGCCCGGCACATAGCCGCCACCACCCGCAAACTCATCGCCGGCCAGGCCCTCGACCTGGGCTTCGAGACCCGCACCGACGTCTCGCTGGACGAGTGCACGGTGATGTCGATGGACAAGACCGCGGCGCTGTTCGCCTGCTCCTGCTCCATCGGCGCGGTGCTGGCCGAGGCGCCCAACCGGCTGGCGCTGGCGCTGTCCGGCTTCGGCGAGGACCTGGGCCTGGCCTTCCAGCTCGTCGACGACCTGCTCGGCATCTGGGGCGAGCCGGAGGTGACCGGCAAGCCGGTGCTCAACGACCTGCGCTCGCGCAAGAAGTCGCTGCCGGTGACCGCCGCGCTCGGCGCCGGCACCCCGGCCTCGGCCCGGCTGGCGCTGCTGTACACGCAAACCGACCCGCTGACCGAGCCGCAGCTGGTCGAGGCCGCCGCGCTGATCGAGGAGGCCGGCGGCCGGGCCTGGGCCGAGGCCGCCGCCGACGCCCGCGTCGCCGCCGCCGAGGCCCGGCTGGCCGGCGCCGACATCCCGGACGACGTGCGCGCCGAGTTCCTGGCCGTGGCCCGTTTCGTCACCCACCGGGACAGCTAGGGGAACCCGTGACCGACCTCATCGCCGCCGACCTCGCCGCCGACCTCGCCGCGACCGGTTCCGCCGACCCCGGCGGCCCTGCAAAAGCGGCCGCCACGCTCAAGGCCACCACGCTCAAGGCCGCCGCCGACCACCTGCTCGGCCTGCAGGACACCGCCGGCTGGTGGAAGGGCGAGCTGGAGACCAACGTCACCATGGACGCCGAGGACCTGCTGCTGCGCCAGTTCCTGGGCATCCGCACCGACGAGGTGACCCGCGAGGCCGGCGACTGGATCCGCTCCCAGCAGCGCGCCGACGGCACCTGGGCGAACTTCTTCGACGGCCCGGCCGACCTGTCCACGACCATCGAGGCCTACGCGGCCCTGAAGATGGCCGGCGACTCCCCGGACGCCGAGCACATGATCGCCGCCCGCGCCTACATCCTGGAGTCCGGCGGCATCGAGGCCAGCCGGGTCTTCACCCGCATCTGGCTCGCGCTGTTCGGCGAATGGCAGTGGTCGGACCTGCCGGTGATGCCGCCGGAGCTGATCTACCTGCCGAAGTGGTTCCCGCTCAACGTCTACGACTGGGCCTGCTGGGCCCGGCAGACCGTGGTCCCGCTGACCATCGTCAACGCCCTGCGGCCGGTGCGGCCGCTCGGCTTCGACCTGGTGGAGCTGCGCAGCGGCCGGCGCGCGCCCGCGCAGCGCGGCTTCTTCAGCACGCTCGACCGCGCCTTGCACGTCTATGAGAAGCGGCCGCTGCGGTCGGTGCGGGACGCTGCGCTGCGCCGCTCCGCCGACTGGATCATCGCGCGTCAGGAGGCTGACGGCTCCTGGGGCGGGATCCAGCCGCCGTGGGTGTACTCGCTGATGGCGCTGAACCTGCTCGGCTACGGCGTCGACCATCCGGTGATGCGCAAGGGCATCGAGGGCCTGGACCGGTTCACGATCCGCGACGAACGCGGCCGCCGCCTGGAGGCGTGCCAGTCCCCGGTGTGGGACACCGTCCTGGCGATGACCGCGCTGCGCGACGCCGACCTGCCCGAGGACCACCCGGCGCTGGTGAAGGCCGCCGACTGGGTGCTCGAAGAGGAGATCACCAACCCCGGCGACTGGTCGGTGCGCCGGCCGCGCGTGGCGCCCGGCGGCTGGGCCTTCGAGTTCGACAACGACGGCTACCCCGACGTCGACGACACCGCCGAGGTGCTGCTCGCGCTGAACCGCGTCGCGCACCCGGACGCGCCCGCCGCCATCCGGCGCGGCGTGGACTGGCTGGAGGGCATGGCCAGCAAAGACGGCGGCTACGGGGCCTTCGACGCCGACAACACCCGCACCCTGGCGCTCAAGCTGCCGTTCTGCGACTTCGGCGCCGTCATCGACCCGCCGACCGCCGACGTCACCGCGCACACCCTGGAGGCCTACGCGGCCCTGGGACGCGGCGGCTCGCCGGCCTCGCGGCGCGCGCTGGAGTGGCTGGTGCGCGCGCAGGAGAGCGACGGATCCTGGTTCGGGCGCTGGGGCGCCAACCACGTCTACGGCACCGGCGCCGTGGTCCCGGCGATGGTGGCCGCGGGCGTGGACCCGCAGGACGAGATGATCCGCCGCGCCGTCCGCTGGCTGGAGGAGCACCAGAACGACGACGGCGGCTGGGGCGAGGACCTGCGCTCCTACCGCGACAAGCGGTGGATCGGGCGCGGGGTCTCGACCGCCTCCCAGACCGCGTGGGCGCTGCTGGCGCTGCTCGCGGCGGGGGAGGAGCGCGGGACGGCGGTCGAGCACGGTGTCCGGTTCCTGGTGCGCACGCAGCGTCCCGACGGGACGTGGGACGAGGACCACTACACGGGGACCGGCTTCCCCGGCGACTTCTACCTGAACTACCACCTGTACCGGCTGGTCTTCCCGGTCAGTGCGCTCGGCCGCTATGTGAAGGCCGTGGGGGCCGTGTCATGACTGACCTGCTCGTCTGCGCGGCGCTCGGCATCGAGGCCCGAGCCCTGAAGACTGACGGCCTGCGGGTCGAGCGGGTCGGCATGGGCTTGCGGCGGGCCGAGGAGTTCGCGCGGCGCGAGCGGGCTTTCGACGTGCTGGCCGTCGCGGGGTTCGGCGGCGCCACCGACGGGTGCCTGAAGCCCGGGGACGTGGTGGTCGCCGACGAGGTGCGCCAGGGCGGTGCGGTGATCGCGTGCCCGTGGGCCGACACGGTCGCCTTCGCGCTGGAGCAGCACCTGATCCTGGAGCCCGAAGCCGAGGCCGAGGCAGACGCCCACCCGCATGCGCACGGTGCGGCCCGGCGCGTCCCGGCCGTGGTCACCGGCCCGATCGCGACCATCGAGCACGTCGCCTCCTCCGACCTGCTGACCCGGCTGGCCGGACAGGGCGTGACCACGGTGGACATGGAGTCGTTCCCCCTGGTCGCGACCGCGCGCGGCCGGCCGTTCACGGTGGTCCGGGTGGTCGTGGACACCCCGGACCACCCGCTGGTCCGCCCCTCGACCCTGCGCGCGGGACTGACCGCGCGAAGACGCCTGCGAGCCGTCGGCGTCGTCCTGCGGCACTGGGCCACAGCACTCGAACACGTCTGAACAACCACCTGATCCACCCGCACTGATCTACTCGCAAGGAGGCGCGGAACCATGGGAATGCCGGTCCGCCAGAGCATCCGCATCGGAAGCTACATCCTGGGCAACAAGCTGCGCCGCCGCGAGAAGTTCCCCCTCCTGGTGGAGCTGGAGCCGCTGTTCGCCTGCAACCTGTCCTGCGCCGGCTGCGGCAAGATCCAGCACCCGGCGGACGTCCTCAAGCGCCGCATGCCGGTCGAGCAGGCGCTCGCCGCGATGCGCGAATGCGGGGCGCCGATGGTCTCCATCGCCGGCGGCGAGCCGCTGATGCACCCGCAGATCGGCGAGCTGGTCGACGAGCTGGTGAAGATGAAGCGCTACGTGTTCCTGTGCACGAACGCCCTGCTGATCCCCAAGAAGCTGGACCGCTTCAAGCCCTCGCGCTACTTCACCTGGGTGATCCACCTCGACGGCCTGCGCGAACGCCACGACGAGTCGGTCTGCAAGGAAGGCGTCTTCGACGAGGCGGTGGCGGCGGTCCGCGAACTGCGCCGCCGCGGCTTCCGGGTGACGACGAACACGACCTTCTTCGACACGGACTCCCCGCAGGACGTGATCGACATCCTGGACTACCTGAACGACGACCTCCGCGTCGACCAGATGATGATCAGCCCCGGCTACGCCTACGAGAAGGCCCCGGACCAGGAGCACTTCCTGCCGGTGAAGCAGACCCGCGAGGTCTTCCGCAAAGCGTTCGGGAACGGGAACCGGCAGCGGTGGCGGCTGAACCACAGCCCGCTGTTCCTGGACTTCCTGGAGGGGAAGGTGGACTTCCCCTGCACCGCGTGGGCCATCCCGAGCTACTCCCTGTTCGGCTGGCAGAAGCCGTGCTACCTGATGTCGGACGGCTACGCGAAGACGTACAAGGAACTGCTGGAGGAGACCGACTGGGACAGCTACGGCCGCGGCAACGACCCGCGCTGCGCGAACTGCATGGCGCACTGCGGCTACGAGCCGACGGCGGTGTTCGCGACGCTGGGTTCGCTGCGGGAGTCGGTGCGGGCGCTGCGGGAGGGGTAGGGCTGCGGCCGCCGCCGAGGTTCCACGGCCTCGGCGGCGCGCGTTGTCGCGGTCGCCGAACTGTCAGCGCGCTGTGCCGAGCTGTCAGCGCCGCCTGTTATGCATGCTTACAAGGGGCGAATATGCCCTAACAAAATGCTGCGCCCCCTTCACACCCCCTCGCCGCCGAACCGCCCCTCCAACCAGCGATAGACCCCCGGCGCCACCCCCTGCACCGCCCCCGGCACCCGCAACCACCGCGGCACATAGACCTCCGCCGCCCCCTGCTCCACGCACCGCACCACCGCGGCGGCCGCCGCCTCCGTCGGGATCGGCTTGGGCCAGCGGCGCGCGTAAGGCGTCCCGCGCCGCTCGAAGAACGGTGTCGCGATCACCCCCGCGACCACCACCCCGACCCCGACCCCGGTGCCCCGCAGCTCGCCGCGCAGGCTGTCCGCGAAGCAGCCGAGCCCGGCCTTCGTCGCCGCGTAGACGGACTCGCCCGCCACCCCCACCCGCCCCGCGATCGAGCTGACGAACACCACCCGCCCGGCGTCCCGCTCCCGCATCCCCGGCAGCAGCGCGCGGGTCAGCGCGATCGGCGCGGCCAGGTTCACCGCCAGCAGCCGCTGCGCCGTCCCGGCCGGCATCGCGCCGAAGTCGCCGTACCAGCCGAAGCCCGCGTTGTTCACCAGCACCTCGACGCGCCCGCGCCCGGCCTCCAGCGCCCGCTCCGCGAGCCGTTCGGCCTCGCCGTCGCGGGCGAGGTCGGCGCAGACGGGCACGCCGTCCACCGCCAGGGCCACCTCGGCGGTCGCGCGCTCGTCGCGGCCGTGCACCACGACGCGGTAGCCGCGGCGGGCCAGGGCGGCGGCGGTGACGGCGCCGATCCCCGACGAGGCCCCGGTCACCAGGGCGACCCCGGCCCTCATGACGCCTCGGACAGCGCCAGCGCCTCCTCCACGAGCGCCTCGACGATCTGGGCCTCGGGCACCGTGCGGACCACTTCGCCGCGCACGAAGATCTGGCCCTTGCCGTTCCCGGAGGACACGCCGATGTCGGCCTCGCGCGCCTCGCCGGGGCCGTTCACCACGCAGCCCATCACCGCGACGCGCAGCGGGTGCGGGAACCCGTCGAAGGCCGCCTGCACCCGCTCGGCCAGCTTGTACACGTCCACCTGCGCGCGCCCGCACGACGGGCACGAGACGATCTCCAGGTGCCGGCGGCGCAGTCCCAGCGACTCCAGGATGCCGATGCCGACCTTGACCTCCTCCACCGGCGGCGCCGACAGGGAGACCCGGATCGTGTCGCCGATGCCCTCGGCCAGCAGGATGCCGAAGGCGACGGAGGACTTGATGGTGCCCTGCATCAGCGGCCCGGCCTCGGTGACGCCCAGGTGCAGCGGGTAGTCGCACTGCTCGGACAGCTGGCGGTAGGCCGCCACCATCACCAGCGGATCGTGGTGCTTGACCGAGATCTTGATGTCGCGGAATCCGTGCTCCTCGAACAGCGAGCACTCCCAGAGCGCGGATTCGACCAGGGCTTCGGGCGTGGCCTTGCCGTATTTCTCATAGAGCCGCTTGTCCAGGGACCCGGCGTTCACGCCGATGCGGATCGGGATCCCCGCGTCCTGCGCGGCGCGGGCGATCTCGCCGACCTTGTCGTCGAAGGCCTTGATGTTGCCCGGGTTCACGCGCACCGCGGCACAGCCGGCGTCGATGGCGGCGAAGACGTACCTGGGCTGGAAGTGGATGTCGGCGATGACCGGGATCTGCGACTTCTTCGCGATCATCGGCAGCGCGTCGGCGTCGTCCTGGGAGGGCACCGCGACCCGCACGATCTGGCAGCCGGCGGCCGTCAGCTGCGCGATCTGCTGGAGCGTGGCGTTCACGTCCGCGGTCAGGGTGGTGGTCATCGACTGCACCGACACCGGCGCCCCGCCGCCCACCGGCACGCCGCCGACGTCGAGCTGCCGGCTGATCCTCCGCAGCTCGCGGGCCTGCTCGGCCGGGAAGGCCGGCAGCCCGAGATCGATGGCGTTCACAGTGCCCTCCTGTCCGCAGGCTTCGCCGAGCCGTTCACCTTGCTGGTCGCCGGGCCGTTTGCCGGGCCGTCCGCCGAGCCGTTCGCTGAGCTGTTCACCGAGCTGTTCACCGAGCCGTTCACCGAGCTGTTCACCGAGCCGTTCACCGAGCCGTTCACCTTGCCGACAACCGGCGGGACGTCGGGGATCTCGATCAGCTCCGGCGCCACGGCCCGGGGCCCGGCCCGCAGGCCGTCGACCACGGTCGTGACGACGTCCCGCACCGCCATCCCGGCGCCCTCCAGGATCTCCTCGCGTCCGCCGGCCGCCAGGAACTCCCGGGGCAGCCCCATCACCCGGACCGGCGTCGTCGACTCCGCGTCGGCACACGCCTGCGCCACCGCCGTCCCCATCCCGCCGCTGCGCACCCCGTCCTCGACGGTCACCACCAGCCGGTGCCGGTCGGCCAGGTGCGTCAGGTGCGGGTTGACCGGCAGGATCCAGCGCGGGTCGACCACCGTCGCGCCGATCCCCAGGCCATCCAGCTCCTGCGCGGCGGCCAGACAGGTCCGCGCCGTCACCCCGGCCGCGACGATCAGCACGTCCAGCGGACGTCCGGCGGCCCGGTAGAGGATGTCGACGCCGTTCATCCGGGTGTGCGCCTCGATGTCCGGCCCGGCCTCGGCCTTCGGGAAGCGGATCACGGTCGGCGCGTCGTCGACGGCCACCGCCTCCCGCAGCAGTTCCGCCAGCCGCGCCGGGTCCCGGGGCGCGGCCAGCCGCAGGCCCGGGACGACCCCGAGGATCGCGCTGTCCCACATCCCGTGGTGCGAGGCCCCGTCCGGTCCGGTGACCCCGGCGCGGTCCAAAACGAACGTGACGCCTGCCCTGTGCAGCGCCACGTCCATGACCACCTGGTCGAAGGCCCGGTTCAGGAAGGTCGAGTAGACGCACACCACCGGGTGCAGCCCGCCGGCGGCCAGACCGGCGGCTGAGCAGACCGCGTGCTGCTCGGCGATGCCGACGTCGAACACCCGGTCCGGGAACCGCTGCGCGAACTCGCCGAGCCCCACCGGCAGCACCATCGCCGCGCTGACCGCCACCACGTCGTCCCGCTCGGCCCCGATGGCGCCCATCTGCTCGCCGAACACCTCGGTCCAGCTCTTCTTCGGCGCCTTGGTGGGGACGCCGGTCAGCGGGTCCACGACGCCGACCGCGTGCATCCGGTCCGCCTCGTCGCACTCCGCCGGCGCGAAGCCGCGGCCCTTCGTGGTGAGCACGTGCACCAGCGCCGGCCGGCCCAGCGCCGCGGCCTCGCGCAGTGCCTGCTCGGTGGCGGCGATGTCGTGGCCGTCGACCGGGCCGACGTAGGCCAGCCCGAGCTCGCCGAACAGGTGCCGGGCCCGGCGCTCCGGGCGTTCTCGGGAATCTGGGCTTTCTCGGGAATCCGGGCTTTCTTGAGAATCCCGGCGCAGGCCGCCCAGGTGGTTCGCGATGCCGCCGATGGTCGGGGCGTAGGCGCGGCCGTTGTCGTTCAGGACGATCACCACCGGCCGGTCGGCCGCGCCGGCCAGGTTGTTCAGGCCCTCCCAGGCCAGCCCGCCGGTCATCGCGCCGTCGCCGATGACCGGGACGACATGCCGCCGCGCGGGGTCGCCGGAGCCGTCGGCCAGCTCGCCGCGCAGCTGGAAGGCCTTGGCCAGGCCGTCGGCGTAGCTCAGCGCGGTCGAGGCGTGCGAGTTCTCGATCCAGTCGTGCGCCGACTCCGAGCGCGAGGGGTAGCCGGACAGCCCGCCGTGCCGGCGCAGCACGTCGAAGCCCGCGGCGCGGCCGGTGAGGATCTTGTGGACGTAGCTCTGGTGGCCGGTGTCGAACAGCAGCACGTCGTGCGGCGAGCGGAACGCCCGGTGCAGCGCGATGGTGAGCTCCACGACGCCCAGGTTCACCCCCAGGTGGCCGCCGACCGCGCACACCTTCTCGATCAGGAAGCCGCGGATCTCCTCGGCCAGTCCGGCCAGCTCGGCGGTATCCAGCCCCGCCAGGTCCTCTGGGTCTTTGACCCGCTCCAGCACCGGGTCGGCGGGCTGCCGCCGGGGTGCCGGAGACGATGACGAAGACTTGGCGGTCGTCCGCATAGGGACTCCTAACACTCGCCTACCATCGCGGCGCGGAAGCAACACGTGTGACTCCCACCGCACCAGGGTGGTCGCCTTCGCAGGCTCGCGCGTGTCCAGCGGGACGCCTGTGGTCGCCGGGCAGCGGGTTTCGTCCCTGGTCAGCACTCTGTGACCGGGGCCACGGGGCATCTGCCGCGGTTCGTCTGTTCGGGCGATCCGGGGCGGCGCAAACCTCCCCGAACGACTGCGGAAGGTACCGGGGCCGCTACCCAGAGCCGATATTTCGGGTCGACGACTGGCAAAAGAGTAAGAATCGCAAGATCGATGCGTGAAACGGCGTCCATGTGCTACACACTGGGAATCCACGCGCAGTCCACCTATGTCGGACAGCGAAGGCGACCAGCTGATCCGGCAAGGCAGGGAAGATGACCGTTACCTCGGCTCCGACACTGACTCCGATACTGACCCCGATCCCCACCGAAGTAGGGGGCGGCGGTCCGGCGCTGATGGCGCTTCCAGCAGGAGTGGTCGAGCCCGGGACCCCGGCGAAGGCCACCTCGGTCCGCCCTCCGATAGCCCCGGTCGCCCCCGGCGACACCGCCGCCCTGTCCACCCGCGGCCTGACCGTCACGGTGAAGCACCGCGGCGTGGTCAAGACCCTCCTGGACGACGTCGGCTTCGACGTCCCCGACCAGGCCCTGGTCGCCGTCATCGGCCCCTCCGGCTCCGGCAAGTCGACCCTCCTGCGCGCCCTGACCGGCTCCCGCCCCGCCGACTCCGGCGAGGTCCGCTACGCCGGCCGCGAACTGCGCGCCGAGTACTCCCTGCTGCGCCACCGCATCGGCCTGGTCCCGCAGGACGACGTCCTGCACGCCCAGCTCACCGTGAAGGCGGCCCTGCGCTACGCCGCCGACCTGCGCTTCCCCCAGGGCACCACCGCCGAGCAGCGCGAGCGCCGCATCGACGAGGTCCTGACCGACCTGCGCCTGACCGAGTTCGAGGGCAACAAGGTCGCGACCCTGTCCGGCGGCCAGCGCAAGCGGGTGTCGGTGGCCCTGGAGCTGCTGACCAAGCCCACGGTGCTGTTCCTCGACGAGCCCACCTCCGGCCTGGACCCGGGCATGGACCGCGACGTCATGCGCATGCTGCGCTGCCTGACCGACGAGGGCCGCACCGTCCTGGTGGTCACGCACTCGGTGGCCGAGCTGCAGGCCTGCGACCTGCTGCTGGTGATGGCGCCCGGCGGGGGAGTGGCGTACTACGGCCCCCCGCAGGAGGCGCTGCAGTTCTTCGAGTGCGAGACGTGGGCGGACGTGTTCCACGCCTTCTCCTGCCGGCGCGACTACGACTGGGCCTCGGCGTACCGGGCGTCGGAGTACCACGACAAGTACACCGCGGAGTCCGCGGAGTCCTTGGAGTCCTCGGAGTCATCTGAGGCCGCCACGCTTCCTTCACCGCGGTCTTCGAGCGAGGACCTTGGTCCCATGCAGGCCCGGGACCTCAGCGTGACCGTGGCTGCACCGGCTGTGGCTGCTCCGGCTCGGGCTGCGGTGGCGTCGGCTCCCGCGGCTTCGGCCCCGGCGGCGTCCGACCCGGCCCCGTCCCCCGCGCCGAAGGCGCCCTCCCAGGCCGCCCTGGCCTCCAGCTACTCCACCCCGCGCGCCGAACAGCGCTGGGGCTCCCAGCTCCGCACCCTCATCCGCCGCTACCTCAGGGTGATCGCCTCCGACCGCGGCCACCTGTTCCTCCTGGCCGCCCTCCCGATGATCATGGGCGTCCTGAGCCTGGCCATCCCGGCCGCCTCCGGCCTGGCCGCGGCCTCCGGCGGCGACAAGAACACCGACGCCCCGACCGTCCTGCTGGTCCTGGCCGTCGGCGCGTGCCTGACCGGCGCCGCCAACGCCGTCCGCGAGCTGATCAAGGAACGCGGCATCTACGACCGAGAACGAGCGGCAGGACTGTCCCGCTCGGCCTATGTGATGTCCAAAGCCATCGTCCTAGGCGTGATCACCGCGACCCAGACGATCGTCCTGTCCGCGATCTGCCTGCTGCCCCGCAAACTACCGGCCCACGGCCTGATCATCTCCGGCACCGCGGTCCCCGAGCTGATGATCGCCGCGGTCCTGCTCGGCGTCACCTCGATGCTGCTGGGCCTGGTGGTCTCCGCGATCGTGCGCACCACCGAGAAGACCATGCCGCTGCTGGTCCTGATCACCATCGTCGAGGTCGTCTTCTGCGGCTCGCTCTTCCCGCTCTTCCACAGCCTGGGCCTGGAGCAGCTGGCCTGGCTCTCGCCCTCGCGCTGGGCGGTGGCCGCCGAGGCCTCGACCATCAACCTGCCCAGCATCATGGGCCCACCCCAGGGCCGCACCACCACCGACCCGCTGTGGCAGCACTCGGTCGGGATGTGGTGCGCGGACATCGGCATGCTCGTCGTGCTCGGCGCGGCCTGCCTGGCGCTGGTCCTGCGGCTGCTGCGGCGGCATGAGTCCTCGCTGCTGCGGGGCTGCTGAAGCCGCGACTCCCTGACGGAGTAACGTCGGGAACCCATTCCCGACCCGGAGGCGCGACAGTGGCAGTGGCGGAACCGAACGCACCGACCCCGGCCGTTCCGCCGCTCACGCTCCACTGCCCCGCCTGCGACAACCACTACGCGCTCCAGGACCTCGCCTGGCGCTGCGCCGACTGCCACGGCGTCCTGGAACTGTCCGGCTTCACCCCGGCCTTCCCGAAGCCCGCCGACCTGGCCCGCCGCGCGCCCACGCTCTGGCGCTACGCCGAGGCCCTACCGCTGGCCGAACCGGCCGCCATCACCCTCGGCGAGGGCATGACCCCGCTGGTCACCGCCCCCGGACGCCCCGACGTCCGGCTCAAGGTCGACTACCTGATGCCCACCGGCTCGTTCAAGGACCGGGGCGCCGTCCTGCTCGCCGCCCTGGCCGACAACCTGACGGTCGGCCGCATGATCGCCGACAGCAGCGGCAACGCCGGCACGGCCATCGCCGCCTACGCCGCGCGCGCCGGCATCGCCTGCGAGGTCTACGTCCCGGAATCGACCTCGGCCGGCAAGGTCGCCCAACTCCGCGCCTACGGGGCCACCGTCCACCAGATCCCCGGCTCCCGCGAGGACACAGCGGACGCCGCGGCCCAGGCCGCCGACGAACCCGGCACCCTGTACGCCAGCCACGTCCACAACCCCTTCTTCTTCCACGGCACCAAGACCTACGTCTTCGAACTGTGGGAACAACTCGGCGGCCGCCTGCCGCACACCCTGGTCCTCCCGGTCGGCAACGGCACCCTCGTCCTCGGCGCCCACCTCGGCGCCCGCGAACTGCTCGCCGCAGGCCTGATCGACCACCTGCCCCGCATCGTCGCCGTCCAGGCCGCCTCCTGCGCACCGCTGGCCACGGCCTTCCAAGCAGGACAAGACAAACCCGCGACGATCACTGCCGAGCCCACCCTCGCCGAAGGCATCGCCATCGCCCGCCCGGCCCGCGGCACCCAGGTCCTCGCCGCCATCCGCTCCACCGGCGGCAACATCACGACCGTCACGGACGACCAGGTCGCCGCAGCCCACGCCGCTCTGGCGCGCGCTGGTTTGTACGTGGAGCCCACCGGAGCCGCGTGCTGGGCAGCCATCAGCGCCGGACTCGTCGGGGAACCGGACACCGCGCCGGACCCCGACCTGCCGTTCGCGGTAGCTCCGCTGTGCGGCAGCGGCCTGAAGTCCAAGCCGCCGACGTCCTGAAGCCCGGGCCCTGATCCGCACCCAGCTGTAGCCGTTTTGCTGCCCCCTATCCCCGAATCGCCTCGACGATACTGATCACCGCCAGCACCCCCATGATGCCCGCCGCGACCCGCGTGATCACCGTGATCGGCACCACCTTCAACAACCCGCGGCCGCCGACGATCGCCAGCCCCGCCACCGCCCACAGTCCCAGCGTGGCGCCGATCCCGACCGAGATCGGATCGTGGTACTTCGCCGCCAGGTTCGCCGTCACGATCTGCGTCAGATCCCCGAACTCGGCGACCAGGATCACGCCGAAGCTCATCCCCGCGACCCGTCGGAACGTCGCCGGCTTGTCGCCCTTGAGCTTGAGCTCTTCCTCTTCCTCGGCCTCATCATGGCGTCCGCGCAGCAAAAGGATCGCGCCCATCAGGAACAACGCACCAACCACCGCATGAAGCAAACGGCCAGGCAGCAGCGTCAGCAAGCTACCGGCGAGGATGGCGAGCACCACGTGCACCAGGAAGGCCGCCGCGGTGCCGACGAAGACATGCGAGGGCCGATAACGGGTGCCGAGCACCAGTGAGGCCAGTGCGGTCTTGTCCGGCAACTCGGCCAGGAAGACAATCCCGAACACCGTCAGGATGATGATGAGATCCACGGAGGACTAGTCCTTCAAATCGGGCCGCATCCGAGGCCCGATTTCGGGGAAGGCTCCGGCGCGGCAGCTGTCGCTGCGGGCCGAAGGTCTTGCTCAACGCCTTCGCAGACGTCCCGGGGGCCGGGCCCTAGGCGGGCCAGTATGTCGACATCCCGGCGTTGGAGCTACTCCCCTTCGCGGTGCTCCCAGAATAACAGCCCCACGCCCCGCCCCGTCCGCCCCCACCCCGAACCTACCGCCGCTGCCTGCGCCCATCGACGCTGGCGGTCAACGCACTGAGCAGCTCGGGAAGCCCTTCCGGGGTCTGCGCGGGCAGCCCCGCGACGGTCTCGTCCGCCAACTAGCACCACACCTCCTTCACCCTCGCCGCCAGCTTCCGGCCACTCTCGGTCCGCTCGACGACACTGGCGCGCTTGTCGTCGGGGGAGGGCCACGCCGCGGATGCCCAGCCGCCGGCAGCGCGTGCCTCCTCCTCGGTCTTCGGCTGGCTGGCCCAAGCCCACACCGGTGCCGCCTACCTCACCGACATCCTCGACCCCATCCTCCTCATCGCCACCGGCATCGGCCTGACCTCCCCACCCTCATGGCCGCCACCATCGCCGCAACCCACACCACGAACCCCTCCCGCCCAGCCCTGGCACCCGGCTACCACCTGGTCTTCCTGACAGCAGCCGCCCTAGCCCTGGCCATCGTCGCAATCAGCGCCTACCACGCACCCGACCTGCGGATCCACCCATGACTTGCCTTCCGCAAGTAATCGATATATCGTTAACGTATCGACAGCAACCAAAGACTGTCGAAGACAGGCCAAAGACAGATCGGAGACGATCGTCACCCTCCAGAAAGAGGACCCCATGAACACCCCCACCCAGACCCCCCGAAGCCGCCGCGCCCAGCGCCACGGCCACCCCGGATGCCACCACCACTCCGACCGCCGCGACTTCACCGCGCGCGACTTCACGGACGAAGACTCCGACCGCCGCCATTCCGGCCCGCGCGGCTACGGCCGCCGCGACTCCGACCGCCGCGGCTACGGCCCCCGCGTCTTTGACCAGGGCGCCTTCGACCAGCCCGACTTCGGCCGCCGAGGCCCCGGCCCGCGAGGCTCCTCACGCCGCGATTCCGACCGCCGCGACTCCGACTTCCGCGGTCCCGAGTCCCACGACTCCAACCGCCGCGACTCTGCTCGCCCGGACTTCGACCATTCGGACTTCACCCCGCGCGGTTCCCGCCGCGACTTCACCCCGCGCCGCTCCCGCCGCGAGTATGACCGCGGCGACTTCGCCCGCTCGGACTTCGACCGCCGCGACTTCGCCCCGCGTCCCTCCCGCCGCGACTTCGCTCGCTCGGACTTCGCTCGCTCGGACTTCGCCCAGCACGGTTCCCGCCGCGACTCCGCGCGCCCGGACTTCGCCCCGCGCCGCTCCCGCCGTGCCTTCGCCCTCGGTCTCGACCTCGACCCGCGCGCCCTCGAATTCGCTTTCGCTCACGGCCTCGACCCGCGCGGCCCCGAATTCGCCCGCGCCCTCGAGCGCCACACCGACCCGCGCACCTTCGGCCCCACCCGCCGCAACCGTCGCACCCGCGGCGACATCCCCGGCCCCGCCTTCGGTCCCACCCGCCGCACCCGCGGCGACTCCGACCCCCGCGAAGCCGACCGCGCCGCCCGCCGCGAAGAGCGCCGCGCCGCCCACCGCGACCAGCACCGCGCCGAATCCCACGAGCACCACCGCACCGCCCCCCACAACAACAACCACCACCACTGCGCCGAGCACGACCGCGAGCAGCGCCACACCCCCGACCGCGAGCAGCGCCGCGAGGCCCACCGCGAGCACCACCGCACCGCCCGGGCCGAATCCCGCCGTGCAGCCGCCGAATCCCGCCGCGCCGCCCGCACCGAGCCCCGCGACTCCGGCCGCCCCACCCCCGACCAGCGCGCCGCCCGCCGCACCACCCGCGAAGCCCTGGCCGGCGCCGACCGAGCCCTCCGCAAGCTCACCAACGCCTACGCGGCCGCCGTGAGCACCCCCAACCCCACCCACCACGACCAGGCCCGCGCCATCCTGGCAAAAGCCCGCCGCGACCTGCGCACCATCCTCACCCCCGAAGCCTGACCCACCCCCGGCCCCGCCCACCGGCGGGGCCACACAACCCACCAGAAACGTCAGGCTGGAACCCACCCCCGACCCGCTAAGATGAGCCCGCGTCGCCGCCAGGCCCTCGTAGCTCAGTGGATAGAGCACCGGACTTCTAATCCGATGGTCGCAGGTTCGAATCCTGCCGGGGGCACTCTCTGACCAGCAGCCGGACCCTTCCCAGGGGCACCGAATTTGGTCGCCACACCCGGATTGGTCACCGATTGGTCGCGCGGCTTTCGAGGCACCAACGCGGATGCCGACTCCGCGGCACCACGGCCAACGTCCTTCAGTAGGTGCGAGTAGGTGTCCGCGGTGATCCCGATCGAGCTGTGACCGAGACGCTTGGACACGATCTCGATCGGCACGCGGGCCGCGAGCATCAGCGACGCATGCCCGTGGCGAAGGTCATGCAGACGGACCCGGCCGAGCCGCCGGCGCTCATCGTCCGGCAAGTGCGCGTCCTCGTCGAACCGCACCGCGTCGATCAGGTCATGGAACAACTCACTGACGTCACCCGGCACCAGCGGATCGCCGCCGGGACGCGTGAACACCAGACCGTGATCCCGGTACGCGTCGCTCCATTTTTCCTTCTCGGCGTCCTGCGCGAGCTTATGCAGCAGCAGGGCGCCGACGATTCTGTCTTCAAGCTCTACCGGCTTGTTCTTGCGGCCTCGGGACTTCGGCTTCATGTCGAAGACGAGGCCGCCGTGCGCTACGCCGCAGTACGGGCATTCCGGCTGCTGGCCGGTGCGCACCTTGTTGCAGGCCTTCACCTGCTGGTTCACAAGTAGGAACCGCTCCGTGAGGTCGAGGTCAGACCAGCGCAGGCCGAGCACTTCCCCGCGACGAAGGCCTGTTGCGGCAACCGTCTCGAACAGGATGGACAGCTGGTGCGACGCCACCGAGTCCAGGAAGGCTCCGAGCTCCTCGGCTTCCCACGGGTGCACCTCGGGCCGCTCAGTCTCCGGCAGCTCGACGAACTGCGCCGGATTGCTCAGGATCAGCTGCCGCTTGACGGCGACCGTCAGCGCGCTGCGCAGAGTCGCGTGGATGCGCGTCACGGTAGCGGCGCCGCGGTCGTCGCCCTTGCCGAGATCTTCCAGCAGCTTCTGAATATGCCCGGGTCGCAGGTCGCGGAGCTTCAGCCGGCCGATACGCGGCACCAGGTGAACCCTGATGTGGTCGCGGTAGCCGTCGGCGGTCGTGTCCTTGATCTTGCCGAGCGCCTGCCGCTCGTCGACCCACTGGTTTAGCCAGGCCGCGACCGTGGTTCCGTCGTCGGCCACGTAAGTGTCGGTACGGACCTGGTTCAGAACCTTGTTCAGTGCGTTCTGCGCGGCCGTCTGCGTCTTGAAGCCGCCTCGCTTGAGCTGCTTGCGCTTGCCGGTGACCTCGTCGACCCCGACGTCGGCAATGTACGACCACGACCCGTGATCCTTTGGGCAGTTGAGACGCTTGCGCGACTCTTTGCCGGTCTCCGGGTCAACCAACGTCTTGTACTTCACCGGGCACGTGCAGCGCTTGAGCGTCGAGCCCTTCATCAGTCCCCCTTCATTGCTTCGTAAGTTGCCTTCCGCCGTGCCGTGGTGACGGCGTAGAGGCGCGTGATGGCCTCCACGTCTTCCACGGTGAGCAGGTCGAGCGACAGCGCTCGGTTTATGGCCTGGGAGACCAGGTCATAGTCCGGATCGCCGCTGGCGGCCTTGTCGACGAGCAGGTCGTACAGCAGTTTTCGCACTGACTCCCACGTCTCGGCGGCGCGACCGCCGAGCAGCTTTACGAGATCTTCGCCGCTAATGACTTCGCTGGACCCGCGCGACGTGATCTCGGCGTCCGGCGAGGGCGGCTCATAGAACCAAGTAATCGGCAGGTCAAAGCCGCGCGAGAAGGCAAGAAGGTGACTCGCCGTGAACTCGCGAACCCTGGGCCCCTCATATGACCGCTCTGCAGCCGAGAAGACAGCCGGCGACCAGCGTTCGCCAAGAAAAGGCTCCAAGTGTTCGGCAGCTTGGGCCTGAGTCCACCCGCGAAGCTGCCGCGCGCGGCGCAGGTTATAGGCGACCACCTGGTCAAGGGTGATCGGCGATGTTTCCTGTTCCATGGCGCCACGGTAGCACGGGATTCAACGCTCACACAGATTTGAGCACGTCTTTTCCACAGTGAAGTTGACTCGTGTTCACCGGTGGCTACATACTGTCTCCATGCAGAGAGATCCAACTCCCGTGTTGAATCGCCCTGTACCGCCGTTTCGGGCGGTTAGGGTGGCGCGCGGCTGGTCGCTGCGGGAAACGGCACGTAAGAGCGGCATGGATGCTGGTCACCTGTCAAAGGTTGAGCGGGGACAAGCCGGTGTGAGTGTTGACCAACTCAAGCGGCTAGCAGATGTCTTGGGGCTCACCGAGTTGTCGACACTGCTCGCCCCATATAGCGGGGCCGAGCAGTGAGCGCCCGCAAGGTCTGGACCGAGGCTGACATACGCGCCCTCGGCGTGCGCACCGACGGCGTCACGGCCGTGCAACTGGTGTACGGGGTGGGGCGCACCAGGGCCTACGAGATCCTTCGGTCAGGCGTGACCGACTTCCGTGTGATCAAGGTCCCCGGCAGTAACCGCTACGTCGTGCCGACCTCGGAGATCCTGCGCCTGCTGTTCGGAGACGCCGGCGTGGATCCGCTGGGTGCGACGTCGGACAGCAACAACCATTCGAAGCTCAGACTCCTGAGCGCCGCAGATGCCGACCCTCCCGGTGCGCGTGCGTCGTAGCCGCAGCCCCAGTACTTCACAGGTCCCGAACATGACGAAGCGGCCGGCCCCTACCAAGACCAGCCGCTGAAAGACGTCGCCACGCCTCAACTTCGACCCTAAGAAGGTAGCACGTAATGCCACGTCAGGGCACGAATCCCGTGCCGAAGCCACAGGCTCGGCGCAGCAAGCCGCCGCGCGTCCGTGGACGTCTCGTGCTGGTAAAGACCCATGCCGGCACGCAGCAGAAGTTCATCTTCTACAACTGCAGCGCCTGCGGGTCGCAACACCGGGTCACCGAGTTCGGGATCCGCGTCACCGCCTGTCGCAACGGGCTGGTGTTCGTCGTCGCCGGCGGTGCCTGATGGTGCGGGCCACGATCCGGAACCGTGCCGACGCCGACCTGAACGCGTCGTTCCGGGCTTGGTCCCACCTCACCGCCTACGGGCTGGCATCGCAGATCGTCTGCCGCACGTTGTTCCGACGCTGGAATTTGTGCGCCTGCGGTTGCTGCCGCTGGAACGGCGGTGCGCGGTGAGCGAGTACATCACCGTCTCCACGGACCTGCAGGAGAACCTCCGCGCCGCTGATCGCCTGGTGAACATCATCGGAGCGCAGCGCGACGAGGTGGAACGCGCCTACCAGCGGGGCTGGCGCGAATGCGGCGAAGCCCTGGCCTACGCCATCGCCGACGCCTTCGAAGCCGGCCGCGCCGACATGAAGGACGAGATCGACGCCACCTGGGCCGAGGTCGCCGAACGCTCTCACTTCCTGGGCTCGCCGATGTCCCGCACCCACGCGGAGAAGCGCGCCGAAGAACTCGAACGCATCAAGCCCCGGCCGGGCGACTTCCCCGGCGTCGAGCAGGACCCGCAGTGCATAGAGCGGTGCCGCGCATCCGTGGAAGCCATCGCCCGTCACCCGAAAACCCGCGCTGCGGCCACGCTCGCCGGACTCCTGCGCAGCGTTTTGCAGGCCGACGCACCCGACCGAAGCCGCCGCCTCCGCTGGGCTGCTGACAAAACCTTCGAGCACGCCGCGCATGGCCTGTTCGAGGCAGAAACCGCTGCTCAGGCTCTGATGGAAGCCGCCACCGCCGCAGGCATCGACGAAGGCGCGGCACAAAGCCTGATCTCCTCCGCCTACCGCAGCACCACGAAGGGCGCGACATCGTGACCAAGCGCTATGGCACCCCGGCAGGCCCGCGGAGCAGGGAAAACGCAACTGCAGGGCCGTCAGCTGACCCGGCCGAGGCGATCGCGCTGAAGCACCTCAGCAACCAAGGACGGGGGCGCAATCACGGATACGGTTCCCCGGAATCCGCTGACAGAACTGACAGAACCCCCTCTGGGGTCCGGGAATCAAGTCAAAACGGACACGCCGATAGTTCTGTCAGTTCTGTCAGCGGATTCCCGGGTAGCGAATCTGGCACTGGCACGCGGCCGAGCGCCCCCGGCTGGGAAGACCCGCTGCCCATTGACGCGCCGCCGCTTCCCGTGTTCCCGGTGACTGAACTTGGGGACAACCTGTCCCCGATGGTCGAAGCCGCCGCGGAGCAGTTCCAGGTGCCGGTCGACCTCGCGGCGATGACGGCGCTTGGCATCATCTCCGCCTCTGTCGGCGGCCGACGGCGCATCAAGGTCCGCCCTGGATGGGATGAGACGACGTCGTTGTGGGTGGCCGGACTCGCCGGATCCAGCGAACTGAAGTCGCCGCTGATTCGGAAGCTCAGCGCACCAATCCGCGACGCCGAAAAGGCGCTCCAGATCGAGCGGAAGGACGAGATCGAAGAGCTGGAGCAGGACCGCCGCATCGCCGAATCACAGATGAAGGCCGCGGAAGCCAGGGCCGGGACCGCCAAGACGGAAAATGCCCGCAAGGAGGCCACCGCAGACGCCAAGGCAGCCCGCCAAAGGCTCGCTGAGATCGGCCAGGTCCCCAAGCCGCCGCGCATCATCTTCGGCGACCTCACGCCGGAGATCGCGGCCAAGCGCTGCGCCGAGCAGGGCGGCCGGATCGCCATCATCTCCGCCGAAGGCGGAACCCTGGAGATGATGAGCGGCGGCTACTCCAAGGACCAGCCGAACATCAATTTCTTCCTGAACGCCTACTCCGGCGACTCCGAGCCCGTGGACCGGATTACCCGCGAAACGATCCTGTCCGACGAGGCGCACGTGGCCATGGCACTGCTGTTCCAGCCCGCAGTCCTGGACGGACTCGCCCGCAAGCACGGCAAGCTGCAGGGAAAGGGCCTGTTCGGCAGGTACCTCTACACCCTTCCGGTCTCCCGCGTAGGAAGCCGGATTGAGAGCGCCGACCCTGTGCCGGCCAACGTCGACAACGCCTACGCGAGGCGCATCGAAGACCTCATCGACAAGGTCTGGGACAGCGACAGCGACACTATCGAATTCACTACCGAGGCCGCGAAGGTGCTGGCCACCTACCGGGCGTCCATTGAGCCTCGGCTGGGGCCGCAAGGCGACCTGCGAGGCATCGGCGAATGGGCCGGGAAGCTCGCAGGCAACTGCGCCCGCGTTGCCGCGCTGCTCGCCCTCTTCGACAACCCCGGATGCCGCGAGATCGACGACAAGCACGTCAACAAGGCAGTCAACCTCGGCCCGTACCTCATCGCCCATGCCAAACGGATCTACGAACTGATGGGCCGCAAGGAGGAAGACGAAACCCTCGACGTCGCCCGCGACGCGCTTGCGTGGATCCGGCACCGCACCAACCCGCTTCAAGACTTCACCAAGCGCGACATGCAGCGTGGACTCAGTCGCCGTATCGCATCCGCAGACCAGGTGCAGGACGCACTAGATCTCCTTGCCGAGGCCGGGTGGGTGGCGGTACAGCCCGCCCCGGAACGGGCCGAAGGCCAAGGCGGCCGGCCGCCATCCCCCCGATACGACGTCCACCCATGGTGTGCCGAAACCCGCTGACAGAACTGACAGAAAGGAACCAGCCCATGTCCTACTACCCGTCCGTCATCGCCCGCCCGAACTCCGCCGGCTTCGCGGGCCGCACCGTTCACACCGCCGGCCCGCCCGAATACGTCATCGGGCTGCTGACCTGGCTCTACCACGGACCCTTCGGCCGCGACCTGGACGCCATGCAGCGCTTCCTGATTAACGAGCACCCCGGCGGCTGGTCCCAGCTCGGCGACGACCCCACCGCCGACACCGGCTGGAACAACGACAAGCAGTTCGGCCGCGACGGCTTCGTCTGCTACTGCCACGGCGACCGGCACAAGACGCTCGCCCCGTTCACGCAAGACAGCGACGCCACGTTCGTCGATTGGCTGTACGTCATCAGCGCCGACGGCATCGACGTGTCCCAGGCCGACTGGGGCGACTCCGAAGACTTCAATGACGACACCCCGCCCGCCTGGCGACACCTCGGCCGTGTCGGTTGGGACGACGACGCAGCCCGCATCAAGACCATCGTCCGCAGCGTCACCAGCCCTGCCTGACCGCCCGCCCGAACGTGGAGAACACCATGACCGACCCCGAACAGATCGCCCGCGAAGCCCTCGGCCGCCTCGGCGAACCCGCCGGCGACAACCCCACCGAGCAGATCCACCACCTCGCCACCACCACCAGCGCCCAACTCCAAGACGTCCGCGCCCGCATGGTCGCCGGCGGATGGCTCCCCGACCCCGACGAATACGTCACCCTCGCTGACCGCGTCCTCATCTCGCTCTCCGCCGACGCCCGGATCCAGCGGTCCCGGGAAGTCGCCACGCTCGAGGCGTGGCTCACCGTTTCCGAAGGTCGTGACGCATGACCCGAAGCAAGGTAGGTCGTGACGGGCCCCGCTGCGGCGCCAAGCTGCGGCAAGGCGAGGGCACCTGTACCCAGGTCGCCGGCTGGGGCACCGGGCATGTCGGCGAAGGCTCTTGCAAGCTCCACGGCGGCGCCACCCGCTCGGTGACCAAGGGCGCGAACCGGGTCCTGCTCGAACGCCAGGCTGCCGAACAGCTTGCGCGGCTCGACGTCGCGCCGGTCGCCGACCCGCTTACTGAGCTGTCGAAGCTTGCCGGCCAGGTCCTTGCGTGGCGCGATGCCCTCGCCGAGAAGGTGAACGAGCTGACGTCGGTGAGGTACGAGAACAGTCACGGCGGCGAGCAGCTCCGCGCCGAGGTTGCGTTGTTCGAACGATCCATGGACCGCTGCGTCAGTGTTTTGGCGGCGATTGCCCGGCTCGACATCGACACCCGGCTCATGCGCATCAGCGAGGCGCAGGCCGAGCAGGTGGTGCAGGCAATCCGCCGCACCTTCGCGGCCGTCGACCTGACCCCGGAGCAGCAGGCGCAAGCGAACATCATCGTGGCCCGCGAGCTGCGGGCCCTGTCGAATGGAAGTAAGTCATGAGCGACTTCATGGACACTGCCGCTGCGGCGTTGGAGCGTTTGGCCGTTGCCGATGCAACGGTTGAGGCCGAGTACGGCCGCTGTGTTGCCCCGGACCGGTTCGAGCGGTACGAGGACGGCCAACTCGTCTCGACGCTCGTCTACGACGCCCCGGACGGCCGCACCGTTGCCTACCAGGTCATTGGCGTGTCGTGGGCGGACCTCTGCTAGGCCGAAAACCACCGGATTAGATATCCGGACCCCGCACCAAATGTGCAGGTCAGAACCCATGTGGTCACGCGCTGGTCACGCCCAATGAAGATCAAAACGGCGGAGGCCTGAGGTTCTGAAACGAGCAACGGCTGACCGACAACAGCCCGCGCCGGGCTCACCCCACCCGCATTACCCCGATCACGGAAAGCACGTACATGACGAACTTCGATAGGCCGGTCGAGATCTTCGAGATCCCGGAACAAGGCCCGTGGGTGGCCCGGTGCCCGTTGTGCAACAGGACCACAACAGCGGCCGGACGGTTCTGCATCGCTGCCGTCGGCGCCGGCGGCCGTCGCCCCGTGTGCGGCAGGTGCGTGGCGAAGCAGGCGCCTGCACTTGCTCGGGCGTTGAGGGACCTGAACCGGCTGGCGGAGTCACTGCTCCAGGTTGAGCCACTGTTCGCGTCGCCGTGCGCCGACGCCTTGAACGTACTGTCGAGCGATGCGAAGGCTGCTGCGCCCACCGGTGAAGATCCCGGGGCTGCGGCCCGGACCTCCGCTGGCAGGGCAATGCTGGCGGTCATCGCCAGGCAGTGCTACCGCCTGACGGACATCTCGGTGGCCGACACGATCGGTGACGCGGATCCGCTGCTGGTTATTGCGAGCTTGGCGCGCCTGATCGCGTCGAAGATCGAGGAGTCGACGACGGACGTTGCGGGCATGCTGGCGTGGACGTTTGTGCACCTTGCCGCGGATGAGGACGAGGGATGACGTCACGTTACGTCGCTGGCCCGGCGGTGGTGTTGAGCGGCGAGGACTGCGCCCGTCTGGACGGCCTGCTGATGCGGGCGTTGGCCGACGCCCGGTTGCGGGACGCGTGCGTTCCCTCGTCGGTCCGGGAGATCGCCGCCGACATACACGCGGTTGCGCTGCAGTTCCGCTCATCAGTGCTGGTTGAGTCGGGTCCCGCAACTATTGGACCTGTTCTTAACGGTGAACTGCCAGCGTGGAGCCCGGAAGAACGGCTTTCCACAGCACAGGCCGCACGGCTTGTAGGCGTGTCGGACTCATACATGCGGCGCCTGTTCCACCGCGGCGACCTGCCGGCAACCCCAGCTCGCGGGGGCGGCTACGAGGTGGACGCGACGGTACTGGCGTTGTGGACGGCCGACAGGCAGCAGCGCGAAGGGTATGACCATGGCCACGCCAAGAAGCGGCGAACGGTACTCCGAGGTCACTAGGGCGCACACGCCGGAACTGTCCGGACGCGTCAACGAGGTGGCCGCCGCGCGGGCTCAGCACCTTGCCGAGGACCCATTTACGACGGCCGAGGACATTCGGCAGTTCCGCGCCGAGTACGCGGCTGAGCGAGCGCGGCGGAAGGCTGCGGCTGCCCAGCTGGACCGCGACCTGCTTGCGCTGATGGAGACGTCGAAGAAGTTGTCGCGGCAGAACCGCCGCCAGTAAGGCGCCCGGCCGTCCGATCTGGGCCTGAGCACGTAACCCGCACTTCAAATCATTGGGAAAGGAATCCGCCATGGCGCGCGCCAAAGCCACTATCGAACCTCAGGAGCAGCCGGCCGAGCAGCCGGCCGCACCCGTCCGACCGAGCGATGCCACGACCGAGCCGACGACCGTATCGGTCATCGCCCAGACGCTCGCCGAGGTGCTGGCGTCCTATGCCTTCTCGCTGGCGTCGTTCGGCGCCGCCACCCTCAGCCCGGAAGGCATCGCCGCGTTTACCGCCATCACCACCGCGCTCTGCGACACCGAGGCCACCGCGCAGGGCCGTTACGACGTTCCGGCCGCCGCGGCGTTCTGGCTCTCTTCGGACCTGATGGGCAGCCGGCACAAGCGGCCGGTACTCACCGCCGGCGAGGTTGCCCTGGGGAACGCGGTGTCGCAGCAGGCGCCGAAGTTGGCACAGCGGCTCGCCGGGCAGGCCGCCAAGCGGACCCGGCGTCCCGGTGCCGTGGTCGAGCCCCGGCCGCTGGTCGAAAGTCCCGTGCTCATCACCGAGCCGCAAAACGCGCGGTTCCCGCATGGCCAATACACCGACGGTTTCGGACGCCCCACCGGGCCCAAGCCTTTACTGCGAAGCACGTTGTGACCGCGCGCCCGTATCGCGCGGCGCGGCCGTAGCCGGCGCCACAAGACCGCCCGGACACCTTCCTGGGGATGGTGGGGTGTCCGGGCCTGCCGACCTCGCCACCCATTACAGGTAGGACCCCCTTCATGAACGACGCTGTCACGGCGGCCGAGGACATAGTCCGCGGCGCCGCTGCCGCAACCGGGCAGCTGCTCGACGTCAGAGAACTGCACCTGAAGCTCGCCGCCGAACAGCTCACCCGCGCTGCCTGCGCCGCACAGGACGCGCTGGCGGACCTGTACCGGGCCGCAGAGGCATACGGACCCTTGCAGACCGAGGCGTACCACCAGGCGGCCACTGCGGGTCTGTCCGCCCCGCACCAGCCCGACGGTACGAGCCCATTCGATACTGCCGCCGAGCCTGACGGCCTGCTGATCCTGCATGGCATCGCCTACGCGAGGTTCAGTCCGGCGCAGGCCCTGCTCAGTACGCTGACCTACGTCCTGAACGAGACCGTTGATCTGCCTGCCGGCACCCGCGTTGAGGTGCGCGTGCAGGGTTCCGCGTGGGGGCAGTGATGGGTATCGCGCCGCTCGCCGCAGGTTGGATCCGCACCCGGGGCAACTGGGGGAAATGGGCACTCACGTCGCCCACGACGGCCGGTTCACCACCGATCCAGGGCCCGAACGACCCGATCGGTTTAAAGGTCGAGATATACCTTGGGTCCGTCGGCTGGATCGACATCTCTCCGTTCGTGTACTACCGCGACAAGATCCGCATCTCGCGTGGCCGACCCGACGAGACCTCGCAAGTCCAGCCGCAGACGGCCGCGTTGACGCTGAACAACCGCGGCGGGACGTTCACACCGCGACTTGCCACCGGGCCCTACTTCAAGCTGATTGGTCGCAACACCCCGATACGGATCTCACGTACCTGGAACGGAGAGCGCTTTTACCGGTACTACGGTGAGGTCCCGGCGTGGCCAACAACCTCGGACATCTCCGGGCGCGACGTGTACGAGCAGATCCAGCCCTCGGGGATGTTGCGGCGGCTGTCTCAAGGCAACAAGCCCATCGGGTCGGCGATGCGGCGCGCCTACGCCGTCTCTCCGCCCTCGACACTGATCGCCTACTGGCCCTGCGAGGACGGTGCCCAGGCGACCTCTCTGGCTTCCGGGCTTCCCGCGCAGAGCCCGATGCTGGTGTCCGGCACGCCGAAGCTGGCGTCCAACAGCGACTTCATCTGCTCCGACCCGCTACCGCTGCTCTCCGGCAGCACGTGGATTGCCGCCGTCCCGTCGTACACGCAGCCGACCCCCGCGTTCGAGGTCGGCAACGTGGTGCGGTTCCTGCTGTCCGTTCCGGCGTCTGGCGCTTACGACACCGCCGTCATCGCTCGGGTCTACACCACCGGCACAGTGGGCTTCTACCACGTGCGCTACGGCGCTGCCAACGGCGGCTCGCTTCAGATGACGGCCTATGACCAGCTGGGAAACGCTCTGTTCACGTCAGGCTATGTGGCCTTCGGCGTCAACGGTCTTCCGGCACGGGTTTCAATGGAGCTGCGGACGTCGGGTTCGAACATCTTCTGGAGCCTGTCGCGCACGCCCATCAATTCCGGCGGCCCACCCGATGCCACTGGCATCTGGAGCGCGGCGACCGTAGGCAAAGTCACCCAGGTGGTGATCAATCCTGACGGGCAAATCAACGATACGGCCGTTGGCCACGTCTCCGTTCAGTCGGACTACCAAAACACCGTCTCAGACCTGCAAGCGCTTACCGGCTGGCTTGGTGAGCCGCCGTGCTCCGGAACCAACCTCGTGCCTCAACTCAATGTCGTCGACACCGACCGATTTTCGCGGCTGTGCCGTGAACAGAACGTCCCGGCCGTTGTGCGCGTCAGCACGGCCGGCTACGACACGGACCAGGCCGACAGTTCCGGAGTGGTGTGGTCGGGGGTGGGCCCGAACCCGGTCAATCCTTCTATGGGCTATCAGCTCACCGACACGTTCGCGAACCTGATTGAAGAGGCCACCAGCACTGGCCAGGGCTTGCTGTTCGAGGCCAGGGACCAGATTTCCCTGGTGATGCGGTCCCGGCAGTCGCTGTACAACCAAGCACCGCGGCTTACGCTCGACCATTCGCAGCATCAGCTGTCCGCGCCGCTGAACCCGCTCGATGACGACCAGATGACCCGCAATGACATCACCGTTACCCGTAACAACGGATCGTCGTATCAGCTGGTTCAGACAACCGGGACGTTGTCGATCCAGCCGCCTCCGGCGGGAGTCGGGGACTACGCGGCCGTCTACAACATCTCCCTTGGCGCCGATTCGCTGCTGCCGGACCAGGCCGGGTGGCGGCTGCACCTGGGCACGGTCGACGAGCCTCGGTATCCGACTATCAGCTTGAACCTGAGGCACACGTCGTTCACGTCGAACATCGACTTGATGAACGCGGCGCTGACGTTGGACATCGGCGACCGAATCGTGATTGTGAACCCAGCGCCCGAGCTGCCGCCGGACCCGATCAGTTTGATCGTGCAGGGCTACACCGAAACACTCGGCATCTACGAGCACGACATGGTGCTGAACTGCTCACCGGAGTCGCCGTATGAGATCGCGATCCTTGAGGATCCGGTGCTGGGCCACGCCGACACCGACGGCTCGACACTGGCCAAGGACTACCCGCTGGGCACTGAAACCACGATCAGTGTGGCGACGACCGGCGCGGCCGCTGGCTCCCCGCTGTGGACAACAAGCGCTGGCGACTTTCCGTTCGACATCGCGGCCGGTGGCGAGCGGATGACGGTCACGAACATCACGGGTGCGGGCAGCCCGCAGACGTTCACAGTGACGCGGTCCGTAAACGGCGTGGTCAAGGGTCAAACATCCGGCACTGACGTGCGACTGTGGCGACCGATGATCCTGAGCCTGTGAGTGAGGAGCAGCGGTGAACGTGGTTCCAGCGCCGCCGCTGAAGAACGTGCAGGTACTGGCGGGAACGTCCTGCTGATAAGGGTCAGTAGGCATGCCAACGCCCGGCCGCATCATGGCGACCGGGCGTGTACGTCTACGTCACAGCGTGGGCAGATCCCATGACCCGAGGGTGGGGTGAACGATCGTTTGGCGGCCGGGCGTGACGCTGACGCGGAACGTGGATTGATCGGGACTCCCGGCCGCCGTCCACCGTTCAACAACGTCCTCGATCCGGTCGCCAATCTGCTCCGTGCCGGTCTGGCTCACGGTCCAGTGGTCGCCGTCCTCGGCGAACCACGCGGCCGAGTCCGACTCCCGGTCCAGCATCAGAATCCTTCGCCCGCCGGCCTCGGAGTACTGCACCCGCTGGGCAGTCGGAGCGGCGAGCTGCGCAAGCCAACGCGCCGTCCAGTCCCCGAGTACCTCGCCGGTGACTGCGGTCCTCCGCGACGTGCCCGCCCGATCGGGCAGCACCGGAAGCGGCGGAGCCTGGTGTGCGCGCGCCGGCATGAACGACACCATCCCCGGCAAGACGGTGCCCTGCCCGTGGCCTGTCTCATCGAAATCGACGGAGACCAGCGCGGACGCGTCCATCCATCCCCACAGGGTCGTGAGAATCCGCCCGCCGGGCACGGCAGTCTGGCTAAGCCATGCCTGAGGAATTACCCGGACCGAGCACGTGGCGATGATCCGATCGAAGCGCTGCTCCGGGACGCCCTCGAGTCCGTCACCGACGATCAGCGTCGGGTCGTAGCCTGCGGACTTCAGATGTGCCGCCGCACGCCCAGAGACCTCAGGGTCCACCTCGATCGAGGTCACCAGCTGCGAGCCGAGCCGTTGGCACAGAAGCGCGGTTGAGTATCCGGTTCCGGTCCCGATCTCGAGCACGTTCATACCGTCCTCGACGTCGAGTTCTTCGAGCATGCGGACCACGAGAGAGGGCAGCGTTGATGACGAGGTTGGGGCGCCCTCGACGGGGCCGGCCGCTTGCGCCGGGATCGTCTCCCCGTCGAGCTGCGTTACCCAGCTCTGGTCCTCGTAGACGAGATCGAGGTACCCCGGCGTGTCGGGCCGGATCGGCTTCCACACGGTGTACTTGCCGCTGTTGTCCGGCTGGAAGATCCCAGCGGGCAGGAAGTCCTCACGCGGAACCACCTCGACCGCCGCACGCCAAGCGGGTGACCGAAGGTCCCCGCTGTTCTGGATGGTGTCGGCCAGCCGTTGCCGACGCGCCTCAGATCCCGTAGTCGAAGACACCCGTCACCTCACCTTTCATCAGAAGATCAGCCATCGCGCTTGTCAGCGGTAGGCCCGTGGGCGGTTCCATCCACAGGAACTGGCCGGAAGGGTTGCACTCCAGGAACCACCATGTCCCATCGGCGTCGAGTGCGAAGTCGAACGCGCCGTACACCAGGCCGCGGTCATCCATGAACCGGCGAAGCGCGTCGTCGACTCCACGCGGCGTCTCGATCACCGTGTACGTCAGCGCGCTGTAGTCGGTTCGCCAGTCGAGCAGTCCGGAGTCAATCCGCACGGCGAACACCCGGTCGCCAATGACGGTCAGCCGTACATCCGCGACCTTGTCCACGGCAACCTGGAACAGGTGCGCTGTCCCGGCAACGGAATCGTCGATGTCTTCCGGGCCCAGCAGCTCGACCCCCACGGTCTTCGCGACGTTGTTCTCGTCGAAGTAGGTGGGGGTGGCGAGCGGCTTGAAGATGACGCGCCCGTGTTCCCTCGCGAAGTCCCGCGCGCTCTGCGGGGCGCTGGTGATCAGAGTTCGCGGAACGCGGAACCCGGACTTGATCGCCGTCGCTAGTTGGAAGGGCTTGTACTCGACGTCACCGGCCCGGAAAGGATGGTTGACGTACAGGCACCCCGGAAGGCTCGCCAAGACGCCGCCAAGTCCGTACCGGGCATGGAGCGTGGCGTAGGTCGCCACCTGTGGGTCAAGGTGGTCGAATCGAAACTCCGAGGGCCGCCGGTACCACAGCGCCCTGATGTCGCCAACGTCCGCAGCCCGGGTGTTGGTGCGGAGTTCCCCTGCCCACTCGATGCCGTTGCCGGCCGCTGCGGAGAACGTGACGCCGGTCGGGAACTCCCCGGTGTCGAGCCGCACGACCGGGACGCCCCGGCCGTGCAGCTCCGTGATCACCAGGTCGGCCGTGCCGTCGTATAGGTCCGTCACGACCAGAACAGGGCGATCACGCGTGTTCACTGGTCGCTGCTCTGGTCTTTGCTCGTGTCGGTGTTGCCGTTCGCGCCGTCAGAGCTGGTCGAGGTGCTCGTCTCGCTGCTGGTGCTGGTCCCGTGCTCTCCCATCTCGATGACGTTGCCGGCCGCGTCGAAGTGGACGGCGAGCTGCGTGGCCGGGTCCAGCTCGACGCGGGCCGGGGCCGGGAACGTCGCGCCGGGCGAGAAGGAACGTAGGCGCGTGGTCACGAACGGTGGGGGGGTCGTCTGCACCTCGGTGTGGGTGGTCCCCGTGGGCATCCGTGTGCTGTTCGCGAACAGGGTGGGCATTCGGTCTTCCTTTCGGTTGGGGCTGTCGCCGGGTGGTTGGTGGTGATGACCCGCCGGCTTCCGCCGGCGGGGGCTTCTGGTTACCGTTCCCGTTGCGTGCTGGCCTGACTGTCGCTACGGACTTCGAGTCGGGGGTGAATCCGTACCCATGCCGACTTCGATGTGCCTTACGCGTCGGCTGCCGGTGGTGCGTAGGGCGCGCGGAACGGGGCGCCGTCGGCTGCGTCGGCGTAGAACCGCAGCGGGCCGAGGTCGTGCACGCGCAGGCCGGCGCGCAGTTGCTCGGCAACGTGCTCCAGGTGCCCGGCGTTCAGTCCGCGCGGCATCGGTCGCCTGCCAGTGGCGTATTCGTCGGCGACGGCGGCCAGTTCGGCAAGACTGCCGGCGTAGACCGTGAGGTCACCGACGTGTTTGGTGCGGGCGGTCATGCTGCCGCCTCGGCACGCTTGATGATCTGGACGTATCGGGGCGGCACCTGCCATTCGTAGCCGCCGCCGACCGGCCGCAGCCAAAACGTACTGATACCGGCCTGCCCCGGTGTGGCCATCACCTCGCCGATGGTGTCGCTCCGGATGTCGCGGGCCAGGTCGCGCCCGTTCGGGTTCGACGTCATCTCGCCGGCCCCCGCATCGCATTGGCACCGGCCGGGGTTGGCATTACGTCGCAGAGCCCGAACTGCTCGGCCTCGGCCATGGCGTCCGTGAGTTCCTTGCTGTCCACCGCCAGCCGGGCCAGAGCCTCACGCACGCGCGTGACCGCCGTAGCGACCCGGCCGCGCACCGCCCATAGTTCGAGTTGATCCACCGGAAGTCCCTTCGCAGTTGTCTGACCTGGCGAATCGGACGCTACTGCTGCACTCACGCTCAGTAGGTATACGGTCCATATACCGTCACCGTGCGGCATCGGCCAGCAGGAGTAGCGATGGACGACTTGGATATCGGCCTGCGGGTCAAGACGCTGCGAACGGCGCGAGGCCTGACCCAGCAGCAGCTCGCCGACCTCCTGTCCAAAAGCCTGATCTGGGTCAAAACGTTCGAGGGCGGACGCCTGCAAGTCGACCCGCGCCTCAGCCTGTTGAAAGACCTCGCCGCGGCGCTGTCGGTGCCGCTATCCACCCTCATGGGCGACAGTGGGCAGGAGCCGGTTTCCCCCATCGACGACGTCCGCGCCGCATTACTCGCCCCGACTCCGCTAAGCGACCCCGGCGGTATGAACATCGCCCAGCAGGCGGCCTATGGACACTTCGCTTTTCAGGCCGGACGCTGGCAGGACGTCGTTGCACTGCTTCCGCGCCTCATCGACGCGGCACGCGCCGCTGAAGGCGGGGCCGGCGAGCCGCGGGAGCTAGGCCAGCTCGCCGACGTCTGCCACCTCGCCGCCATCACGCTGACGAAACTCGGGGACGCCCCCGGCGGCTGGGCTGCCGGCGACGAGGCCGTGTCCCGGGCCGAGGCCGTAGGCGACCCGATCGAAATTGCCTTGTCGGCCCAGAGCGCCATCTACGCCGCCACCGCGGCCGGTCGGCCCGAGGTGGGTCTGGACATCGCACACCGGGTCATAGACGGGTTCGGAACCGAGCTGGCGGGCCTCGGCGCCGAGGGGATCTCCGCTCTCGGGATGCTGTACCTGAAGGGCGCCTACGCTGCCGCCGGCCTGCCGGACGCCGACGCCGCCGCGGTGATGATTGAGGAAGGGCGCCGGGCTGCGGGACAGGTCGCGCCGGATGCGAACCACCGGCTGACAGGGTTCAACATCACCAATGTTCTGATCTATGAGGCGTCGATCCTCGGCGATCTCGGACGCTACGAACAAGCCCTCGACACTGTCACCAGGATCAGCCCCACCGCCTTTGCGGGGCTGTCGCGGGAACGCCGGGTCCACCACCTTGTTGACACCGCACGGTCCGCGCAGAGGGCGGGGCGCCCCGACACCGCGTTGCGCCTGCTGCTGCAGGCCGAGCGTGACGACCCCCAGAACATCCGTACCTGGGCGCTGTCCCGGACGGTGATCTCCGCGCTGCTCGACGGCCGGCAGCCGGCTGATGGTCGCGGGTTGCACGCGCTGGCGGTACGCGCTGGGGTAGCAGAGTGACCCAAGATGATGAGACCTCGTCCGTGAAGCCGGTGCTCTATCTCGTCGGCTGCGCCACCCCGGCAGTTCTGGAGATCGCCGACCCGATCAAACAGGCGCAGGGGCGCGGCTGGGACGTGTGCCTGATCCTGACGCCGACGGCGGGTCTGTGGCTGGAGTCCGAGCTTGAAGACTTGGCGGCTTTGACCGGCCACCCGGTGCGGATGCGGTACAAGCTCCCCGGGCAGCCCGATGTGCTGCCGCCGCCGGATGCGGTTCTCGTTGCGCCGGCGTCATTCAACACGATCAACAAGTGGGCGTCCGGGCATGCTGACACGCTGGCGCTCGGTCTGATCACCGAGGGGATAGGGAAGCGGCTGCCGCTGGTGGCGCTGCCGTATCTGAACTCGGCGCAGGCCGCGCACTCGGCGTTCTCGCGCTCCGTTGACCAGCTCCGCGCGGACGGGGTGCGGGTGCTGCTCGGCGATGCCGACGACCACTTCCCGCATGTGATCGGCGGGCCCCGGAAGCCGTTCCCGTGGTCGCTCGCGCTGGACGCACTCAACAATACATTGCGTTCGTAGTCCGATCCCAAGATCAGATGGTCCGCATAACACACATTATGCGGACCTCGAATCGGTCTAATCCAGACTTCGTAGCGGGCGCGATTCATGATTGTGAAGCGTGTCGGACTTAGGATTCATGGTTGAGGGGACAAGGCCGATTACCTTGTCACGGTGACCCCAGAACAACCCGTGACGCCCGCAAAGGCGGCATGGCGCAAGTTCCTCTGTCCGGGCTTGCTGGTCGCGGCTGGAGTTGTCGGCGGCGGCCTGATCGCTCACCTGTCTGAACAGTCTCACCGGTGGCGGCCAGCCTTCGGGGACGTGGCGACATGGGCCCTTGTGGTTGCGGCGACATGGGCTGGCTGGAGTGCGTGGGCGCAGCTACAGAAGGTCGACAAGCGGCAGGAAGACCTGACCGAGTTGTTGCGCGCCGCAGAGTCTGCCAAAAGTCTAAAAGCGGTGAAGCTCATTTCCGGGGGGTTACGACGGCCGGGTTGGACGGGTTGGAGGGCTTACCTCTGCGTTCTTTCCAACGGCAGTGGGCAGCCTCTGTCGAATGTTCGTATCTTTTGCCAGGCGCAGGGGCAGTTTTCTTGGAATGCTGCGACGCTCCTAGGGGACGAACAAGCAAAAGCCGCATTGCTGAAGGCGGGAGAATCCATAGTTGCCCTTGAAGACATCCGTCCGTTTGCGGTGTCAACTGCGGAGGGCTTGCCGCCTGCTACCGCTAAGTTGCCGAAGCCCAACTGGTATGCGGAGTTCACCGACCTTACCGGTCAGCACTGGGCACTCGAGGAAGACAAGGCTCCGGCTCGGATTCCGAATCGGGGTTGGCCAGCTCCCGCGCGTAAGTCGTAGCCATCAGGTCGCCGGGGAAGCGGTACTTCAGCCTCACCGTGATGGGTCCGCGGCCGGGGCGTCCGCGGTGCCGTGACGGCCGTGTCAGCGCTGTTCGCGGGCCCGTGGAACCCACTCTTCGTGACCCATGACAAACGCCCGGACCAAGACGGTCCGGGCCTTGAACGTGCGGTCGAGACGTCAGTGGTGGACGGCGCGTTCCCACCCGCCCATGCCAACCTCGCGAGCGGCGGAGATCCACACGGCCTGTGCTCTGCGGATCGGTACCGGGTTGTGCTCGCCGAGCGGGTTGAAGTCCACGGCGGCACCGCCCGGCAGTGCCCTGACAGCCTCGGCGGTGCTGCCCGCGGCGATGGCCACCCGGACCCGTTGCGGGCCGTCGTAGGCGCCGTGGAGCCGGTGAAGCAGCACCTGCAGCGCTACGGCGGCCGACAGCGGCGGGGCGGTCGAGGGTGCCGGCACCTCAGCGTGTTCGGCGGCCAGGATCGGGCCGAGCTCGTCGAGTACGCGCCGCATGAACGGCACGTCCTCCGGGTGCCCTTCGGCGGCGAGCCAGGCGGCCAGGCCAGCCGCTGCGGCGTGCGCGGCCGAGGCAAGCTTGCCCGGGTCGTCGTCGACGAGTGCGGCAGTCCCGACGCCGTCGCGGATCTGCGCCACCAGGACGGACGTCTCCCGGCCGGCTTCGGTGTCGTCGGCGACCTGGCGGCGCGCGTCACGGGCACGGTTGACCGGCGAGGCGACGGCAGCCACGGCGAGCGGCAAGGCGGCGAGGCCGAGGGTCGCCGCGGCGCCGGCGGCGAGGATGGCGGCCGTGCTCATTCGTCGTCGCCGAACAGCGCGTAGTTGTCGCCGCTGTAGTACGGGTCCGCGGCGATCTCCTGCCGGGCGATGTCGGCGCGGCAGTTGTCGCAGACGTAGGTGCCGGCGGCCATCGGCGACGGCAGGACGCAG
The DNA here is from genome assembly GCF_041262705.1 of Catenulispora sp. MAP12-49. Taxonomy (NCBI): domain Bacteria; kingdom Bacillati; phylum Actinomycetota; class Actinomycetes; order Catenulisporales; family Catenulisporaceae; genus Catenulispora; species Catenulispora sp. MAP12-49. The sequence continues at coordinate 17,352 of NZ_JBGCCP010000019.1, read as the reverse complement.
TCGATGGTGTGGGCTTTCGGCCCGGCGCCGTGGTGATCGGGGCACTCGTACAGGCAGCGGGCGGGGTGCGTGTCGGTCATGGTGGTGATCTCCTTGTGGCTGAAACTGGCGGGTGCAGGCAGGTGAGGTGAAGCGGCCGACGTCCGCGAAACCGGGTTTCCGGGGTCTCGCGGACTGCCGATCTCACTCGCGCCGGCGGGTTAACTGGGCTCATCCGCCCTGACCAGCGCATATGTAAAGATCTTGACCGGGTGAGGTTAGGGATCTAACTCCGATCGCCGAACCTAACCCGTGATCACTTGTCGTTTTCGGACCGTTCGGCGAGTGCGCGGCGGACCGTGGCGGGGTCAAGTGGCCACGTGTTGCCCGTCGACGGAACCTTGATCCCGTGCCCGGCGAGCAGCTTTACCAGCGCCGTGCCGGTCAGCTTCGTGTAGGCCGGCCACGTCGGCGCAAACCGCCGCAGCAGGTGCGGCACGTCCGCGATCCGCGTGGCCTCGGCGCCGAGGACTTCGTCGAGATCGGCAAGCAGGTCCCGCTTCTCCAGCCGCTCCGGCGCCTCCAACACCTTCGCGTTCGCGGCCTCGACAGCCCGCGTCATCAGCGGCGTGATCTGGTCCAGGTCCCGCGTGATCGAGATGAAATGAACCTGGATCAGGTCCGACCGCTCGCCGGTGATGCCCTTGGCCAGGCACACGCCCCGGTCCACGCCCGGCAGCAGCTCGGTAGCGCGATGCCCGCCCCGGTATGCGCCCTGGCCGAGCAGCGCATCGTTCGCGACGTGGTCGCCGACAGCGAAAGCGAGGCCGTTGGAGCAGTTGCGGGTGACGTCCCGCGGAATCGAGTCCTTCGTCGGGGCCTGCGTCGATACGATCTGGTGGACCGCGCGCTTACGCCCGAGGCGCACGTTCTCAATGGTCAGGGCTGCGATGTCTTTGCCGTGCTTCGCATGGTTGAACGCGATGTGCGCTTCCTCCAGCAGCGTCATCAGCGGCCGAAGCCGCGGTTCGGCGTTGGCGAGCTTGCGCGTGACCTCCGGCTCCTCGTACTCGATCAGCAGCCGGCCGCGGGCCTGAATCTCCTCGTGAAGCAGCTCGCAGTCCTCGCGGATCAGCTCGATCAGCTCGTCCTCGGCGCCCATCACGTACCGGGAACAGCGGGCCTTGAACCCCTCGAAGTCGAAGTTCGCGTCCGGAACCCAGATTCGCAGCTCACACGACGGGTCCAGGGCGGCGCCGGCCATCAGGGCGCGCGCCGCCGAGGACTTGCCCTGACCGGGCATGCCGCCGACGATCGTGTTCCGGCCGTTGACCGGCGCGCTGATCAGGTCTCCGCGCAGGGTCCGCCCCAGCGGGAAGCCCTTGAAGAAGTCCGCCTTGCCTTCGGTGAGCAGCGGGTACGGCCCGGCGCCCTCCTCGAGGCGGCCCTTGTCCGCGATCCACAAGTTCAGGATCCCGGCCTCGGCGCCGACGGTCGGGAACACTTCCTTGGCCGCCCGGTGCAGGCCAGTGGCCAGGTCGGTGCGCCGCTTCGCGACCTTCTCGGCGCTGACACCGTGGGGCAGTCGCAGCGAGGCGTAGGTGCCGCGTCCGTCCTCCCGCGCGGGGACCAGGTACTGCAACGGCATGCCCTTCTTGATGTACTCCGTCACGCCCTGGATCCGCAGAGCCTTGATCGCGAGGGTGATGGTGCGCTCGTCGATAACGAGGTCGTCACCCTCGACGGAAGTCACGAGCCATCCCGGCATGTCAGCCCGCTTGCGGCCGGTCTGCCACAGCGCGGCGACGCCGGCGAACATGCCGGCCAGGACCGCCGGCGGCCACAGAATCGACACCGCCGTGATGATGAACTTCACCACGTCGGCGGCGTCGATGAACGGCGTAGCGACCTGGTGCGGGTCGTGTTCGGCGGCGGCGAGGCACACGCCGATGACCAGCAGCAGCCCGGCCGCGGTCGCGGTGCCGTAGGCGCCGGACTTCGCGGCGTGCACCGGTGCGTGGAGCAGCTGCATGCGCCGGGCGTGCTTGTCCGCGAGGTGCCGGTGCTTTCTCTCCTCCCACAACAGCGCGGTGGCGTGGTCGCCCTGCGATTCGGCGACCCGCATCATCCGCTCGTGCCGCGCGGTCGAGCGGGTATCACGCCGCTGACGTGCGGTGATGGCTACGCCCTGCGCAACGTAGGCGGCGTGCCGGACGGCGGTGCGGGTGTGCTTGTGCGTGGCGACGGTACGGACGCGGTGGAAGTACCGGCGCGACTCGTCGGGCGCCTGATCCTGCGGCTCGTCGCCGACGTCGGGTTCGGGTGCCGGCTGCGGGTCCTGCTCCGGAACGGTGTCCGGCGCGACGTCCGAACTCGCCGGCGGCGTGTAGGGGTCGAAGCCGAGGGGTTTGACCTGGAGCGGGATTTCCTCGGCCCTGGTGTGGCCGTTGATCGTGTGTTCGAGCATTGCGGTTTCCTTCGCTGCTAGCGCCCAAACCGTCGGCACCTGGGTCCAGGACGCCGACGGCGGCAGGTCGGTCAGCTGGTCTTGTACGAGTCCCAGTCGGGCAGGTCGCGCAGCCTGGCCAGGATCTCCAGCTGCTCGCGCGGGGTGTTCGACTCGTCGGCGGGGGCGTTGGCGTCCCAGTTCCACGGGCCGGCGTTGCCGGCTTCGCGGTAGGCCTTGTGTGCGGCTTCGTCGTGCTGGTTCTTGGCCATGTCAGGGCCCTTTCTGGCTAGTAGTGGGCGGACGCCGTCTGACGCCCCCGTGCCGCCCGGCCGGCCGCGCTCCAGCCGGCCGAGCAGCACCGGGAATCAGCCGCCGTGGCCGTTCACCGACGCCGGCGCCTGGCCGTTGACCGCGTTGAAGGCCCACGTCTTCGATCTGCCGAGCCGGTCACCGATCTGCTGATAGGACAGGCCTTGCCGCTGGAGTTCACGCGCCTGCTGGACCGGGTCCGCGGGCTGCGGTGAAGGCAGGGTGTTAACGGGCGCACTGAACGGGCTGGCCTGCGGGGGGAACGGCCGAGTGAACGGCGACAGGACGTTGAGAACGGGCCGGTTCTGGGGCGTCTGCGTTGCGCCGATTCCGAGTCGCTTCAGCGCGTCGTTGAACGCCGAATCTGCCAGTTGCTCATGGACCGCCGACGGGTCGCCGTGCATGAGGGCATGGGTGGTCAGCCGCATCCGCGCCCGGTCGGCGCGTGCGTCCGGCAACCACGGACGCCGCCAGGACCGCGCGGCACGGTCGGTCGCCCGCAGGTACCGCGAGACGCGGCGGCCGGCCTCAACACCCTGGACGGTCGTGTCGACGGCGTCCGCCAGGCGCAGCGCCACGAAGATGCGCTCCGGGGTGATGCGCCAGCGCACCGGGCCGGAACGCCGGCCACCTGCAGCACGCGCCTTCTTCTTCGCCGCCATCAGGTCCCGCGTCCACAGCAGCGCCACCACGAGCGACACCAGGACGCGCATCAGCACTTCTTGCGCCGAGGCGGCGTCCGTGGAGGACATGACGCCGGAGGCCAGCGCCAGCGCCACCACGAGGAACCAGTCGATGCCGGCGTCGTTGCCCTTCTCGACGTTGTCCCGGGCCCGCAGGGCGCAGGCCAGCAGCGCGATCTCCATGAACGCGAAGAGCACGACCCGGAACCCGACCGGCAGGCCCATCGTGTGGCTGAAGAACTTCCACATGCCGGTGGCCTGCACGGAGGTGGCCAGCAAGCCAGCGACGTTGATCAGGGCCGAAATACGCCGTTCGCGGCCGGTGGCCCGGATGGCGTTGCGCCCCATCAGCGCCGTGACCAGCAGCAAGGCCAAGCCCAGCATCGCCGTGACGCTGGCGCCGATGTAGGACCAGGGCGCGTTCGCGGCGGCCCAGTGTGTGAAGGTGGTGGTGGTCACAAGGTCACCGCCTGCGGGTCGTCGACGACGTCCAGGCCGCCGATCCGGGCCGCGAACCGGGCAGCGTCCTCGACACCGCGCGTGTCGATGGTCATCGCCGTGAACTTGGCGATGAACTTGAACTTGTTCGCGTCCAGCCGGCACTCCTGTGCCTCGGCCTCGGCGACCAGGTCGGCGAGGAGGGCGGCGAACGCGCCGAGGACGATGAGCGGGGACACGGCGATGGGGGACGGCGGGCTGTTTACCGCGTCTCGCGGGTTGTCGTTGCTGGTCATCTGGGGTCACTCCATTTTTCGATCAAGGCGGGAAGGTTCGGGAATCGGCGCATGATCGCCGACCAGGCCTCGTCATCGATCGCTGCGAGTGAGCCGATCGCGGCGGGCAGGTGGCCGGCCTCCAGCGACGCCAGACCCACCTCCAGCAGCCCGGCGGCGGCCAGGCCGATACCGGGCCGCGGCGGCAGGGCGGGCGTGTCCATCACGCGGCCTCGTCGACCCAGGTGAACTCGACGCCGACCAGGTCACGCGGGGCGGTGGCGCACACGACGCCGTCGGCATCCGGGGCCGGGTCGGCGACGATGAAGCCGCGGCGGCGGGCGGAGGCGGTGCGGCGCTCGGCGCAGGTGCCGCCGACGAACGCGACCATCGAGCCGACGGGCAGCAGCAGCCACGGCACGCCGTGGCCGGTGAGGGCGGCGCCGGCGAGCGGCGCGAACGCGGTCATCGGCGCCGAGGCCAAGCCCGCGCGGGCAATCAGGTTGGAGCGCATGAGGTTGTCCTTCGCAGGGTTCGGGTGCGGCCGGGGATGCCGCGTAGCAGTCCGTGAGCCCCCGTGACGGCCCGCCCGCCGTGATGGCGCGGACGGACCGCCAGAGCGGCTCAGGGCCGCTATGCGGGCAGTCGGTACGGCTCCGGGCAGCAGCCGCAGTCACAGCCGCACCCCGACGAGCAGGCGGACGGCGCGCACCCGCAGGACAGGCAGCCACCGGCCATCGAGAACCCGGACGGGCAGCCGTTCGGGCACGGCACGAGGACACCGGGCTTTGCGAAGATCCGGCCGGTTCCGAAGCACACGTCGCAGCCGCGGACGATGACCGGGACGGGACGGGTCAGGACAGCGGCGCTCACTTGGCCACCCCCGCCCCGGCGTGCGACGCCAGCTCGGCCAGCGCCTCATCGGAGATGTCCACGTGCCACTCGCCGCGCTGCGCCGTCGCCTCGGCGCGCTTCACGCGCTCCTGCAGCAGCTTCAGGCAGCGACGGGACCGCTCGGCCGCCGCCAGGTCGCCGGCGGACTCGGCACTCTTCACGCGACCCCGCCAGTACGGGATCGCGTCCCGGTACTCGGCGAACGTCAGCGGCGAGTCGTCCTCAGCCGGCACCGGCCGCGCCTCGGAGGCGTAAACGAAGCCGAACAGCGCCGTCATCAGGTCAACGTGGTCCGAGCCGTTGCGGACCGGCGGGAAGCCGTGCGCCTCCAGCACCTTGCCGACGTCGTACATCAGCCCGAAGCTGAAGCGCGGGTCGCCGTCGGACTCGGGCCGGGGCAGCGGGTAGGCGCGGGCGGTCACTTCGCACCGCCTTCGGTGCTGGCGCGCGGACCGGGGACGAGGGGAACGCCGGCGCGCTCACACTGCGCGAGTATCGCCAGGGCGTACTGCCGGGCGACCGTCACCGGCACGTCGTAGGGCCCGGTGTGGTTGACCGCCAGGCTGATGCTCACGCCCTCGTCGGGCGCGGCGCCGAGCATGACGGACAGCGCCTTGGCCATCCAGGGCTGCCAGCCGTCGGCGTCGGTGGCGTCGACAGTGACGTTCGCGCTGAGGCACACGTCGGTCTCGTCGACGTGGGTCGCGCACCATGCCGGGCAGCTGCGGGCGGCGTTCGCTATCGCGGTGGTCACAGGGTCACCTCGGCCAGCTCGGGCGCGAATGCGACCTTCAGCGACGGCGCGGTGCGCTTCATCGGCACCTCACCGAGGCCGTTGGCGACGAAGATGGCGCGGATCGCCTCCAGGTCGGCAACCTCACGGGCGTTCTCAACGCGCTCGACCTGGAACAAGCCGTAGCGGCCGGCGGGCAGCCGGTCCAGGATCTTCCGACTGGCGCGCTTCACGCGGTCGGCCGTGCGGGCCTGCTCCGAGGCGGTCACGAACTTCTCGGCCGCGGCCTCGATGTCCGCCAGCGGCGGCAGCTCGTCGGCGGTGTACAGGCCGGCCGGGTCCGGGGCGGTCTGCGGGGCGACGACCACGGGCCGCGCGGCCGGGGCGAGCAGGCCACGCAGGACGCGGCGGGCGGTGATGGTGCCCTTGCGCAGGCGGTTCAGCGCGGGAGCGGGGCGGTTCATTAGGGTGTTCACAGGATCCTTGCCCTTCTGTGGAGGGTTGGTGATCTAGGCCCCGTATCGGTGTTGGCGCACCGAGCGGGGCCGCCCTGTTGTAGGACTGGCTATTCGGCGACGTGGCCGAGGTGGTAGCGGTCGACGCAGGTCTCGCAGGCCCGGACCTGGTCGCCGTCCTCGGTGAGGCGGTCGTACAGGTCGGCCGAGGCGTGGCCGCATATCGCGCAGTCGTCGAACTCTCCGGCGAGACCGGCGAGGACCGAATCGACCAGAGCGGCCGTGACCGTAACGATGTGGCGGGTCCCGGTGCGGGCGGTGGTGGTCATTTCGGCTGCCTCCCTTGCCAATGTTTCCTTGACAAGGAAGACGCTACGCCTGGTCAGAAACTTTGTCAATGAGAGACTTGCAACCCGGATCGGAGAATGCGACGATCAGCGCGACCACCTACAGACCAAGGACACGGACATGGCCGACGATTACCTGACCCTCGCCGACCTCGCGGAACTCCTCGGCGTCAAGACAGAGACGATCAGCTTCTACCGGGCCCACTCCAAACCGGGGCGCCGCTACGCCGATCATCCGTTCCCGACCGAGGATCGCCTCTTCGGCCGGTCGCCCGTATGGGCTGCGAGCCGCCGAGATGAGATCAAGGCATGGGGCGCGGGGCGACCTGGCCAAGGCGCTGGCGGCGGCAGGCCCGCGCGCGCTCCGAAGGACGAGGATTGAGCCCCCGCGGACCTGGTGGAGAAGCGCCGACTCGGGTTTGTACGCGAGCGCCAATACGGCGGCAGCAACCGCCATTCCGGCCGCCGCCCACCGCATGAACCACAACGCCATGTCGATGCACTGCCACACTCCGCGCCAGCCATTGAGGGATTGGCGCGGTAGCGCGCGCCTGTCGTAGTGGGCAAGCGCAGCGCGGGTAAACCACCGCCCAATCCGAGTGAGGCTCACGGTGCTACCTCCGCATGGAAGCGAACCGGGACGATCGCCTTCCGCCAGTGGGGGAGTCTGGTCGCGTTGGTCGCGCGTTGGTCACGTACTCGCGACCATCGGCGCATCAGACCTGGTACCCACTGACAGCCTTTGATAGGCTGACCTGCATAAACGGTGTCATTCGGCATCGTCTGACACCTCGCGACACGAATCGTCCCCGACTTCTAATCCGATGGTCGCAGGTTCGAATCCTGCCGGGGGCACTCGTTCAAACTCTTGTTCACCGAAGCTGAGCTGGGGTTTTTGTTTTCCCCGAGTCGAGTCGTCGCGACTCTTGGTGCGGGTGTTCGAGTCGCGGGCTCGAGTTTCGGGAAATGCAGAAGTGTCCGGGTACGGTCCGGGTACGGCCGTACCGACTCCGTACCTGATCTTGGTTGCGGGTTCGATTTTCATGGCGGTGGATGTCGCTTTGTGTCGTCCGGCCAGGCGGGTCGATTTGAAGGCCTGGGAAACGGTATTGCCAGGTCACGGGCAGTGCCTGAGTGCGTCGCGTGCTGCCGGACAACCCTGTGGCGTGGCAATCCGTGCCACACGGTCTCTACCGTCTTGGCAGAAGCGTCCGGGTACGGTCCGGGGACGGACTCGTATAACTGGCCCTGCCAAGCCAGGCATAGTTCGCGCGCGCTTCTGCGGGTCGAGCCGCAGCGGCTTGTGCCGCCGGCCGGTCCGGCGTCTCCGAGTGTTGTAAGACTGCGTGCTCTGCGATCCCGTACCTACTCAGCACCGGTCGTGCGGCGCGGTTCGCCACCACCACTGGTCCAGGCGGATTTCCGGGCCATAGGCGAAGTTTTCCCAGACTGACTGCAGCGGCTGGAGGCTTCCAAGTTCGGATCAGCCCTATATGGAAACAGCACAACCTCAGTCACCGTTCGGCGATCGGCTGGTGGCGAGCGTTGCCAGGGACTGGAACCCCGAACCCGCGGATTAAGAGAGGATCGCGCGAAGTCCGCTGGTTGGGGCTGTGTGTGCTGAACGTGTCAGCTGGGGAGATGGTCTAGGCCGACGTCGCGGGCTCGACCTCGGTACGAGTTCTCCAGCTCTTCCGGTGGATCAGCTCTTTCTTGAGGGTGGCGTTGACGGCCTCGGCCAGGGAGTTGTCGTAGGAGTCGGCCACGGAGCCGACGGTGCGGCGGGCCCCCGCACGCAACGACAGCCTGGCGCGAGCGTCAGGACCGTTGAGCGAGCTCCGCCTCGGTGGCCTATTCGGCTGTCAGGTCGCGGCACATGGCGTTCAGCCCGTCGCGCGCGTCGACTGGAACAGTGCCGTAGACGTGACCGGGCCGATGGCGACGAGGTGTCGTTCGAACAAGGTGTCCGGGGTGAAGCGCCACGTTCCGGTAGACACGACCGGCACCGTGCTCAAGGCGTGCGTCAGTCTGGCGTACAGCGGAGACCGGGACGGGGCCATGATGCTGCTGGCCAGGGTCAAAGCGTATGGCGGCTTCTGCGGCTGAATCGCATCTGGGCCGATCAAGGTTACAGCGGCGCGTCCTTCCGGGCCTGGGCTCGTGTGGGAACGCCGCCTCCGGAACGCGGGCCGGCGTTCATCCCGCTGCCCTGCCGCTGGGTTGTCGAGAGAAGTCTGGCTTCGCAGGGCCGCTGCCGTCGCCTGGCCTGAGGCTAAACAGTCCGCGCCGCTGCCTCCGAGATCGTCATCTACCTCGTGATGAGCACGCTCCTGCTAGGACGCGCGGCCCGCCGCGCCTGCCTGACAACTTCTCAGATACCCACTAGCTGAGCGAGTTGGAGACAAGGTCGGATATGTCGGCCGCCGGGTTGCACCAGTCAGTGCGCGATGGGTGGGTGACGGTCACGACGTTGACTCCGCCCTCGCCGGCGTGCGCGCGGCTGGTCCAGCCCCGATTGTTGGTCTCCACGAATTCGCCGCACTGTCGGTCTGCGTGTAGGCGGCGGCGGACATAGGAGCCGGCCGTCTGCCCGAAGCAGACGACGGCCCGCACCTGTAGAGATTCGATCACGGCCTGGTGGAACGGCCAGCACGCGTCGGCGTATTGGAGCAGCTGTCGGCGCGTCAGCGACGCCTCCTGCTGGCTGCGCGCGAACACGAGGTTGCTGGATGCGACTTCTCCTGGATCCAGCGAAAGCCGTCGCAACAGATGTAGCACCCGCGGCTGGAGACCCCACGTGCCGGGCTCGCCACCGCACCAGGCCTCGTCGCGGTAGGCCGACCAGTTGCCAGGGTGTGAGGCGACCTCGGCCGGGTGCCTGCCTATCGTTTCGGTCCGATAGGCGTCCGGGTCACCGCCGGGGTTGAGGCCGAGTAAGTACAGCGGGGACATCGAGGAGAACGCGTCGCGACCGGAGTAGAAGACCCGCCCGGACACGCCTGCAAGCTCACCCGGCACCAGGGCAGCAAAGCGATCAAGACCGAGTTTGTCAGTATCCAGGCGGCCGAGCGGCTTCCGGGGCATGTCGAACAGTGTATGTGCCCGGCTGACTAAGGCGAGGGGTCACCGGTGCGCCGAATTGCCATCGCCGAATCCGAGAACCGACTTGGCCTCGGGGCGCGCCAGGTCGAAGGGGACGACGTTCCTGGCATCCAGTCCGCCGTGCGCGGCGAATCGCTTGAGCAGAACGCGTGAGACGAGGTGCTGGTCGGTGACCGCTGGCGCCGGATCCTGCAGAACCCGTCGGACGTCCTCCAAGGCGTCGGCCACCTGCACCGCCATTTCGTCGCTCATCCGGCAATGGTGATAGGTCGGACTGACAACGTCCTGTGATTTCACCGACCACGGTGGGCAGCAGGCCAATTCAGGACTGGCGCGGTATGCAGAGTTGACGACTGCGCCCTGGGTCAGAATTCTGCTGGTTACGGCGCGCGTCACTAAGGGTGTGGCTTTCGAAGACTTGACCGAGAACTCGCCGAGGCACTATCAAGTCAACTCTTGGATGGATTTTCGACTGTTCCAGGGCTGGTTCTGTCGCACGGTTCAGTCGGGTCTTCGGGTCCGGGATCAACGTGGGGGATGGAGAGCAGGTGATCAGCAGCGACATGGCGACCGCGATTGTGTGCTCGGACTCTAGCCCCGTCAGACTTCGTGCTCAACCGAGGTGTTCGCACACTGCCGCTCACTGGGGAACTCGGAGCGGAAGGGATCCCCCGCATGCACGAGCAAGGCGAGCTTGTCGAGCTGTGGCGCCTCACGCAAGACATCGAGCGCTTCGGCTCTGACCTCGTCGTGCGTGGGTGCGATGCGCACGCCGTGATCGCCTTCGTTCAAGCGTTGTGTCAGAGACTTTCCATCATCGACTACGGATTCATGTCGGTGTCATGGTGAAGTCTGAGAAGACCAAGAGCCCGAGGGGGGTATTGTGGTCGATGTCCGGACCGTGAGGTCGCTGGTCTATCTGATCTGGCAAGAGAAGTGGGGTTTAGCTAAGGTCGGCATTGGTGACATCGACACCGGTCGTGTTGAGGACCATCAGGACTATGGCTTCATTGCAGCTGGCCAGGTTCTATTCGGCACCCGTGATCAGGCCGAGGCGCTCGAAGACGCGGTACTCACCTCCTGGCGCAACAGGGGTCTGGAACCAGTTCTCGCCGGTGACGCTGACTACGAGCGCTGGAAGTCGACGGTGGGCGGGGCCACGGAGACCGTCTCCCTGGACCAGGCGGGAAGTCTAGTTGCACTGTGGGACGGGATAGTCACCCTGGCCGAGGCGCACGGAGACTGGATCACGGTCCAGCGGTTCAACAACGGTTCGCCGCCGAGCACCCTGTGTTGTCCACCTGCTATTTTCCGCAACCCCCGCGACCTCGATTCCGAAGAGCTGCGTCACGAGTCCCAGATTATGTGGCTGGAACCTCCGGAGAAACACGAATACGTCCGTCAGAGGCTATACGACTCGGCGCACCGGAAGGGCCATCCCGCCGACCTGTTCGGAATGTCGAGGAGTCGCGAGATACGTCTGGTGGGCTATGCCGAGCTTGTGCGCGGGGCTCCCTCCACCAGCCCGACGGGACCCCAACGGTTCCGGCGCAGAGCCTTCTATGTCACTTCGCGCGACCGCAGCAGCAGGCCCGATGGCGCCTATCGCATGGCATGCCCGATCGAGGCGGTCGATCCGCTCACCGTCGCTGAGCGAGTCAGCGGCCGGTTGACTGACCGCGCGTGGGGAGGACCCATCCCGCCGCCGGTGAGGATTGACATGCCGTGCCCGTGGCGGCATCGATACAGCGATGACCCACTCGACCGGCCCTGCCAAGGCAACAAAGAAGAGGATCCAGACTGGTGGACGAGGTGGCATAGCACTTGGTGAACCTGACCGCGAGCCGGCCCGGGTTCTGGTTTCTGATCGTGCTGGAGGCCAGGCCGACTGGTTGCCGACCGCTGGCTGTGAACCGTGCGCCCGGGAAACGCGATGGCCAGCTCCGTGGAGGCGTCCCCTCAATCCGGTAGGTTTCCGAAGTCCTTGTCGGCGCTGCCGCAGAGTAGGAATACGAACCGTGCGAGATCAGTCCGTAGATCAGCGATGTCGAAGCCGTCGGTGTTGACGAATCTCGCCAGCGACGCGGCCAGGGTGCTGTTGTCCGGGCTACCGAGCCAGGTGCGTTTGGAAGTCCAGTAGCTCGGCGAGCTCAATCGCGTCCTCGGCTGCCAAGCCCGTCGCGGGCTCGGGCCCGTCGTGGTTATGCATGCGGCGACTCGGAGCGGCTTCGGGGCAGCAGCGTCAAGACGCCCGCGCCAAGCAACTCGGCGCGACGCCGGACATCGAGGTCCGGCTCCGCGCCGAGATCACCAAGCTGAAGAAGACAACCGCGAACAAGAACGAAAAGCTCAAGCAGCTCGAAGCCGACCTCGCCGCGCCGATTCGGGCCGTTCACGTTCTCACGTTGGAGAATCAGGCGTCGCGCGAGCAGCTTGCTCAGCCGCGCACCAACGTAGTCGCCGTCTGCCAGCGTTCTGGAGGCTCGACTTGTTGACCTGGCAAAGAGACCCGGCTTTGTTGCATGCTCGATCAGGTATAGGCTCAAGCGCCTTGTTCCAAACGCAGCTACTGACGCGGTCGCCGTAGAGGATCCCAACATGTTGATGCGTAAGATCGCGTTGTTGTGGTTCGTAATTGCGGTTATCGTGGCCGCCACCACTGCAGCCCTTGGCACCTATCTTCTGCGGCCCAGCTCGACGTCCCCTTCTGCCGATTCTACGATCTCCCACTCGTCGGCGCTGTCTTCCACGGCAGCACCCACTATCCCGGGCGTAGTCGCCGTCCTTAACCACATGAACGGCGGCTTGGGGAATGACGAGTACCGGGTTGGTCCCGACATTGACGGCGGCGTCTACCAGAGCCTGGGGCCCGAGCACAGTGGAACGCCCTGTACATGGGTCGTACTCAAGGATGCTTCCGGGCAGCCGGACGCCGTAGTTGCGAGCGGGACCTCGTTGGGTGGTCCCGACACCGTGAGAATCCTGTCGTCCGACTACAGCTTCCGCAGCTCCGGCTGTGCAACGTGGTGGCCCATCGGGCGCTGAACCAGTGATCGCCGATGTGGGCATCGGAGACTGCTATCCCGCACTGGTGGGGCGCATCGCTAACCATGCTGCAAGATCCCCCAGCCGATGCGGATGAGCGTTGCGGTAGCCTCGCCAGCGAGTGTTAGACAGCTGTCGTGGTGCGGTATCAGTGCAGCGCCGCGCGGATCGACGCCAACTCGCGAGTCACGCGTTCGAGGGCGGCGTCGAGCGCCACCGTCGGATCGTCATCAGTCCAGAACTCCACGACTCGCGCAAGCTGGGTATCCCAGAGGGCCATTTCGTCGTCGCTGGCCTGGATGCCCAGGTGCTTGGCGAGCTTGGCGAATCCTTCGCCGGGCAGACCGGTCTCCTTTGTGACGACCAGCGCGGAGAGCATCGGCCGACCTGTCCTACTCCAAAACCCTGCTACTGGGTGTGACCTGGGGTTTTAAGCCGCCGTTCGATACTTGTTGATCAAGCCTCCGAGTCGTTTTCGGCGGCGGATCTCGTTGATAGGCACTGGCATTGGGATCACGTTGGATCGATCGTCCGGTGCACGCAGACCCATTTCGTGGCCTTGATGAGAGCGGCCGGAGTTGTAGTGCTCGAGGTATTCGCCCAAGATCCGACGTAGGTGGTGCTGCCCGACTATGAGGAGACGGTCGCAGCATTCGCGGCGGATCGAGCCGATCAGCCGCTCCGCGTAGGCGTTCATCCTCGGCGCCTGCGGCGCGGTCAGCAAGGACTCGACACCGATCGAGGTGAACACCGCGTCGAAGGACTCGGTGAACTTTGCATCCCGGTCCCGGATCAGCCGGGTGAAGCGGTGCCCGGCCTGCTCCAGATCGGCGGCGAGTTCCCGGGCGACTTGAGTGGCCCAGGCGTCGGTCGGATGGTCGGTGACGCCCAGCAGATGGGCCCGGCGGCTGCCGACCTCAATGACGACCGCCGCATACAGCCGCTTCAGCATCACAGTGTCGACATGCAGAAAGTCGATTGCCAGAATCGTCTCTGCTTGGGAGCGCAGGAACGTTCGCCATGTGTCGTTACACCGGTCCGGAGGCGGGATCCTGCGCGAGCGGAGGATCCGTCGGATCGTGGAGGCGCCGATGCGGTGACCGAGCCGGCGCAGTTCGCCCTGGATCCGCACCGTACCCCAGCTCGGGTTCTCGCTCGCGAGCCGGACGATCAACGCCACCACATCGGCCGGGATCGGTGGACGACCTGGCGGTTTGGGCTGGCGCCACTTGTTCGCGATCAGCCGGCGATGCCACCGCAGTAGCGTGCCGGGGGTCACCAGCCGGTGTGCCCGCAGCGCCTTCGGCAGGACCCTGGCCAACGCGGACAAGACTGCCCGATCGGACCAGTCAATCCGCGGCTTCGGATTGGTCCGGCGCAGCACCGCAACCTCATGCCGGAGCGCAAGTAATTCCGCGTCCTTCGATGCCGAGGACCGGGCCAACAACACCAGCCAACCCAGTACGCTGACGAAGATCCGATACAGCAGACCGACAGCCACGGGACGTGATCCTCCCAGATGCCCCGTCCCAGGTCACACAGGCCGAGTATTGGCGTAGGACAGGCGTCTGCAGACGGGGTTGCGACCGCCTAGGCCAGATGAACCGGCCTACGGCAGCGCCCACTCCATCATGATCTTGAAAGATCGCAGGTCAGCGGCCTGTGTGGCATGGACCGATCTGCATGGAGCCCCGCCAGGGGTACCCTCTGACCGGGTGTTCGATCGTAAGAGCGCTGTGTGACAGCAAGCTGACGCCGCAGCATCAGGATCTCGACGCTCTTCGCCGCCGAATCTTACCTGGCCAACCGCAGACTCGAGAACATCCGGGTCACGACCAGATAGATCAACCTTAACCTCATGATATGGCATCATCCCAGCTCGCAGTGATTGTCGGCACCCTCAGTCTGTGCTGCTCCCGGTCAAACGCCGGCATGGACGTAGGCTGCCCAGTCCTGCGGCCTGTGGGGATGCGCGTCGCGTAGTGCGCGGACCACATAGTGCAGCGCGACCGCTGCAGATTCGGCATCGGTCTCGGCGGTGTCCATCGTGGTGGCCAGGCGGTGGTAGAACTCGCGGACAACCGTTCCGGCGCGCGTGCTTTCGATCTCCCAGAGCGTGCCGATCGCTTGGGGGTACCCTGCGACCAGGAACGCGCTGGCCAGATGGATCGCCTCATCGGCCTGTCGCTCCGCGGTCTGCGCCGTGCCGCAGCCCGACAGGAAAGCGAGGCGGGCTGAGGCGGAGCGGGTGCGGAAGATGTCTGTGACGGCCAGTTCCTGTCCGCTCGGTAGGTGGATGCGGCTGCCCAAGGGGCTGGTCGGGTCGGCGACCGCGTGGCAGCTGAAGTGGACCAATTTGGCGGCGGCGAGGGCGTCGAGGACGCGCTCGCGGGTCGCGTCCGTTCCGATGAGCGGGTCGGCGGCCCCCAGATGCTCGGCTGCGATGACGGCGGCGGAGGCGGAACCGGGGATGTGGTCATCGTCCTCTGCGATGATTAGTGCCGGGGTGAGGGCTCCGGAGGTCTGTCGGTCTGTCCTTTGCGTTCCGCGATGCGCGTGGCGGAGTACACGGACGCTGGGGGCGTAAGAGGATACGCAGGCATCCAGGGCGCTGGCGCAGTCGGATTCGGGGCAGTCGGGGAGATTGCATTGTGCTGCGTGCAAGGGCAGAGCGTTGAACGAGCCGCTCGGGACCCACCACACGCGTGGAATTCGTGTTTCGTCGGGAACCGGATCTGTGATGCCGAGGGAGTGCAGGGCGGGTGCGGTGATGCGGTGCCACGTCCAGGAAAGCGTCTCGCGCATCACGCGCGCGGCTTCGACGATCTGGGCCGGTGCGGGTCGGTGCGAGCCGGTTGCGTTGATGGCGTTGAGCGCGGCGTGGAAGCGCTTCGCCGTGGTGGTGAGGTGCGCGGGATCGACTTTGAGCAGTAGCGCCGTGATGCCCGCAGGTCGCAGGATCAGGGCGTGACAGAACGGATCGCCGTGGTTCAGGATGACGATCGGGCCGTCCTCCGCCGCAGCCTGGAGCTGCTCTGCGGACGGTCCGCGCTGGAAGTCCTCGAAGCCCGGTAGCCGGCGGATGCCGGCGGTCAAGTCATCGAGCTCCTGCGACGATCGAAGATCGGCCAGCCGGTCCTGCGCGCTATGACCGATGCCAAGCTGCTGCGCGATCTCTGTGAAACGTCGGGCGAGCAGAGGATGTGACGCCTGCAGGTTCTCCAGATCGGCGTCGCTGTCCAACAGCCGGGCGAGAATTAGACCACGACCTCGCTCCAGGAGCACCGCCGCGCGTCGCGTGAGGTCCGGGACATCACCGGCGAGGCCGAGGACTATGCTCACGATCTCTCGGAGCGTGCCGTCGAAGGTGATGAGCCCGTGGCCGGTCGTGTGGGGATCGCTGCCGTGGAGGGTGACCTGGGCCACGGCTTCGGCGGCGTCCTCGGCGAAGGTGAGTCCGAGAGCCGGGTCCGCCGAGGGTTCGCTGAGGACGCGTCCCGCGATGCCCAACCCTGTCGATGCCCGGTACCAGGCTGGTTTGGTGGGGTCGAGGAGTTCTCGGCGGGTACCTTCGGGATCTGTCAGGACCGAGGTTCCCAGGGAGATGGATCGAAGCAGTTCGCCGAGGTGTCCTTCGACCGGAGGTGCTTGTGCGACCACCGCTGCCAGATCAGCTCGGCGACCGCCGCGGAGCGGGTCCGTGAGCCGCAGCATTACGTCCAGCATGACTTGGGGAAGTGACCCCTCCACACGGTCGAGCCAGGAGACGGCTTCAGTGGCGAGTGCTCGGGCCTGGTCAGGATCCGTGGGCTGGATGGTCGTCGCGCGCAGGACGAGCGCTTTAATCAGGATGTTCGCTGCTAGCGGATGCAGCTCATGGTCGACCGGGCAGCTCGCCGCCGACGTACGACAGCGGTCGAGGAGCGCGTCGGAGATGCCGTTGTCGATGGCGCCGGCCGGTCCCGTAGTCTCGATGAGGTTCATTGCGATGTCCGCGTGGAGCAACGTCTCGGGATCATCGTGCTCCAGCCCTGTCGCGCGGAGTCGGCGGGCGAGATCGAGAGCTGCGTTCCGGTGGGATTCATCGTGGAAGTTCAGGTAGCTGAGCAGGTGGTTATGGATCTCGAGGATCGCCAAGCCGCGTGCCTGGGGGGAGTGGTCGGTTGGGGCCGACGCTTGGGCGTCGGCGATCCGGATGGACTGTTGCAGAACGGCCTCGGATGTGGTTGAAACTCTTCACCACACCCACGTGATCCGAACCCCAAACAGCCCCTCCGGAGAGAACGGTCGGCGGCCGGCCAGCATGGATGACCCCGCTGTCAGCCCTCTCCTGCGCCTTCGGTCTTCTTGGTACGGGCGGCATTCACGTCCTGGCGCTGCCGTACGGCGTCGTGCTTGCGCATGTCTTCTTGCCAGTTTTCGCGGCGCAGGACGCCCTTTGCCGCGAGTGCGACGATATTCGCGATGCGGTTCTGACCGAATGAGCCGGCCTCGACGTAGTTGGCGTCTTCCAACGCATCTCCCAGGAACAGGGACTGCACCGCCGGCGCCCAATGCCGCGTAGTTAAGGTTTGGTAGGGCTCTGTCAAGGCTGGTTATGTGATGGTGTAGGTGGCTGGGGCGGTTTTGGTGAAGTGGCCGTG
>NZ_JBGCCP010000018.1:0-231075 GCF_041262705.1 Catenulispora sp. MAP12-49 | reverse complement strand
CGACCCGGCGCCCGACCAGCGGGTGGAACCGTTGGGTCACCGTCAGCCATCCCGAATGCTGCCTGGACGACGTGGCAGTGTGCCGTCTCCGTCCCGACTGTGGCTGATCGGGTGGCACAGACGGTGGCGGCGATGGAGTTGGAGTCCAGGGTGGAGCCGATTTTCCATCCGGATTCTTTCGGTTATCGGCCGCGTCGCTCGGCGCTGGATGCGGTCGGGGTTTGTCGGGTGCGGTGCTGGGAGTTCGACTGGGTGGTCGAGATCGACATCCGGCGATTCTTCGATTCGGTGCCGTGGGACCTGATCGTCAAAGCGGTCCAGGTGCACTGTGACCTTGCGTGGGTGGTGCTGTATGTGAAGCGGTGGCTGGCTGCGCCGCTGGTGCTGCCCAGCGGGTCGTTGGTTGACCGAGATCGTGGGACTCCGCAGGGTTCGGCGATCTCCCCGGTGTTGGCGAACCTGTTCATGCACTACGCGTTCGATGCCTGGCTGGCCCGGGAGTACCCGGCGGTGCGGTTCGAACGTTACGCCGATGATGCGGTGCTGCACTGCCGCACCGAGCACCAGGCCCGGCAGGTCCTGGCGGCGTTGCATGAGCGGATGGCCCAGGTCGGACTGGAGTTGCATCCGGACAAGACCCGGATTGTCTACTGCAAGGACGGGTCACGGCGTGGAACGTACGACCACACCGAGTTCACGTTCCTGGGGTTCACTTTTCGGGCGCGGGGGGTGCGGCTGAAGGACGGGGTCATGTTCACCGGCTTCAACCCGGCGGTCAGCAAAGACGCCTTGAAGAAGATGGGGGCACGGGTGCGAGCTTGGCGGCTCCACCGGCGCACCCTGGCCTCCGAACACGACCTCGCGCGGCTGATCAATCCAGTCGTGCGAGGCTGGATGCAGTATTACGGGGCGTTCTACCGCTCCGCACTGTATCCCCTCCTGGCCCGCATCAACGCCTACCTGATGAGGTGGTCCCGCAACAAGTACAAACGGCTGCAGGGCCGCAAGAAAGCTCAAGCTCAGTGGCAGCAGGCCGTGAAACTACGGCCGAGGTTCTTCGCCCACTGGGCCTGGGTCAACAAGCTCCCGGCTGTCTGGTGACCAGAACGACAAGAGCCGTGTAACGGGAGACTGTTACGCACGGTTCTGTGGGAGCCCCGGGCTGAGACGCCCGGGGCGACCCGACTCGCGCGGGTTGAAGACGGCTTCGCTGGGGCGCGGTGGTCGGGCGGTGCGCCTTCGCGGCGAGCGGCGCTCTCTCCGGGGATGGGGGCGGCGCTGTCCGGCGGCGGTTGTTGCTTGTGGTCGCCTTTGTCCCGGATTCCCCGTCGCTTCGTCGACCGGAGGACCTCACGCCCGCCACGTCACCGCCGCGCAGGCCCAGGCGCCGCCGGAGGCGTTCTTGACTGTCGCCTTTGACTGTCGCAGTAGACCGCACCACTCGCCCAGACCATCAGCCGTCGGCGCAGCCCCGACCCCGGACTTGAACACGTTCAAGTCCGTGCTACGGTTCTCGTGTCATCAGAAGTTGAACGTGTTCAACTTGGAGGGGAACGATGGACCTGACCGTCTGGTCGTACGTCATCTACCTGTGCATCAGCGTCGTACTCACCGTCTGGGTGGCCCGGACGCTCAGCAAGGCCGGCAGGGTGTTCCTGGCCCAGGTCTTCCCGGGGGCCGAGCAGTTGGCGGACGCCGTGAACCATCTGCTGGTCGTCGGGTTCTACCTGGTGAACCTGGGGTTCGTCAGCCTGTACCTGAAGACCGGGGCCACCGCGGACAACGCGCGGCAGGTCTTCGAGGGGCTGTCGGTCAAGGAGGGGGTGGTGCTGCTGGTGCTCGGCGGCATGCATCTGGGGAACGTCTTCGTGCTCAACAAGCTGCGGTCCAACAGTCGGCGCGACCATGGGGTTCCGCCGGTTCCGCCGACCGACTACCTGCTCGAGACGGGTCTGTGATGGGACCGGTCGTTCCGCGGGCCGCGCACCCTGTGCGCGGCCTGACCGTGCTCTACGACGCCGACTGCCGGCTGTGCCGTGCGGTGCGCGGGTGGCTGGAACGGCAGCGGCAGTTGGTCCCGCTGACGTTCGTGCCGGCCGGGTCGCCGGCGGCCCGGCGGCGGTTCCCGGGGCTGGATCACGACGCCACCCTCGCGGAGATCACGGTCGTCGGGGACGGCGGCCAGGTTTTCGCCGGGGACGCGGCTTGGATAGCGTGCCTGTGGGCGCTGGCCAAGCACCGTGGCCTCGCCTACCGCCTCGCGACCCCGGCCGGCCGGCCCCTGGCCCGTGCCGCGGTGCTGGTGGCGGCGCGGCTGCGGGCGTCCTTGGCGGACGCCGGGTCCGCCGCCGGCTGCGCCGACGGGTCCTGCGACGCGCGGGCTCCGGGACCGGATGGAGGACGACGAGAGTATGGGCGAGCCCCGAGAGGGACAAGAGGGACAGGAGGGACGTTCCGATGGTGACATCGGGGCGGCCCGCGACCGCGTGGAGAACACCACCTCCCGCGGCGACGAGCGCAAGGCCCTGATCCTCGACACCGCTCTCCGGCTGTTCGAACGCGACGGCTATGAGAAGACCACCATGCGGGCCATCGCGAAGGAGGCGGGTGTCTCGGTCGGCAACGCCTACTACTACTTCGCCTCCAAGGACCACATGATCCAGGCCTTCTACGACGAGGTCTCCGAGCTCCACGTCGACCAGGCCCTGGCCGCCATGCGCCCGCACCGCGACCTGGCCAAGCGCCTGTCCGTCGATCTGCACACCTGGATCGACGTCGCCGAGCCCTACCGCGCGTTCGCGAGCCAGTTCGTCAAGAACGCGGTGGACCCCAACTCCCCGCTGAGCCCCTTCTCCCCGGAGTCGAAGCCGACCCGGGACAAGGTGATCGACGTGCACCGCCGCGTGGTGACGGGGTCCACCGCCAAGTACGACCGCGAGATCGCCGAGAACCTGCCCGACCTGCTGTGGATGCACCACATGGCGATCGTGTTGTTCTGGACCTACGACCGCTCGCCCGGCGCCCGGCGCACCCGGGAACTGGTCGACCGGACCTCGCCGATGGTGGCCCGGGTGATCGGCCTGAGCCGCTTCAAGGTGGTGCGGCCGCTCTTCCGCGAGGCCGACAAGCTGATGCGGGACTTCCTGCTGCCCGGGGAAGACGACGCCGAGCTGTCGCACTGAAGCCGCTGAAGCCGCTCAAGTCCGATGCCGACGAAGCCGCTGAAATCCGAAGCGGCTGAAGTCCGAAGTCGCTGAAGTCACCGAAGCCTGAAGCCGCCGAAGCGACTGCGGTCACTGAAACTTGCTGGAAGCGCTGCGGAGCGCTTCCGCCCTGTGCCCCTCCGCCTTGTGTGAAGCCCGTGTTGCCGCATCGTTATCCGCAAGTTGCAAGAATCTTGCTGCAAGGTCTTTCACCGGCTCGTGCTCGTTGCTACCGTCGGGACCCACGCCGCGCAGATGGCAGCGGCTGTCCCCTCAAGGAGTCTTCGATGCGACGGAGCATGTCGGTCAAGCGCGGCGCCGGGATCGCGGCGGTTGTGGCGCTGGCGCTTGCTGCAAGTGCTTGCAGCAGCAGCAAGTCGTCTGGCGGTTCCTCGGCCGCCGCCAAGGACCCGGCCTCGGTGAAGGGCACGGTCACCTGGTGGGACACCTCTGACGCCACCAACGAGGCGCCGAGCTACCAGCCGATCATCAAGGCGTTCGAGGCCAAGTACCCGAACATCAAGGTGAACTACGTCAACGTCCCGTTCGCGGACGCCAAGGACAAGTTCAAGACCGCCGCGCAGTCCGGCAGCGGTGCCCCGGACGTGCTGCGCGCCGACGTCGGCTGGACGCCGGCCTTCGCGCAGTTGGGCTACCTGCAGCCGCTGGACGGCACGCCGGCGCTCCAGGACGACTCCGACTACATGCCCGGGCCGTTCGCCTCGGACCACTACAACGGCAAGATCTACGGCGTGCCGCAGGTCACCGACACGCTGACGCTGCTGTACAACAAGGACCTGCTCGCCAAGGCCGGCATCACCACCCCGCCGAAGACCTGGGACGAGCTGAAGACCGACAGCCTGCAGATCAAGGCCAAGACCGGGGTGGACGGCACCTTCCTGGACGCCGCGTCCTACTACCTGCTGCCCTTCATCTACGGCGAGGGCGGCGACATCATCGACGCCTCGGCCAAGAAGATCACGGTCAACGACGCCACCGCGCTCAAGGCCGTGGGCATCGCCCAGGACCTGATCAAGTCCGGCGCCGCGGTCACCGACGTGACCAAGGACGGCTACAGCAACATGCAGACCGCCTTCAAGGACGGCAAGGCCGCCATGGTCATCAACGGCCCGTGGTCCACCTCCGACGACCTGAAGGGCTCGGCGTTCTCCAACGCCGACAACCTGGGCATCGCCACCGTCCCGGCCGGCTCGGTCAAGGCCGGCGCCCCGGTCGGCGGCCACAACCTGGTGGTCTACGCGGGCTCGAAGAACCTCGACGCCACCTACCTGTTCGTCGCCTTCCTGAACGACGCGCAGAACCAGGCGACCATCGCGGCCAAGAACAACGTGCTGCCGACCCGCACCTCGGCCTACTCCGACCCGCAGGTCGCCAACAACAAGATCCTCTCGGCGTTCGAGGGTCCGCTCAAGAGCGCCGTCGGCCGCCCGCCGGTCCCCGGCGCCTCGGACCTGTTCACCCCGCTGGACACCGACTACCAGGCCATCCTCGGCGGCCAGAAGTCGGCCCAGGACGGACTGAACGACGCCGCGACGCAGTTCGCGCAGATCCTGCCGGATTTCAGCAAGAGCTGAGGTCCGCATAAGCCGGCCGCGCCGGGAACCGGGGTGTGAGGGTCTCGGTTCCCGCGCGGCTCACCTCCTTGACGGCGAGCCATGACGGCGAGCCATGACGGCACGACAGGGTCCGAAGTCCGAAGGATAGAAATGCGTCCACTCAAGAGCTTGGGCCGCTCGTTCGACAAATACTGGTACGGCTGGGCCATGGCGGCCCCGGTCGTCATCGTGATGCTGGTCCTGGTCGGCTACCCCTTCGTCTGGGGCCTGTACCTGTCGACCACCAACGCCGACGAGTCCAACATCGGCCACGACATCGGCGTGAACCACATCCCGCCGAGCTACAAGTCGGTGGGCCTGCACAACTACTGGGACATCCTGTCCGGCAGCGACGGGCACTTCTACAGCACCCTGACGTGGACGCTGATCTGGACCTTCGTCAACGTCTTCCTGCACATCACCATCGGCCTGGGGCTGGCGGTGCTGTTGAACCGCAAGATCCGGTTCCGCGGCGGCTACCGGCTGATGCTGATCCTGCCGTGGGCGATCCCCGGCTTCGTGGCGGCCTTCGCCTGGCGCCTGCTCTACAACGACAACGGCGTGTTCAACTCCGTGCTGAAGTTCTTCGGGATGCACGGCGTGCAGTGGCTGGCCCAGCCGACCTCGGCGAAGATCGCGGTGATCGCGGTGAACGTCTGGTTGGGCGTGCCGTTCATGATGGTCTCCTTCCTCGGCGGGCTGCAGACCATCCCCAAGGAGCTCTACGAGGCCGCCGAGATGGACGGCGCCACCGCCTGGCAGCGCTTCCGGATGGTCACCATGCCGGGACTGCGGCCGGTGATGATGACCGTGACGCTGCTCGGCGTGATCTGGACCTTCAACAAGTTCGACGTCATCTTCCTGGTCACCGGCGGGGGACCGGCCGGGTCCACCGACATCCTGGTCACCCACGCCTACCAGATCGCGTTCGCGAACATCCGGCAGTACGCCGAGGCCGCCTCCTACGGCGTGGTGATCCTGTCGATGCTGCTCGTGTTCGCCACCGTCTACCGCCGCTCGCAGGCCAAGCTGGAGGTGCAGGCATGAGCGCCGCCACCGAGTCCGTGAAGCCCACCGGGTCCGTGAAGTCCGCCGAGCGCGGTCGTGGTACCGCGGCCGCCGAGTCGCGGGCCAGGTATTCGCGCTCCAAGCGCTCGCCGCTGGCGTCGATCGCGATCCACGCCACGCTGATCGCCGCGTCCTTCATAGCGGTGTTCCCGATCGCCTGGGTCGCGCTGACCTCGCTGAAGACCGGCAACGGCCAGTGGGCCCACCCGGGCGACTTCAGCCACCTGAACTTCGGCAACTACACCCAGGTGCTGAACGACACCGACTTCCTCACCTGGTTCCGCAACTCGCTGATCATCTCGCTGGGCACCATGGTCCTGGGCGTGTTCATCGCGGCCACGTGCGGCTACGCCGTCTCCCGCATGCGCTTCCCGGGCTTCCGCGCCACGATGTGGCTGCTGCTGGTGGTCCAGATGTTCCCGGTCGCGGTGCTGATCGTGCCGCTGTACAACATCATGTCCAAGCTGCACCTGGTGAACTCCTTCGCCGGGCTGATCCTCGTGTACTGCACCACCGCGGTGCCGTACTGCGCGTGGATGCTCAAGGGCTACTTCGACACCATCCCGATCGACATCGACGAGGCCGGCAAGGTCGACGGGCTCTCGCCGTTCGGCACCTTCTGGCGCCTGGTGCTCCCGCTGGCCCGGCCGGGGCTGGCCGTCGTCGCCTTCTACTCCTTCCTCACCGCGTGGGCCGAGGTGGCCTTCGCCAACACGTTCATGCAGAGCACGGACAAGTACACGCTGGCCGTGGGCCTGCGGACCTTCGTCTCGCAGTACACCGACCAATGGGGCCTGATGACCGCGGCGTCGGTGCTGATCGCGATCCCGGCCGGCGTGATGTTCCTGCTCGTCCAGCGCAACCTGGTGGCCGGCCTGACCTCCGGCAGCGCCAAGGGCTGATGCGCGCACACCGTTCGACTATCTCTGCGTTCGACTATCTCTGCGTTCGACAAAATCTGGGGCACGTGAGTTCATGACAACCGAGACACTCGCCGTCGAAGCCGGCAGGCCGGCCGAATCCGGCGCCCGGCGCACGGACTGGTGGCGCG
Organism: Catenulispora sp. MAP12-49; assembly: GCF_041262705.1. Taxonomy (NCBI): domain Bacteria; kingdom Bacillati; phylum Actinomycetota; class Actinomycetes; order Catenulisporales; family Catenulisporaceae; genus Catenulispora; species Catenulispora sp. MAP12-49. Next base: position 224,137 of record NZ_JBGCCP010000018.1, on the reverse strand, counting down.
ACGCGGTGATCTACCAGGTCTACATCCGCTCGTTCGCCGACTCCAACGGGGACGGGGTCGGCGACCTGCCGGGCATCCGCTCCCGGCTGCCGTACCTGGCCGACCTCGGCGTGGACGCGCTGTGGATCACGCCGTTCTTCTCCTCGCCGATGGCCGACTTCGGGTACGACGTCGCCGACTACCGCGCCGTGGACCCGGTCTTCGGGAACCTGGGCGACTTCAAGGACCTGCTGACCGACGCGCACGCCCGGGGCCTGCGCATCATCGTCGACCTGGTCCCCAACCACACCTCGGACCGGCACGCCTGGTTCGTGGAAGCACTGGCGGCGCCGGAGGGGAGCGCCGCCCGCGACCGCTACATCTTCCGCGAGGGCCGCGGCGAGCACGGCGAACTCCCGCCGAACGACTGGGAGTCGGTCTTCGGCGGCCCGGCCTGGACCCGGACCGTGAACCCCGACGGCACGCCGGGCCAGTGGTACCTGCACCTGTTCGCCCCCGCGCAGCCGGACCTGAACTGGGACCTGGACGAGGTGCGCTCGGAGTTCCTGGACGTCCTGCGCTTCTGGCTGGACCTGGGCGTCGACGGCTTCCGCATCGACGTCGCGCACGGCATGGTCAAGGCGCCGGGCCTGCCGGACGTCGGGCACGCCGACCACGTCGAGATGATCGGCAACGCGGTCCTGCCGTTCTTCGACCAGGACGGCGTGCACGAGATCTACCGCTCCTGGCGGCTGCTGCTGGACTCCTACGACGGCGAGCGCATCGGCGTGGCCGAGGCGTGGGCCCCGACCCCGGAGCGGCTGGCGAACTACGTCCGGCCGGACGAGCTGCACCAGGCCTTCAACTTCGACTTCCTGGGCCGGCCCTTCGAGGCCGCCTCCCTGCGGACCGCCATCGACCACTCGCTGGCCACCGCCGGCTCGGTCGGCGCGCCCTCGACGTGGGTGTTGTCGAACCATGACATGAAGCGGCACGTCACCCGCTATGGCGGCGGCGCCGTGGGCCTGGCGCGGGCCCGGGCCGCGGCGCTGCTGATTCTGGCGCTGCCGGGATCGGCGTACATGTACCAGGGCGAGGAGCTCGGGCTGCCGGAGGTGCTCGACATCCCGGTCGAGTTCCTGGTGGACCCGCAGGGCATCCAGTCCGGCGACCCCTCGAAGGGCCGGGACGGCTGCCGCGTGCCGCTGCCGTGGACCGGCGAGGCGCCGACCTACGGCTTCGGGCCCCGGGGCTCGACGGCCTCGTGGCTGCCGGCGCCGGCGTCCTGGGGCGAGCTGTCCGCCGAAGCAGAGTCCGGCGATCCCGCCTCGATGCTGGAGCTGTACCGCTCGGCGCTCGAGCTGCGCCGCCGGCTGCCGGAGCTCGGGGCCGAGACCGACGACACGACCCTGGTGTGGCTGCCCGCGCCCGACGGCGTGCTGATGTTCCGGCGCGGAGACGGGTTCGTCTGCACGGTGAACACCGGATCCGTGCCGGCGACGCTGCCCGTTCCGGGCACGTTGCTCCTGGCTTCCACCGAAGTGCCGGCCGCCGCCGGCAGCACGACATTGCCCGCCGACTCGGCCGCCTGGTGGCGGATCTAGCATTTTCCAGGACGGGGAGCGAAAGAATGGGCGCCATGACGGACAACGCCGCACTGCCTTCCACCGCACGACTCGCGGACATCGCCGCGCAGGCGAAGGTGAGCGAGGCGACGGTGAGCCGCGTGCTGAACGGCAAACCGGGGGTGGCCGCGGCCACCCGGCAGGCGGTGTTGGCGGCGCTGGACGTCATGGGCTACGAGCGGCCGACCCGGCTGCGCCAGCGGACCGCGGCGCTCATCGGGCTGATCATCCCGGAGCTGGACAACCCCATCTTCCCGGCGATGGCCCAGGCCGTGGAGCGGGCCCTGACCCACCACGGCTACACGCCGGTGCTGGCGACGGTCTCGCCCGGCGGCGCCACCGAGGACGACCTGGTGGAGCTCTTGATCGAGCACGGCGTGGCCGGCATCGTGTTCGCCTCCGGCCTGCACGCCGACACCACCGCCTCGCGCGACCGGTACCACCGGCTGTCGGACCGGGGCGTGCCGTTCGTCCTGATCAACGGATTCGCCGAGGGCATCGCGGCGCCCTTCATCTCCCCGGACGACGCCCTGGCGGCCCGGCTGTCGGTGAACCACCTGGCCGACCTGGGCCACGAGCGCATCGGCCTGGCGGTCGGCCCGAAGCGCTACGTCCCGGTGATCCGCAAGATAGAGGGATTCACGGCGGCGCTGCGCGACACGCTGGGGGTTTCGAACCCCGAGGAGTTCGTGGAGTACTCGCTGTACGGCTTCGAGGGCGGCCGCGCGGCGGCGGCGAAGCTGCTGGACAAGGGCTGCACCGGGATCGTCTGCGCCTCGGACATGATGGCCCTCGGCGCCATCGCCGAGGTGCGCGCCCGCGGCATGGCCGTCCCCGGCGACATCTCGGTGGTCGGGTACGACGACTCGCCGCTGATCCCGTACACCGACCCACCGCTGACCACGGTGCGCCAGCCGGTCGCCGCCATGGGCGCGGCCGCGGTGCGGGCGCTGCTGGAGGAGGTCGGCGGCGGCCACGCGCCGCACACGGAGTTCGTGTTCGCGCCGGAGTTGGTGGTGCGCGGATCGACGGGGTCGGGGCCGCGGGTGCGGCGGTAGGCAGGTCACTCAGGTCACTGAGGTCACTGAGGTCACTGAGGCCAACCACCGAGGGCGGGGTGCTTCGCGATGTCACAGGATGCTGAGTTCGATGTCATGGTGGTCGGCGGCGCGGGGATCGACACGATCGTCCGCGTCCCGGACCTGCCGCTGCCGTACGCGGACTCGCTGATGGTGGACCCGATCGAGTCCTACGTCGCGCACACCGGGACGGCCGTGGCGCTCGGAACAAGAGCGTTGGGCCTGCGGGTGAAGTTCGTGGACTTCCTCGGCGAGGACACCTTCGGCGATCTGGTGCGGCGCCGCTTCGACGAGGAGAAGCTGGACTTCTCCTGGCTCCCGTCGGCCGCCGGCACCACCCGCGCGGTGAACCTGGTGTCGGCCGACGGACGGCGCATGTCGTTCTATGACCCGCGCGGCGTGCCGGGGCAGCGGCTGCCGGAGGACTTCTACGAGGGCTGGCTCGCCCGGACGCGGCATGTGCACGTCTGCATCACCGGTCACGCGCGGCACGTCCTGCCAGTGGCCCTGCGCCACACGGCGACGATCTCCACGGACCTGCACGACTGGGACGGCGTCGCCGACCACCACAAGGACTTCGCCTACGCGGCCGACCACGTCTTCATGAGCGCCGCGAACCTCGGCGAGCGCCGCGACGCGGTGCTGACCGAGGTGCTGGCCCGTGGCCGCGCCCGGACCGTCGTCGCCACCGACGGCGCGCGCGGTGCGTACCTGGCGTTGCCGGACGGGATCCGGCACTTCCCGGCCGTCACCCCGCCGGCCCCCGTTGTGGACAGCAACGGAGCCGGGGACGCGTTCGTGAGCGGGTTCATGTCCGGGGTGCTGCGCGGGGTGCCGGTGGAGGAGTGCATGCGGCGCGGGCTGCTGGCCGGGGCCTTCGCCTGCACAGTCCACGGGACGGCGGAGCGGTTCGCGACTGAGACCGATCTGTGTTGATGCAGATCAGTGCTGAAGCAGAACTGTGCTGATACAAATTCAGTGCTGATGCAGATCTGACCTGAGACAGAACCCTGCCTCACGCCGTCATGGCCCGCCCGAGGTGCTCGGTCGCGTCCAGATCGGCGCCGACCGCCGCCAGCTTCCCGCGGATCGCGTCCACCGCGTCGTTCCCCAGCGCGAGGCGCAGCGGCGGCTCCTTCCACTCCAGCACGTCCAGCACCGCCGCGGCGGCCTTCGCCGGGTCGCCTTCCTGCGCGCCGTGGCTGGTCGGCAGGCCGTCGCGCGTCGCGCCGGCGGTGGGGTCGTAGTCCGCGATGCGCGCGTCCACCGCCTGGAGAGCGGCCGGGGCGGCGAAGCCGGTGCGGAAGGCGCCCGGTTCGACGATCAGGACCTTGATCCCCAGCGGCGCCACCTCGGCGGCCAGGGCCTCGCTGGCCAGTTCCAGGGCGCCCTTCGCGGCGCTGTAGGCGCCGACGCCGGGGAAGGAGAGCATGCCGCCCATGCTGGTCAGCTGGACGACAGTGCCGCTGCGGCGGGCCCGCATCTGCGGCAGGACCAGGCGGGTCAGTTCGAGCGGGGCGAAGAACATCACTTCCATGGTGTTGCGGAGTTCGGCCTCGCTGGTCTCCTCGATGGCGCCGACGATGCCGAAGCCGGCGTTGTTCACCAGGACGTCGACGCGGCCCGCGGCTTCCACGGCGGCGGCGAGGTGCTCGTGCTTGCTCACATCGAGTTCGACCACTGATACGCGTCCGGCGGAGGCCGCCGCCAGCTCGGCCATCGTCTCCGGGCGTCGGACGGCGGCGACCACCTCGTCGCCGGCGGCCAGGGCGGCGTGGACCAGGGCGAAGCCGAAACCGCTGTTGGCTCCGGTGATGAACCAGCGGCGGGGGGTGCGGATTGCGTCTGTCATGGTGTCCATCTTGGGACGGCCCGGGTGGCCGCGGTATGGCCCGAAGGTGGAACATCGGAAGCGTGACCATCGCGCTGCCCGGCCCCGCGCCGCGTCCCCGTCCCCTGCCCACCGCGGAGCCGCTCAGCCCGGAGGACTACCGGCGGGTGGTCGGGGTGGTGGAGGCCGTGGACCGCGCCGGGGATCTGGCCGAGTTCCGGGAGCGGCTGGTCACGGCGTTGCAGAGCTGGTTCGGCTACAACGGCGTGACGGTGTTGCACGGCGACACCGCGGCCGAGGCCGTCGAGAGCGGCTGCGGGGTGCTGGCCGGCTATTCGGCCGAGTTCCTGCGCACGTATGACGCCGAGGGCTGGGAGCGGCGCGACCCGTTCCGCGACGAGGGCTTCCTGCGGCGGCTGGGCGAGATCGGCGTGGTGCGGCTGACCGATGTCGCCGAGGGCTCCCGCTTCCGGGACGAGTTCCTGCTGCCGCGCGGGATCGCCGACAAGGCCGCGATGCTCATCGACGCCGCGCCGTCCGGGGTGCTCTGGGTCGGCCTCGCCGTGCCGGTGCCGGCGCCGGTACAGGCGGCGGGGGCGGCCCGCGTCCCCGACCGCGATCTCGCCGTGCTCCACGTGCTGCGCCGGCATCTGGCCCCGCTGGCCGCCGAGCAGCTGGCGCGGCACCGGGCGCGCGAGGCGACGCGGGGCGACTGGGACCTGACGCCCCGGGAGTGGGACGTCGCGGACCTCGCCGCGCAGGGGCTGACCAACCGGCAGATCGCCGCGCGGCTGTTCATCGGCGTGGACACCGTGAAGAAGCACCTGACGCGCGTCCTGGCCGCCACCTCTTGCGGCAGCCGGACCCAGCTCGCGGTGCTGTTCACCGCGCGCGACACGCCGAGCTGACGAAAGCGCGGGCCCCGGTTCCCGGCCCCGGTCTATCCTTCTTTTGAAAACGACATTCATTTTCGAGAGAGGAAGCCCCAGCATGTCCCTGGACGTCGCACCCCGCCTGCTCGAGCAGGCCGAGGCCGGAGAGGTGGACCAGACCGCGTTCGCCGACACCGTCGCGGCCTCGCTCCCGTACGCCCACACCATGGTCGAGAAGCTCGCCGCGGAACTGCACGCCGACCCCGCCAAGCAGTTCGCGGACAACCAGATCGCCCCGTCCGAGGCCGAGCGCGGCCAACTCCTGCGCGCTCTCGCCTCCGATTCCATCCGCGGCAGCCTGGAACGGCGCTTCGCGGTGAAGCTCGCCTTCCAGAACTGCCACCGCGTCGCGGTGTTCCGTCCGGAGGCCGCCGACTCGGAGGCGTACCGGCGTTTCACGTCGGAGCGGTCGCAGATCCTGAACCAGTCGCCGGAGTTCCGGGACTGCTGAGGACCGACGCCTCGGGGATGGCCGAACGGGTCAGGCGATGAGGGTGGCCAGGATGACCGCCAACATGACCCAGATCGCCGCGGTGAGCAGAGAGCACACCAGGCCGGCGACGGCCATCCCCGTACCGGTCCAGCCGGGCTTGGAACCCTGCGATATCCCGGTCAGGCTGAAGACGATCCCCAGGATCGCGAGCAACGGCGCCAGCAGCGACGCCCAGAACAGCAGCAGGCTGAGAATCCCGAGCACCATGCCGGTGACCGCGAGACCGCTGGTCTGCTTCCGAAGCATCGGCGGCCCGTAGTAGCCGCTGGTACAGCTGGGATACACGGGATACATCTGCTGAACCGAGCGCCCTACGGGAGCGAAACCACCGTCCGGCGGGGCGAACCCCTCAACGCCGGAATCCGTTCCGCCTCCCAGGCTCTCGCTCACAGTCGTGTTCCTTCCTTGTCAGCCTCAGCCTCAGTCTCCTGATTCCTGCTCCGCTTCCGTATTCCCCTCATTCCCGTCTCCGACGCGCCCTGCCAGAGCGCCGAAACCGGCCCGCGTGGCCGCCAGGATCAGCCGGTCGCCGGCCGCGAGCTTGCGGCCGCGGTCGGCCCCCGACCAGTCGAACGTCGTGCTCCCGGCCCGCCGCACCGCCAGGACCCGCGTCAGGCCCGGCTTGTCCAGGCCGCGCTGCTCCTGCCCGGCCAGTTCGGAGGCGGCCTCGACCGCGACCTCGGCGATCAGCAGGACCTTGCGATACACCGACAGCGTCCCCAGTACCTCGCGCCCCATCATCGCGGCGGCGAAGGCCGGGGCGGCGAGGTAGGACACCGAGCGGGAGGCGGTGTTGCCGAACTCCTTGTAGACGTGCGAGGCGAAGTCGTCGTCGAACAGCCGCACCACCACCCGCACCTCGGGGTTGATGGCCCGGGCCTCCAGCGCCGCCTCCAGGTTGGTCACGTCGTCGCCGGTGACCGCCACGACCGCGCGGGCCCGGCCGATCTGGGCGCGGCGCAGGGCGTCGTCGATCGGCCGGTCGCCGACCACCGCCGGGACGTCCAGACCGCGCGCCGCCGCGATCCCGCGGGCGTCGGCGTCGCGCTCGATGCCCACCACCGGCACGCCGAGCTCGCGGAACAGCGCCGTGACCCGGGTTCCGGCGTTGCCCAGGCCCACCACCACCACGTGCCCGCGAAGGCCGGTGCTCGGCTGCCGGGTGCGCACGTTGCGCCGGGTCGCGGTGCTCTCCACGAACACCGCGGTCACCACCGGCATCAGGACGATGCCGGACAGCGTGATCGCCACCTGGAACAACCGCTGGAGGTTCCCGCCGACCGAGCTCGGCTGGCCGTAGGTGTCCGGGACCGCGGACCCGGCGACGTCGAGCAGGGACTCGTACAAAGCCCAGCCGAACGGCCGCGCCAGCAGCCAGATCCCGGTGAACGACACCGCCAGCGTGGCCACCGCGGCCATCAGGATGGTGCGCAGCTTGGCGCTGGTGAAGAACTTCAGCGTGTCCGACGCGCGCCACAGCAGCCGCGCCGCAGGTGAAGCTTTGTATACGTTCCCTTGCACGACCATGTCGGTGACGTCCAGGAACTGCAACGCCGCGTGCCGGGGCGAGCGCTCCTGCAGCAGCATCCACTCCTGGGTGCGGCTGCGCGCCGCCGCCACCGGCAGCACCTCGATCTCGGACTGCCGGTCCCGGTCTATGCCGTCGGCGATCAGGAACGGCGTCTGCCGCATGTCGATGTCCGCGCCGATGGCCACCCGCAGCGCCCGGCCCCCGGCGCTGACCGACTGCGGGCGCTGCAGGGCCGCGTTGACGAACGCCGGCGCGGCGGTGGCCGAGGCCGACAGCACCGTGCAGTTGTCCACCAGCTGCGCGATGTGGACGCCGAGCCGCTGGTTGAACATCCGGATCACGACCCTGATACCGGGGCGCAGGGCCGCGGCGCGCATGGCGGCGTGGATGTTGGTCCGGTCGTCGCCGTCGACGAACGCGATGGCCTGCGCCTGGTCGATCCCGGCCTGGCGCAGGGCCTCCTCGGACACGTAGGCGTCGGCGATCGTGTTCTCCGCGCCGAGCACCTTGGCTATCTGGATGGTGTACGGCGTCTCCTGGGCGGGCACGATGGCCGCCGTCCGGACGCCGTACTGCCTGGTCAACTCGACGGTGAGCCGGTTGGCGAGAGCGTTGCCCCCTACCACGATGAACAAGTCCCCCATGCGGGGATGGTAGAGGGCTCCGGTGAACTTTAGGGGCGCATCTCGTAAGCGCCGGACAAAGCCGCCACCCGGTCCCACATCCGGCCGAACCGCGCCTCGTCCACCACCGGCTTGCGCACTGCGCCCAGCGCCCACGCCTGCTGCTCGGGCGTCGAGGACGCCTTGCCGTGCAGGGCGACGGCGTACTCGGAGAAGTCGCGGACCAGGAAGTCGAAGATCTGGTCCACGACCTCCTCCTCCAGCCCGGTCAGCCGCGCCTGCTCCAGCACCAGCTGGCCGTAGACCACGAGCGTGAACAGGTGCCCGACGTTGAGCAGGAAGTCCAGGTCCTTCTGCTGCGCGTCGTCCGGCGGGCAGGTCGCCAGGAACTGCGTCAGCGCCTCGGCCTGCTCGGTGAACCGCGCGACGTTCGGCACGCCGGCCGCCTCGCGGTACGCGGCACGCCAGTCGTGGAAGCGCACCTTGCCCAGCCCGCGCGCCGGACCCTGCTGGAACAGGAAGGAGTCGTCGGCGGCGTCGGAGCGCGTCGGGACCTCGGGGTAGTCCTGCGGCGCGCTGTGCTCAATGCCGTCAAAGACGCGTAGATAGTTCGGCATGAACTTCAGCACCAGCGCGAGGTTCACGTGCACCGTGCCCTCCAGCTTCGGCAGGGCCCTGATGTAGTGCGTGGCGCCGTTGAAGTAGGTGTCCTTCTCGAACCCGCGGGCCGCGATCACGTCCCAGAGCAGGTCCACGACGCGCTCGCCCTCGGAGGTCACCTTCATCTTGGTGATCGGGTTGAACAGCAGGTAGCGCCGGTCCTCGGCGTTCGCGGTCCGGAAGTAGTCGACCGCGCGGGCGCTGAACAGCTTCATGGCGACCAGGCGCGCGTAGGCGTCGGCGAAGGAGGCGCGCACGTGGCCGAAGTCGGTGACCGGGTGGCCGTACAGGATGCGGTTGTGGGCGTGCGTGATGGCCTCGTAGAACGAGTGCTCCGCGATGCCCACCGAGGCCGTGCACAGGTTGAACTTGCCGACGTTGACGGTGTTCAGCGCGGCGCTGAACGCGTCGGCGCCGGCGTGCAGGATGTCGGCCTCGGTGACCGGGTACCCGTGCAGCTTGAACTCGCTGACGAACATCTGCGAGTCGACGACGTTCTGCACCAGCTCGAACTTCTCGTGCCGGCTGTCCACGGCGAAGAAGACGTAGCCGTCGGGCCCCTCGACGTCGGCCCGGCGCCCGAAGACGGAGACCAGCCCGGCCACGTTGCCGTTGCCGATGTAGTACTTGCCGCCGGTGGCGGTGTAGCCGCCGTCCCCGTCCGGGGTGAGGATCATGTCGGTCGAGTAGACGTCGGCCCCGTGCTCCTTCTCCGACAGGCCGAACGCGAAGACATGGCCCTCGTCGAGCAGCCGCGCGGCCCGCTCACGCGCGGCGGCGTTCTCCGACATCCACACCGGCCCGAGGCCCAGCACGGTGACCTGCCAGGTGTACCAGTACGGCAGCCCGTAGAACCCGAGGATCTCGCTCAGCGCGGCATTGCGCGCGGTGTCCCACCGCTGCGCCGGTGCGGCCGGGCCGAAGGCGTCGGTCGCGGGGGTCTGGAAGGTCGCGAAGAGCTTCTCCTTCGCGGCGAACTCCAGGAAGTCGGCGTACCAGACCCGGTCCAGGTCCTCGGCGAGCAGGCGCCGCTTGCCGCGCCCCTCGAACCAGTCGACGACGGCCGTGAGCAGCCGCTGGGTCTCCTCGTCGAAGCGCGAGAAGTCGAGGGTGCGCGGGTTGAACAGCGCGGCCGGGTCTGAAGTCATGAGGGAATGCTACCAGCGGGTAACTTTCCTGGTGCGGTGCCGCATGAGGGCGACACGGGGGTGTTGCGGGTGTCACAGTGGAGGTGGCTGCGGATCGGCAAGAAAGGGAAGAAAGATGGCTCAGTACACGGTCCGTCTACCCCGCACGATCGCGGCGGTCCGAGAGGCCCTGCCGGAGGATGAGGTCGCCGAGTTCAACGCGGCCATCGAGGCGGCCCTCATCGACGAACTTCCGGAGACGTTCAAATACTGGTTCATGATCGCCGTCCTGAACAAGGCGGGCCGGCTAGAGGATTTCCGGTCGAACCGGAGCCTCGCAACCGGTCACGGCATCCCCGTCGATGAAGCGTTCCCCGGCTTGCGGGAGCGCTGGGAGCGGGAGCGGCACCAACAAGCAGCATGAGGTACAGCCTGGTCTTCGAGATGGTGGCGACTGAGATCATCGCCACATTGCCCGAGGTTCCGCATGAACTGTTCACGTTGGCGTGTTTCGACATCGTCGATGCCCCGTACGGGCAGGGCGGCGTCCCCAAGCAAACATCTGATGGAGTCATCAGGCGCGCTTGGGCGGTTGGCGACATAGGGCTCATCGAATATCAGATCGATGAGAAAGCCCGCGTAGTCACGATCATCAGCGTTACGTACGTGCAGTAGCAGGAAGGAGCTCCGAGGGCCCGGTGGCGACCCGGGCCCTCGGTTCCTTCCGCCGAAGTCACCGATAGTTCGCGCGTGTCCGAATCCGCGAGAACACCAGCAGCACCGCCAAGGTGATCGTCATCATCACCGCGGTCACCGCTGCCGCGACGAACTGGTGCCCGCGGTCGTCCAGCGCGTAGATGCGCAGCGGCAGCGTCGTCCAGTCGGCCGAGTACACCATCGCCGTGGCGCCGAGTTCGCCCATCGACAGCGCGAAGCACAGCGCCAGCGAGCCGGTCAGCGCCGGCAGCAGCAGCGGCAGCTTCACCCGCAGCAGCGTGTAGTACGGCCGCGCGCCGAGCGAGGCCGCTGCTTGTTCGAACGCCGGGTCCAGGCGCGTCACCGCCGCCGAGACCTGCTGGAAGGCGTAGGCCGTCACCAGGATCGCGTGCGCCATCACCACGATGGTGTTGGTGCCGTTCAGCAGCACCGGACCCTGCGAGAACGCGACCAGCAGCGCCAGGCCGACGACGACCGACGGGACCGCGATCGGCAGCATGAACACCGTCTGGACCAGCGTCTTGCCGACGCGGTTGTGGACCGCGTTCAGGGCCAGGGCCGCCCACGTCCCGACCACCAGCGCGATCACGCTGGACAGCAGCGCGGTGATCAGCGAGGTCTCCAGGCCGTCGAGCGGGTCGGTGTGGAAGGCCGCGGTGATGTTGGAGAACGTGTAGGAGGAGGGGAAGGCGCCGTTCCACTGCCGGGTGAAGGCCGCCAGGACCAGCACGCCGAACGGCAGCCCGAACAGCAGCAGGAAGAAGAACCCGAAGACCGCCCAGGCGATCCTCTGCGATCTACGCGTGTACAGCAGCACGGCGGCCTCCAGACATCCGGGCGAGCAGGACGCGGTAGCCGGTGAACAGCGCCAGCGACAGCACGATGTTGATGACGGCCAGGGCGCACGCCCCGGCGTAGTTGGTCTGCTCCTTGGCGAAGTTCTCGATCAGCACCGGGAGCGTCTGGTACTTGGCGCCGGTGAAGGAGACGATGCCGTACTCGTTCATCGTCAGCATCAGCACCAGCGAGCCGCCGGCGAACAGCGCGGGCAGCGCCTCGGGCAGGATCACCTGCACGACGACGCGGCCGGCCCGGGCCCCGAGCGAGGCGGCGACCTCCAGCTGCCCGGTGTCGATCTGCGAGAACGAGGTCAGCAGCGGCCGCATCACGAACGGCGTGAAGTAGATCAGCTCTGCCAGCCAGATGCCCCACGGCGAGTACTCGACGAAGTTGATCGGGGTGTCGTGCCGCCCGCCGGTCAGCGAGGCGGCGATGTGGTTCACCATGCCGACCCGGCCGTACAGGAACATGATCGACACGGTGATCAGGAACGACGGGAACGACAGGAACACGTCGATGAAGCGCGACACCGCCTTCGCGCCGGGGAACGGCACGAACGCGATGATCAGCGCGAGCAGGAAGCCCAGGACGAGGCAGCCGGCCGTGGAGTAGACGGCCATCTGGATCGTGTTCTTGATGACGGTCCGAGTTCCCGGGTCCTTCAGGGTGTCGGAGAAGGACGTGGTCACCTTGAAGGGATTGCTCGGATCCGGCGGGCTGCCCTCGATCGCCTGCTTGACCACGAGGTAGAGCGGATACAGGAAAGCCGCGCCGAGCAACAGGACCGGGGGAGTGGACCAGAGCCAGGCGGCGGAGCGGCGGGGCTTGTTGGCGAGCGCCGCGCCGCGGTTGCCGGGCGTCACCGGCGAGGCGGGAGGGAGTTCGGTGACGGCGGTCATCGGGCGCCGCCATCGGCCGGAGCGGGGACTGGAGCGGCGTCGGCCGGTCCGCCGGCGTTCGAGGCCGGAGCGGCGCTCGGCGAGCCGGTCGCGCCAGCCGGAATCAGCACCGCGTCCTCGGCCGAGAAGTGCAACCACACCTCGTCACCGATCACCGGCGGATTCCGCAGCTCGTTGGTGTCCAAACGCACCTCGTGGCCGTGCACGTCGGTGAAGATCCGGTGCGCCGAGCCTCGCCACTGCACCTCGGTCACCGTCCCGCTGAACGCGTTGTCGTGGTGCTCGGCGGCGGCCAGGCCCAGGAAATGCGGCCGCAGACACAGCGTTCGCTGCTCCCCGGCCCCCGCCGGCTCGGCGCAGGTGGCCAGTACCGGATCCGTCCCCTCTGCGATCCGTACGCTGGCCCGGAACGAACCGTCCTCGTGCGGCGCACACTCCGTCACGGTCACCGGCAGCAGGTTCGAGTTGCCCACGAAGCCGGCCGCGAACTCCGTTCCGGGCCGCTTGTACAGCTCCCGGGCCGTGCCGACCTCGACCAGCCTCGCCTCGTTCATCACCGCGATGCGGTCGGCCAGGGTCAGGGCCTCGATCTGGTCGTGCGTGACATACAGGATGCTGACATCCGGCAGTTCGCGGTGCAGGCGCGCCAGTTCCGCGAGCATTCCGCTGCGCAGCTGTGCGTCCAGCGCCGACAGCGGCTCGTCCAGCAGCAGGACCGAGGGTTCGATGGCCAACGCCCGCGCGATCGCCACGCGCTGCTGCTGACCGCCGGACAGCTCGCGCGGGTAGCGCTTGGCGTACTGGGCCATGCCGGTCATGCGCAGGGCCTCGGCCACGCGGCCGGGGATCTCAGACTTGGAGACTTTCTGTGCCTTCAGCCCGAAGGCGACGTTCTGCTCCACGCGCATGTGCGGGAACAGCGCGTACTGCTGCACCACCATGCCCAGGCCGCGCTTGTACGGCGGCAGGTCGGTGACGTCGCGGCCGCCGGCGTGCACGCGGCCGGACACGGGCCGGACGAAGCCCGCGACCGCCCGCAGCGCGGTGGTCTTGCCCGAGCCCGAAGGCCCGAGCAGCGCGACCACCTCGCCGGGGGCGACGTCCAGCGTGAAGGAGTCGAGCACGACGGTTCCGTTGTAGGCGACTGTCACGTCGTCGAAGCGGATGCCTCCGGATCTGGGTGCTGATCGTCGGGCCGATGGGTCGGCTTCGGTGGCGGCCATGCTGACTCCTGCTCAAGAAAAACAGTCGAGAAATACAGTCGAGAAAAGCAGTGCGGAAACGGTTGCTGGCGCGCTCAGCTCGGGGTGCCGGTCGCGGCGTCCCAGGCCTTCACGTCGCTGTTGTAGTTCTGCGCGACCTGGTTCCAGTCCACCGGGAACACGGTCACGCCCTGCATCAGCGTGTTCAGGGCGGTGTAGTGGTCGTCGGTGGGCTTGATGTCGGTGCGGGCCGGGAAGCCGTAGGCCACCTTGGAGGCGTCCAGCTGCGCGGTCTCCGAGAGCAGGAAGTCGATCAGCTTCTTGCCGTTGCCGGCGTTCGGCGCGCCCTTGACCAGGCCGGCCATGTAGGGCAGGGAGAAGGTGCTGGGCTTGCCGTCGTTGCCGGCCGGGAAGAAGATCTTGTTGTTCGGGTACTGCGTCGTGCTGTCGACGTAGTTCATCTGTACGTCGCCGTTGGCCACCAGCAGGTCGCCGGTGTTGACCTTGCTCTCCAGGGCGCCGGTGGACTTGGACGGGCCGACGTTGTTGGACTGGAGCTTCTTGAAGAAGTCCCACGCCGAGTCGCGGTCGTCGCCGAAGGCGTGGATCGCCGCGATCATCACCGCGGTGCCGTCGCCGGCCACGCCGGGCGTGGAGTACTGGAGCTTCTTGGCGAACTTCGGGTCCAGCAGGTCGTTCCAGGTCTTGGGCGGGCCGTCCGGCAGCGCCTTGGTGTTGTAGATGAAGGACAGGTAGTTGCCCATCACCGCCTCCCACTCGCCGTTCTTGTCCACCAGCGAGGGGTCGACCTTGTCGACGCACGCCGGGGCGTAGGGCTGGAGCAGGCCGGAGGCCTCGGCCTTCTGGATGAAGGGCGGCAGGGTGACGATGACGTCGGCCTTCGGGTTCGACTTCTCGGAGTCGACCTTGGTCTCCACGCCGCCGGAGCCGTCCTCGGAGTAGTTCACGTGGATGCCGGTCAGGGCTGTGAACTTCTTGAATTCCTGGTTGTACCAGTTGTTGTCGTCCTTGGTGTCGTACAGACCGTCGGCGCTGTAGATGGTCACCTGCCCGCCGGAGCCGTCGGCCTTGGCCGGTGCGGTGGGCGCGGCGGCGCCGAGCGCCGGGCAGGAGGTGGCCGCGGCCGCGGCGGAGGTGGCGGTGCTGCCGCCGGTGGCAGCAGCCGCGGAGGAGCTCTTGGAGGAGGCACAGGCCGTCAGCCCGGTCAGTGCCAGGCCGCCGACGGCGATCAGGGCGCCGGCGCGGCGGATGCGCGGGCGGGACAGTACGTGCGACATTGACGAACCCTTCTAGGGGAATCTCCATGGACAGCGTGACCCAGAGCCAAGGTCTGCAAGTGACCGAAAGGTGATTTCCGAGTGGTCGTCGCAGGTGCTCCGTGAACCGCAGTTTTCCCTCGCGCACATAAGCCGCCAACCGCCGTACCGGCTATGGCGGCTATAGCGGAAGGCCTTGCCGCAGGCAGGTACGACAGGTCACCCCGGGGTTAACGCACTGTTCATCCAATTGCTCGCTGATGTGCTTCGATGCGTTCGCCGCCGCATAGCGTGCCGCTATCACTTCCATGCGGAAGAGCGGTCTTGGCGGATGCCCGCGCCTATCCCAAGGTAGGAACCATGGTTGATCATCTCCCTGTCCGCCCCGACCACCTCGGCAATTTCGTCGGCGGGGTCTGGGGCCCGGCCGCGGCCGGCGGCACCCGGGCCGACGTGAGTCCCGGCGACACCTCCGACGTGCTCGGCCGCTTCGCCGACTCCACGGCCGCCGACGCGGTGCGCGCGGTGGACGCCGCCGAGGCCGCCCTGCCGGCCTGGCGGGCCCTCGGGCCGATCAAGCGCGCCGAGTACGTGCGCAAGGCGGAGCGGATCATCGGCGAGCGCGAGGACGAGTTCGCCCGGGCGATCAGCCGGGAGCAGGGCAAGCTCTACAAGGAGGCGCTGGGCGAGGTCCGGCGCGGGATGGCGATCCTGGACTTCACCGCCGGCGAGGGCCGCCGGCTCAACGGGTACACCACGCCGGCCGAGGAGCCGCGGACCGTCGCGATGACGTTCCGGCAGCCGATCGGCGTGGTCGGGCTGATCACGCCGTGGAACTTCCCGCTGACCATCCCGATCTGGAAGGTCGCGCCGGCGCTGGTGGCCGGATGCACCAGCGTCCTGAAGCCCTCGCCGTTCACCCCCTACTCCGCGGCGCTGCTGGTGCAGGCCTTCGCCGACGCCGGGGTCCCCGACGGCGTGCTGAACCTGGTGCAGGGCGACCGGGAGCCGGGCGAGGCGCTGACGAACGACCCGCGCGTGGCCGGCATCTCCTTCACCGGCTCGCTGCCGGTGGGGCGCGCGATCCACATCGCCGGCGCCGGCCGGCTGATGAAGACGCAGCTGGAGCTCGGCGGCAAGAACGCGGTGCTGGTGCTGGCCGACGCCGATCTGGACAAGGCCGCCGCGGCGATCGTGTTCGGGGCGTTCGGGCAGGCCGGGCAGCGGTGCTCGGCGACCTCCCGGGTGGTGGTCGACGTCGCGGTGAAGGAGGCCTTGCTGGAGAAGGTCGTCGCGAAGGTGGCGGCCCTGAAGGTGGGGAGCCCCTTCGATCCGGACGCGGACGTCTGCCCGGTCGTCAACGAGGACCGGATGACCGCCTGCCTGGACGCGATCACCAAGGCCCAGGAAGTCGGGGCGAAGGTCGCGGTCGGCGGTCGCCGGCACACCGACGGCGTCCCGGAGGGCTACTACGTCCAGCCGACGGTGCTGCGCGACGTCCCGTGGGACTGCGAGATCGCGCAGGAGGAGATCTTCGGGCCGGTGCTGTCGGTCATCGACTGCGACGGCTTCGAGGACGCCATGCGCATCTCCAACTCCGTGAAGTACGGCATGTCCGGCACCATCTTCACGCAGAATCCGGCGCACATCTTCGAGGCCTTGGAGCGCTTCGAGGCCGGCATGCTGCACGTCAACCGCCCCGGCGTCGGCGCGTACGCGCACCTGCCGCACATGGGGGCCAAGCAGTCGCACTACGGCGCGCCGGAGTGCTCGCCGGAGGTCTGGGACTTCTACACCGAATGGCGGTCGGCGTGCATCAGCTTCTGAGTCCGCTGGGCCAGGCGCGGGTGATGAGCGCCGCCGAGGCGGTGCAGGCCTTCGTCGAGCCCGGCGCGGTGCTGGGCCTGGGCGGGCAGAACATCAACCGCTGCCCGATGGCGCTGGTGCACGAGGTGGTGCGGCAGGACATCGGCGACCTGACGGTCGTCGGCTGCAACCTCTCGCTGCCGCTGGACCACCTGGTCGCCGCCGGGCTCGTGGCCCGCACCGAGCAGGGCAGCGGCAACCTGGAGAAGTTCGGCACGCTGTTCAGCTGGCGGCGGGCCGTGGAGGCGAACCGGATCGAGGTGCGCGACTACTCGCATCTGTCGATGGCCTCCCGGTTCCTGGCCGGCGCGATGGGGCTGCCGTTCATGCCGGTGCGCTCGCTGCTGGGCTCCTCGGTGCTCGAGCGCCTCGTCGCCGAACAGGACGCGGTGGTCACCGCCGATCCGTGGAGCGGCGAGCCGGTGGTCCTGGTGCGCGCCTGCACCCCGGACGTGTCGCTGATCCACGCCAACGCCGCCGACGCCGACGGCAACGTGGTCATCGACGGCGTGACGAGCCACGAGGTGGACATGGTGCGGGCCTCGCGGCACGTGATCGTGTCGGTGGAGGAGGCGCTGCCGGCCGGGGCGTTCGACGACCAGCCCGAGCGCGTCACCATCTCCGGCGCGTATGTCAGCGCGGTCGTGGAGCAGCCCTGGGGCGCCTGGCCGACCAGCGTCTATCGCAAGTACGACTACTACGAATCCGAGATCGACGGCTACCAGAAGAGCGCCAAGGCCGGCGACGAGGGCCCGCGGGCGTTCCTCGCCGAAAACGTCGCGGCGCACGCCGATTTCGACGCCTATCTGGCCGCCGCCGACCCGGGCGGGTCGGCGCGGGCCGCGATGGCCGAGCAGATGCGGAGCCTGTTGTGACCGTGACCGGACCTGTGAGCGCCATCGGAGGCGACGCCGGCCGCGACGTTGGCCGGGACGTCGGCGGCGATGTCGGCGGCGGCATCGGCCGGGACGTCAGCGGCGATGTCGGCCGGGACGTCAGCGGCGATGTCTGCGCGCTGCCGCGCGAACTGCTGGTGTTCGAGGGCGCGCGGCAGATCGCCGACGGCGACTGCGTGATCGCCGGCACCGGGCTGCCGCTGCTGGCCGGCCTGGTGGCGCAGCGCACGCACGCGCCCAGCGCGCGGCTGCTGATCGAATCAGGGGTCGTGTTCCCGAAGGTGGTGCCCACACCGTTGTCGGTGGTGGACCCGCGGATCATGCACGCGCCGAGCAAGCTGGGCTCGCTGATCGAGTCGCTCGGCGGCTTCGTGCAGCGCGGCCTGGTGGCCACCGGGTTCCTGGGCGGCGCGCAGATCGACGCGCGCGCGAACATCAACTCCACCTGGATCGAGCGCGGCAGCGGCCGGGTGCGGCTGCCCGGCAGCGGCGGGGCCAACGACATCGCGTCCCACTGCGCCACGATCGTGGTGCTCACCAGCCACGAGAAGCGCCGCTTCCCGGAACGCTGCGACTACGTCACCTCGCCCGGCTTCCTGGACGGTCCCGGCGCCCGACGGCGGGCCGGGCTGAACCCGGTGCGGGTCAAGGTGGTCACCGACCTGTGCGTGCTGGAGGGCGACGACACGGTCGGCGAGCTGACCGTCACCGCGCTGATGCCCGGCGCCACGGTCGAGGACGTGCTGGCGAACACCGGCTTCACGCCGCGGGTGGCCGACCAGCTGGCGGTGGTCGCCGCCCCCTCCTTCGAGCACCTGGCGCTGCTGCGCGAGGTGCTCGATCCCGAAGCCCGCTATTTCCCTGAGCGACACAGCCCTGAGCGACACAGCCCAGAGCGGCACAGCCCAGAACGACACAGCCCAGAGCGACTGAAGAACGGAAACATCGATGGCTGAGAAGACCCCCTTCCACTGGAAGTCCAACATCGCGTGGAAGAACCGCGACCGGATCGTGGTCCGCGGCTACGACGTCAACGAGCTCACCGGCAACCTGGACTTCGGCCAGATGCTGTTCCTGGTGCTCAAGGGCGAGCTGCCGACCGAGGCGCAGGCGAAGATCACCAACGCCATGATGGTCTCGCTGGCCGAGCACGCGATGTCGCCCTCGTCGGCGACCGTCCGCTTCGCCACCTCCGGCGGCGCCGAACTCAACGGAGCGGTCTCCGCCGGCGTCGCGGCGATCGGCCGCCTGCACGGCACCGCCGACCGCCCGGCGAACATGTACATCGGGGTGGAGAAGCGCGCCGAGGACGAGGGCATCTCGATCGAGCAGGCGGCCGCGCTGACCGTCCAGGAGATGCGCGCCCGCCGCGAGAACATGCCCGGCTACCACCACGCGCAGCACATCCGCGACCCGCGCACCGTGCGCCTGCTGGAGCTGAGCGACAAGTGGGGCATCAGCGGGAAGTACGTGGCCATCGCGCGGGCCATGGAGGACGCCACCGAGCCCGTCTTCGGACGCCGCCTGTGGATCAACGGCCCCGGCGCGATGGGCTGCATCGGCCTGGACGCCGGCTACTCGCCGCTGGAGATGAAGGCCATGTTCATCACCGCGCGCTCCCTGTCCCTGTGCGCGCACTCGATCGAGGAGTCCACGCGCGAGAAGGGCTGGCGCGCCTCGGAGAACTCCGACATGGTGCAGCCGCTGTCGCTGCAGATGCAGGGGCCGGACTGGTACGACGGTCCGGCGGACCGGGGGCTGCCGGTGGGGTTTGGGGAGTAGGGGGCGGCTGGTCGGGTGGTTGCGGCCGATCTATTGCTTGCTTGGTGGCATTAGCAGCAGCAGCAGCAGTAGCAGCGTGGGCGTGGGCGTGGGCGTGTGCTCACGCTGATGGCAAGCAGGCAGCGTGGGGTGTGGAGCCTGCGCTCACGCTGCTGGTGCGCGCCGTGAGGGCCGGTCTCGGTTGGGCTGAGGCTCATAGGCATTTTCCTACGGCTTCGCGCATGGTTTACGGGATCCGCTGGTGGCGCAGTTCGGCTGAGCCACTTGTTTTGCGCTGGCGGCCGGCGGTTCGCGTATCCAAGACCGCGCGTCGGTCCGAGTCACTGCGCACGCGTCATGCGGGCGGCCGTCTGCCGCGTTTGGTGGGTGCCTAAGATCAAAGGCGGGTGCCTCCGGCGGGTGCTCTACAGCGGGGGGCGCCCCCTGCGGACCTGCTGAAACCGGCGGCCCGCGACTGTTCGGCTTTGTTTTCGTGCGTGGTGGCGCTGTGTGGTGCGGTGGCGGTGCTGCTTGTGGTCGCCATGTTCCGGGTCCCCCGCCGCATCGCCGCCTGACGGAAGCAGGCCGGTCCGGTGGTGTAAAGCCGGATCACACGCTGCTTGTGGTTGCGAAACGCCCGGCTTGACACCACCGGACCGGCCAGCTTGGCTTCGCCCGTCGACGCGGCGGGGGACCCGGAACACAACCCCTCCTGTGGGTGTGGACACCTGTCTAGCCAGAGAAGCCCCCGCGACCGAGGTCGCGGGGGCCACTGTGAGTGATTGGGTCGGGTTACTGGGCGAGGGCCCGAACCTTCTCCGCCTGCGGGCCCTTCGGGCCCTGGGTGATCTCGAACTCGACCGGCTGGTTCTCCTCGAGGTTCCGGTAACCGGAGCCCTCGATGGCCGAGAAGTGGACGAAGACGTCCGGGCCGCCGCCGTCCTGAGCGATGAAGCCGTAGCCCTTCTCGCCGTTGAACCACTTGACCGTGCCAGTTGCCATGCTGCGTTCTACCTCGGAAATCACTCCCGCTGTGAGCGGGACCGGTGGTGGGTACCTGCGCCTGTCGCGCGGATACCGGTCGAGCTTGGAGTGAGTCCGGATGTGCTTCATGAACCGACTGCCCAGTGCGACCGAGCGTCACGGTAGCACTACCAGCTCCGTGACGATAGGTGAAACGGCAAGGTGGGAGTCGTGTCGTCACTCTCGTGGCGGACGGATCCACTCGGTCGGGCGGGGTTCCGGCAGTGGTCGGCGGGGGTTCGGGGTGGCTCCGGGCGTGGTCGGCGGGGGTGTCGGGGGCCGCGGTTCGGGGGTAACCCGCATGGCGGGTCAGGCCAGAGCGGCGAAGAATCGATCGCTCATCTCGGTGTGCAGCGGGAAGGCCAAGGGCTGCGCGTGGTCGACGACGATCAGTTCCTGGGTCTCGCCGTTGGACAGCGCCTGCACGCGCTCGGGGGTCAGGCCCGCCAGGTCCTCGATGGGGCGCGGCTTGACCCGGCCGAAGACCAGGATCACGAAGTGCGGGGCGCTGAGCACGTCGGCGAGCTCGACCTCCTCCACCTCGGCGCGCAGGCCGGTCTCCTCCCACAGCTCGCGGACGGCCGCCTGCTGCCAGCTCTCGCCCTCCTCGATGAAGCCGCCGGGCAGGCCGATCTGGCCCAGCTGCGGCTCGATGCCGCGCCGCACCGTGAGCAGGCCGGTCCGGCCGTCGGTGCCGATGATCGGCATCATCACCAGGGCCACCGGGAGCGGGTTGAGCCAGGTGGTCTCGCCGCAGTTCGCGCAGGCTCGCGGCCAGGCGGCGTCGGCGGCGAAGGCGGTGCCGCAGTAGGAGCAGTGCGAGTTGTGGACCGGCATGGTTCATCAGCGTACGCCGACGCTTCACGGGGTGAAGCGTCGCCTCCCCCGCGAGCGCCTCAGCCGGCGAGCGAGAACTCGATGGGCTCGGTGGAGGCCAGCCGGACGCGCCCGGTCAGCACCAGGTGCCGCAGGTGCGAACCGGCCTCGCCGAGGGCGAGATGCCGCGCGAAGGTGTCCAGGCGCTCCCAGCCCTTGTTCCACTCCATGCCCTCGGTGATGCTCCACAGCGTCTTCGGCCCGGCGGCCAGCTGGCCCTCGATCTGCTCCAGGCGGCGGACGTGGTGCTCGGCGATCTCCGCGGCGCGGCCGGCGACGTCGTCGAAGGGCGCGCGGTGCGCGGGCAGGGCGCGCGTGGTCGACAGCCGCGAGACCTTCCGCAGCGAGGCCAGGAAGTCGCCCAGGGGGTCGGAGGTGCCGACCACGTGGTCGTCGTAGACGGTGACCACCGGGGTGATGCCGGGCAGGACGTGGTCGCCGGTCAGCAGCGCCCCGCTGTCCTCCAAGTGGAAGCAGGTGTGCCCGGGGGAGTGGCCGGGCGTCCAGACGGCGCGCAGCGTGCGTCCGGGGACGTCCATCAGCGCGCCGTCCTCGATCAGCACGTCCGGCACGGCCGGCTTGGCCCCGGAGGGGATCGCGGCCGCCGCGCTCGCCACGGCCTCCGCCGGGGCCCCGCACAGCTCCAGCAAAGCCTTGTAGCGCTTGGTCCAGGGCTCGCGGTCGGCGGTGCGGACCATGTCGACGACCTTCGCGTCCTCCTCGTGCAGCGCCACCCAGCAGCCGCTGAGCTCCCTGATCCGCCCGGCCAGGCCGTGGTGGTCGGGGTGGTGGTGGGTGACCAGCACGCCGCGCACGTCCGACACCGAGCTGCCGACGGCCTCCAGGCCGCGCTCCAGGGCCGCCAGCGAGACCGGGTCGTCCCAGCCCGCGTCGACCAGTACGGGGCCGCCAGCGGTCGTCTCCAGGGCGTAGACGAGCGTGTAACCCAGGGGGTTGTCGGGGAACGGGACGCGGATCGACCAGACGCCGGGGGCCTCGGCGGTGGCGGGTGCGGCGTCCGTCATGGCGGTGCTCCTTCGGGTCAACGATGGTGGGAACACGTTCTCATGACTAGTTAGCCAGGCGAAAGGTTCGCTCGGGCGGGGCCGGGTCAGCGTGGGTTCCCTGGGCGACCAGACGGTCATTGAGCCTGCATCTCGGAACTGGTATCTGTTCTAACAGACCGCCTTCTGACGGCCTGTCAGTATCACGGAGAGGCACTCCCATGGGCACCGTGACCGAGCACGGGAAGCTGTTCATCGGCGGTTCCTACGTCGACCCGGCGACCGACGCGAAGCTGGAGATGATCTCGCCGGTCACCGAGGAGGTGCACGGCCGCACCCCCGAGGCGTCGCCGGCGGACATGGACCGCGCCGTCGGCGCCGCCCGCCGCGCCTTCGACGAGGGCCCGTGGCCGCGGATGAGCGTGGCCGAGCGCGTGGAGATCCTGCGCGGGCTCCGGAACCGGTACGAGGCGCGCGCCGACGAGCTGGCCAAGCTGATCAGCTCCGAGACCGGCTCGCCCTACTCCTGGTCGATCCTGGCGCAGGTGTGGGCGCCGATCATGATCTGGGACTACTACCTGGGCATGGCGGCCGGCTATCCCTGGGAGGAGCTGCGCCAGGGCCTGCTGGGGCCGACGGTGGTGCGCAGCGAGCCGGTGGGCGTGGCGGCCGGGATCGTGGCGTGGAACGTGCCGCAGTTCATCACGGTCAGCAAGATCGCCCCGGCGCTCGTGACCGGCTGCGCGGTGGTGGTGAAGCCCTCGCCCGAGACGGCCCTGGACGCGTATCTGCTGGCTGATATGGCCATCGAGGCCGGGCTGCCGGAGGGCGTGCTGAACATCGTCCCGGCGGGCCGGGAGAACAGCGCGTATCTGGCCGCGCATCCCGGGCTGGACAAGGTCGCCTTCACCGGGTCCACGGCCGGCGGCAAGGCGGTCATGGCGGCGGCCACGCCGAACCTGACGCGGGTGACGCTGGAACTCGGCGGCAAGTCCGCGGCGATCATCCTGCCGGACGCGGATCTGGATACTGCGATCCCCGGGCTGCTGCCGAACTCGTACATGAACAACGGGCAGGCGTGCGTGGCGCAGACGCGGGTGCTGGTGCATCGCGACCGGTACGCCGAGACCGTCGACGCCATGGCGGAGGCTGTCAGGGGCCTGAAGACCGGTGATCCGCTGGATCCCGAGACGCAGATCGGTCCGCTGGTCGCCGAGCGGCAGCGCGATCGCGTGGAGTCGTATATCGCCAAGGGCGTCGGCGAGGGCGCGCGGGTGGTCGTCGGCGGCGGGCGTCCGGCGGGGATCGCAAAGGGCTGGTTCGTCGAGCCGACACTGTTCGCGGACGTCGACAACCGGATGGTGATCGCGCAGGAGGAGATCTTCGGGCCGGTCGTCGCGATGATCCCGTATGAGGACGAGGCCGACGCGGTGCGGATCGCCAACGACTCGGACTACGGGCTCTCGGGGTCGGTGTGGTCCGCGGATGTGGAACACGGACTTTCTGTGGCGCGGCGGGTGCGGACCGGGAATTATGGCGTGAACACCTTCGGGATGGAGTTCAACTCCCCGTTCGGTGGGTTCAAGCAGTCGGGGATCGGCCGGGAGTTCGGGCCCGAGGGCTTGAGGGCATATCTGGAGACGAAGACCGTGCACTTGCCGAATGGATATACCCCTGAAGGGTTTTGATGTATGTCAGAGATTGATGCGGCGGCACAGACCAAGTGGCGTGTGACTGTCGATGCTGATTTGTGCATCGGCTCCGGGGGCTGCGTGCTGCGCTCGCCCGAGGCGTTCGAGCTGGACGTGGCGCGGCAGGCTTGTCCGCGGCACGAGGTGCTGGGGGCCTCCGACGAGGTGCTGGACGCCGCGGAGAACTGCCCGGTGGAGGCGATCACGATCGTGGAGGAGGGGAGCGGGCTGGCGGTCTTCCCGCCGGCGGACTGAGCGGTCCCGAGCGGTCCTGAGCTGTGTGTGGGCGCGCGAAACTGTTTGACTGAGTCATTGACTCAGTCAAACGATGCTGCCTAGCATGGGTGGCATGGTGGATCTCGCGCCCGCGGTGGCGGCCGTCCGTTCGTTCAACCGGAGCTACACGAAGGTCATCGGCGTCCTGGAGGAAGGGCTGTTGAAGAGCCCTTACACCCTGACCGAGGTCCGGGTCCTCTTCGAGATCGCGCACGCCGGGCCCGAGGGCGCCACCGTCGCCCGGATCCGGGAGGACCTCGGTCTGGACGCCGGCTACCTGAGCCGCATCCTGGCCCGCTTCGACACCGAGGGACTGGTGCTCAAACGGCGGGCCGCGGCCGACGCGCGCCGCGGCACCGTGGAGCTCACCGAGCGCGGGCACGGGATCTTCTCAGGGCTCGACGAACGCTCCAGCGAGCAGGTCGGGGCCTGGCTCTCGCGCCTGGGCGCGGGCGACCGGGCGCGGATGGTCGAGGCCATGGGGCAGATCGGCGCGCTGCTGGATTTCCAGACGCCGGCCGGGCCCGTGACGCTGCGCGCGCCGCAGCCCGGCGACTACGGCTGGGTGGTGGAGCGCCACGGGACCCTGTACGCGACCGAGCGAGCCTTCGACGAGACCTTCGAGGCCGACGTCGCCCGCATCGTCGCGGACTACGCGAGCTCGCACGACGAGGAGCGCGAGGCGTTCTGGGTCGCCGAGGTGTCCGGCCGGCGCGTGGGCTGCGTGGCCTGCGTGCGCCGGCCCACCGACGACGGCGTGGACACCGCGCAACTCAGGATCCTGCTGGTCGACCCCGCGGCCCGGGGCCTGGGCGTCGGACGGCGGCTGGCCGAGGAGTGCGTGGAGTTCGCGCGCAAGGCCGGATACCGGCGGATGACGCTGTACACGGTGGACGGCCTGACGGCGGCGCACCGGATCTACCGGTCGCTGGGCTTCGAGATCGTGCACCAGGCGGCGGTCCAGATGTGGGGGCACCACTTGGTGGAGCAGGAGTGGGTGCTGGAGTTGGGGTAGTCGCCGGGCCGGCTGCTAACCGCCCGCCGGCCTCCGGCGCGCGCTGTCGCCGGCGATGCGTGGAGCAGCATTCGCCGGATGGCAGGATGGACCCGCCATGGACCTCGCCGCCGATCTCCCCGCCGATCTCGCCGCAGCGCTCGACGCCGCCACCGCCGACATCCCGTTGCGGGAGCTGGAGGCGTCGGTCGACCGCTTGATCGCCCGCTACCGGACGCCGGGGCGTGCCGACCGTCCCATCCTCGCCGGCCGGATTGACGCCGCCGCGTACGCCGCCTACCGGATGCCGGCGACATGGGGCGCGGTGCGTGCGGCGCTGGCCGCCGCGGCGGCGCGGGTGCCGGATCTGGCACCGCAGAGCTTGGTGGACGTCGGCGGCGGCACCGGTGCCGCGGCATGGGCGGCCGCGGCGGTGTTCGGCGAGTCGCTGAAGGACATCACCGTCCTGGATCAAGTACCCGAGGCGCTCGAGTTGGGCCGGGGACTGGCCCGTGACGCGTTCTCGGGCGCGCTGCGGCACGCGGAATGGCGGCAGGTGCGCTTCCCGGCGGAGGTTCCCGGTGCGGATCTGGTGACCGTGTCGTACGTCCTCAGCGAGCTCGCGCCGGACGCCCAGCAGGCGCTGGTCGGCACTTCCGCCAAGAATGCCCAGACCATCGCCGTGATCGAGCCCGGGACGCCCGACGGCTACCAGCGGATCATGGCCGCGCGCGACGTGTTGGTCGGCATGGGACTGCACGTCGCGGCCCCGTGTCCGCACTCGGATGCCTGCCCGTTGCTGGGAACGCGCGACTGGTGCCACTTCGCCTCGCGCATCCACCGCTCGCCGCTGCACCGCCGTCTCAAGGGCGCGGATCTCCAGTACGAGGACGAGAAGTTCGCCTACGTGGTGGCCACGCGCCTGCCGGTCGCGGAAGCACAGGCGCAGGCGCGCATCCTGCGGCATCCGCAGATCCGCAAGGGGCTGGTCATGATGCAGCTTTGCCGGCCCGACGGGACGGTCGCTCAGGAACTCGTCTCCAAGCGCCAGGGCGACACGTATCGGGCCGCGCGCGACGCGGACTGGGGCGACAGCTGGTAGTCAGGCCGGTCAGTCGGCCAGCCAGGCCATTCAGGCCCTCACTCGGCCGCGGCCGCCTGCGAGACCAGCGTGCACGCCGTGTCGATGTCCGCCTTCACCTGCGAGATCGACGCGCGTCCCGACAGCCAGGTGATCAGCGTCGAGTGCCAGGTGTGGGTCACCACGCGCACCGCGGCGAGCTCGGCGCGGGTCAGCGGCCGGCCGGAGTGGATGGCGTCGGCGATGACGTCGGTGATCAGCCGGTTCACCGAGTCCACCTCGGCCGAGACCGAGCGGTCGGCGAAGGTCAGGGCCCGCATCATGGCCTCGGCCAGGTGCGGCTCGCGCTGCAGCGCCTTGAAGGTGCGCATCAGGGTCTCGGCCACGCGCTCGCCCGGGTCGGCGCTGACCGGGGGCTTGCGGCGCAGCTGGTCGTGCAGCTGCTCCAGCTGGTCCTGCATGGTGGCCACGAGCAGGTGGATCTTCGAGGGGAAGTAGCGGTAGAGGGTGCCCAGGGCCACCTCCGACAGCTCGGCGACCTCGCGCATCTGCACCGCGTCGAAGCCGCCGCGGGCGGCGAGCTGCTGGGTGGCGCGCAGGATGCGCTGGCGGCGGGCTTCCTGACGCTCCGTCAGGGCCGGGACCGGCGACGGCGCCGAAGCGGGGGTGCCGGCCGTTGCCGACGCGTCAACCGTCATGGGCTTTCCTCAACCTCGATCAATTCTGGGCACTCGGTTCCGCACCTGGTCAGGGTTGGTTCACGGACGGTGTTCGCGGTGGTGGCCGGATGTGAACCGTCTGTGAACTGTGTCACGCACCAACTCTGCCACCTGCGGCGCGGGGCTAGTAGGAACTTGTTCTAGATTAGCGCCACGGATTATGCTCCGTTGACCCGCTCGTGACGCCGTCTAAGCCGTGAAGGCGGGACACGGACTTACGGAGCGAGGTGAATGAGCATGGCAGACAAGGCGCTGCGCATAGCCTTGCTCGCGTACAAAGGAAACCCCTTCTGCGGAGGCCAGGGCGTCTACGTCCGGCACCTCTCCCGCGAACTCGCCAAGCTCGGCCACAGTGTCGAGGTCCTCGCCGGCCAGCCGTATCCGGTGCTCGATCCTGAGCCCGGTGTCAAGCTGACCGAGATATCCAGCCTCGACCTGTACCGCCAGCCCGACCCCTTTCGCACCCCCAAGCGCGGCGAGTACCGCGACTGGGTGGACCTGCTGGAGGTCGGGACGATGTGGACCGCCGGGTTCCCCGAGCCGCTCACCTTCTCGCTGCGCGCGCTGCGCCACCTGTCCGGCCGCAAGGGCGAGTTCGACGTGGTCCACGACAACCAGTGCCTGGGCTACGGCCTGCTGGGCATGCCGCGCCTGGGCTTCCCGACGCTGGCCACCGTCCACCACCCGATCCAGGTGGACCGCGAGCTGGAACTGGCCGCCGCGCCGACCAACGGCAAGCGCGCCTCGGTGCGCCGCTGGTACGCCTTCACCGCGATGCAGACCCGCGTCGCGCGGCGCCTGCCGGAGATCATCACGGTCTCGTCCTCCTCCGCCGCGCAGATCGAGGAGTACCTCGGTGTCCCGCAGCGGCGCATCAGCACCATCCCGATCGGCGCCGACACCGACACCTTCTCCCCGGACGCCTCGGTGGCCAAGGTCCCCGGGCGGATCGTCACCACGGCCAGTGCGGACGTGCCGCTGAAGGGCCTGCTGCCGCTGGTCGAGGCGCTGGCGAAGGTCCGGGTCGAGGCCGAGCACGCGCATCTGGTGGTCGTCGGCAAGGCCAAGGAGGACGGCGTCGTCGCCAAGGCGATCGAGCGGCTGGGCCTGGGCGGCTCGGTGCGCTTCGTGCACGGCATCTCCGACGCCGAACTCGTCGATCTGATCCGCTCGGCCGAAGTGGCCTGCGTGCCCTCGCTCTACGAGGGTTTCTCGCTGCCCGCCGTCGAGGCGATGTCCTGCGGCGCCGCGCTGGTGTCCACCACCGGCGGCGCGATCCCCGAGGTGGCCGGCCGGGACGGCGAGACCACGCTCGCGGTGCCGCCGGGCGACCCCTCGGCGCTGGCCGTCGCGCTGACCCGGGTGCTGGGGGACGCGGAGCTGCGGGCCCGCCTGGGTGCCGCGGCGCGTGAGCGGGTCCTGGAGAAGTTCACGTGGCGCGCCGCCGCGATCGCCACCGCCGAGCGCTACCGGGCGCTCATCGAGGCCGGCCGTGACCCGGTCGACTGGGACCGCATGGCCGCCGACAGGCTCCGTCGTGGAAGAAAGGCAGGGGTCTGACGTGCTCACCGTGGACTTCGAGAAGTTCCCGATCACCAAGGGCGAGAAGGTCCTGGACATGGGCTGCGGCTTCGGCCGGCACGCGTTCGCGCTGCTGCGTCAGGGGGCTGACGTGGTCGCCCTGGACTACAGCCAGGACGAGGTCGCCGAGGTGACCAAGTGGTTCGCGGCGATGCAGGCGGCCGGCGAGGTGCCGGCCGGGGCCGGCGGGATCGCGGTGCGCGGCACCGCCTACGGCCTGCCGTTCGCCGACGGCACCTTCGACGCGATCGTCGCCGCCGAGGTCCTGGAACACCTGCCCGACGACCGGCTGGCGATGTCCGAACTGGTCCGGGTCCTCAAACCCGGCGGCCGGCTGGCGATCACGGTGCCCCGGTGGTTCCCGGAGAAGGTGTGCTGGGCCCTGTCCGACGCCTACCACGAGGTCGAGGGCGGCCACATCCGGATCTACAAGCGGCGCGAGATGGTCGGCAAGCTGCGGGACGCCGGCGTGGTCCCCCGCGAGCTGCACCACGCGCACGCGCTGCACGCGCCGTACTGGTGGCTGAAGTGCGCGGTCGGGGTCGACAACGAGAACGCCCCGGTGAAGGCGTACAAGAAGCTCCTGGAATGGGACATCATCAAGGCCCCGGCCCTCACCCGCGCCAGCGAGGCGCTGCTGAACCCGGTGCTCGGCAAGAGCCTGGTCGTCTACGCGGACAAGCCGGCCGCATGACGCCGGTGCCCGCACCGACGGCCGAAGGGCTCGCCGCCGCGGCCGGACTGCTGGCCTGCGAAGGGGTGCTCAGCGCCGCGCAGGTCCGCACCACCGCCGAGGCGATAGCCGCGCTCCAGCGGCCCGACGGCGCCATCCCCTGGTTCCACGGCGGCCACCTGGACCCCTGGGACCACATCGAGGCGGCGATGGCGCTGGACGTGGCCGGGTTCCCCGACCGCGCCGCGGCCGCCTACCGCTGGCTGGTGGCGTCGCAGAACACTGACGGCTCCTGGTACGCGGCGTACGCCGACGCCCCGGAGGGCATCGCCGAGCCGGCCAACCGGTTGTGCGAGACCAACTTCACCGCCTACATAGCGGTCGGCGTCTGGCACCACTGGCTGGCCACCGGCGACGAGGACTTCCTGGCCGCGATGTGGCAGCCGGTGTGCCGGGCCACGGACTTCGTCCTGAGCCTGCAGACCCCCGGCGGCGAGATCGTGTGGTGCCGTGACGAGCAGGGGCGCGAGGCTGACGAGGCGCTGCTGACCGGCTGCTCGTCGATGTACCAGGCACTGCGCTGCGCGCTGGCCGTCGCCGAGCGGCTCGGGCGCGCCCGCCCGGACTGGGAGCTGGCCTGCGGCCGCCTGGGGCACGCGCTGGCCGCGCACCCGGAGCGCTTCGCGGACAAGGGCACGTACTCGATGGACTGGTACTACCCGGTGCTCGGGACGGCGTTGCGCGGCGAGGCGGCGGACGAGCGGATCGCAGAGGGCTGGGACCGCTTCGTGGTGCCGGGCCTCGGCGTGCGCTGCGTCTCGACGAACCCGTGGGTGACCGGCGGCGAGACCTGCGAGCTGGCGCTGGCGTTGTGGGCGATCGGCGACGCGGAGCGCGCGCGGACCTTGCTGCGCGACATCCAGCATCTGCGGGACGAGGCCGACGGTCTGTACTGGACCGGCTATGCCTACGAGGCGGACAAGGACGGGAACCAGCCCGCGGTCTGGCCTCCGGAGAAGACGGCCTGGACGGCCGGCGCGCTGCTGTTGGCGCTCGCGGTGCTCGCCGAGGACAAGGCGACGGTCGCGGTGTTCGGCGGGGACGGGCTGCCCGAGGGGATGCCGGTCGCGTGCTCGGTCGCGGA
The DNA here is from genome assembly GCF_041262705.1 of Catenulispora sp. MAP12-49. Classification (NCBI taxonomy): domain Bacteria; kingdom Bacillati; phylum Actinomycetota; class Actinomycetes; order Catenulisporales; family Catenulisporaceae; genus Catenulispora; species Catenulispora sp. MAP12-49. Next base: position 193,737 of record NZ_JBGCCP010000018.1, on the reverse strand, counting down.
GTGTGTCGCGGCCTGACGCGCGAGATGGCGTGCGTCGCCTGAGCGAGCCGGAGTGCCCGCTCAGGCCGTGCGGCGAGTCAGCTCACTCGCCGGCGACGAGGCCCGCCGCACCGCCTCAACTGTTGCAGGCCGAGTTCACCGCGTTGATGTCCTTGGTCGTCTCCGGAATCGTCTTCTGCATCCCCGCGGTGTCGTTGTTCTGATAGTCGTTCGCGAACGTGTTCCAGCTGTCCGCCTCGGCCTGGATCGCCGTCTTCACCGCCGGGTCGGTGGCCTTGGCGGCGTCGGCGGACAGCTTGTCGGCCAGGTCGTGGTCGGCCGCTATCTGGAAGTCCTTGCCGCCGTTGGCCGCCGGGTCGGCGGCGTTGAAGGCCTTGAGGTCGTCGAGGGCCTCGGTGCAGCCGGCTTTGACGCCGTCCGGACTCGGCGGGGAGCTGGTCGTGGACGTGTCCTGGGTGTCGGTGTCCGTGTCGGTGTCCGTGTCCAGGGAGTCCGGGCTGGTCGGCGTCGTCGTGTCCGTCGTCGCGGAGGAGTCCGGCGTGCCGGTGGGCGCGGTGCTGGAGGAGTCCGTCGTCGTGGTCGGCCCGGCCTGCGGCGTGCCGTGGTGTCCCAGCTGCGTGGCGCCGAGGGTCGCCAGCGCCGCCACGACCACGACCGCCGCCACCGCCAGGACGACCTTCGGCGCGTTGTTCTTCTTCGGCGGCGGGGGCGGGTTCAGGGACTGGGTGGCCAGATACGGCGGCGGCTGGTGCGGCTGCTGTGGTCCCGGCAGGTAGGGCGCGGTGCGGGCCAGGTTCGGCTGGTGCGTCAGCTCGAGCGTGGGCGGTTCCACCGGGGCGGGCGGGACCGGTGCCGCGGCCTGCGTGACGGCCGGGCCCGAGCCCTCGGCGTTCCTGTCGTTCAGCATCGCCAGCGCCGCCGGGATCGACGGCCGCTGCCCCGGCTCCTTGGCCAGCAGCGCGGCCAGCAGGCCGGTCAGGCGCCCGGCGCTCTTCGGCGGCTTGGGCTGTTCGAACAGGACCGCCGTCAGCGTCGCCGTGGGCGAGTCGCGGCGGAAAGGCGAGATGCCCTCGACCGCCTGGTACAGCGTGACGCCCAGGGAGAACAGGTCCGAGGGCGGGCCGGCCTCCTGGGCGCGGGCGCGCTCGGGCGCCAGGTACTCCGCCGAGCCGATGACCGCGCCGGTCATCGTCAGGGAGCTGTCGTCCTCGTGCTGGGCGATGCCGAAGTCGGTGAGCAGGACCCGGCCGTCGTCGGCGAGCAGCACGTTCGCCGGCTTCACGTCGCGGTGCACGATCCCGGCGGCGTGCGCGGCGGACAGGGCGCGCAGCATCGTGTCGGCCACCTTCGCGGTGTTCTCCACGCTCAGCGGGCCGTGCTCGGTCAGGTGCTCGTCCAGCGAGCGGCCGGACACCAGCTGCATCACGATCCACGGCGCGTCGTCGTCGATCACGACGTCGTGCACGGTCACGATGCCCGGCTGGTCGCGCAGCCGGACCGTGTTGCGGGCCTCGCGCTCGGCCCGGCGCAGCCGCTCGGCCAGCTGCGCGTCGGAGAGCATGAAGGGCAGCGAGACCTCCTTGACGGCCACGTCGATGCCCAGCGTCTGGTCGTGGGCCCGCCACACGCGGCCCTGACCGCCGGCGCCCAACCGGTCCACGAGGCGGTACCGGCCGCCGACCAGGCGTCCTGGTTGTGCTGCGTCAGCCATGATCTGCACTCTTCATGAAAGCCCCCGGGTCGCCTGTGATTCCGACATCGGACAGACTACGGAAGCGGCGTGTTGATCACATCCGTCGAAGTACTCAGGAAGGAATGCGTCCATGTCCTACCCGGACCCGCGTTATTTCGCCGACACCGGCGAGGTCAGTGCCACGTTCCGGCCGGCCGGCGCCGAGCCCGAGATCACCTTCGCCTCCGGCGGGACCTGCAGCCTGCTGTCGACCTCGGACAGCTCCGACGGCTTGTACGGGCTCTACCGCTGGGACTTCGCCGCGGCGCCCAGCGGCCCGGGTACGCACTTCCACAAGACGATGAGCGAGGCCTTCTTCGTCCTGAAAGGCACCGTGCGGCTGTTCAACGGTGAGAAGTGGGTGGAGGCCACACCGGGGGACTACCTGTTCGTCCCGCCCGGCGGGCTGCACGCGTTCCGCAACGAGTCCGGCGAGCCGGCCTCGATGCTGCTGATGTTCGCCCCCGGCGCGCCGCGCGAGAACTACTTCCGCGGCCTGGTCGAGGGGATGCAGAACACGATGGGTGAGGCGTTCTTCCTGGAGCACGACCAGTACAACGTGAAGGACTGAGCTCCGGCTCAGTCCTCCACGCGTCCCGGGCCGTCGGGCCAACGGGCCAACGGGCCATACCGGGGGGCCTCAGTGCTGCGTCATGGTGGCCCACAGCGGCGTGGAGCCGTCGGTGATGACCACGTTGCCGTCGTCCTGGCAGATCAGGTAGTCGTTCGGGTGGCCCGCGGTGTCCGACGTCCAGATCGGGTTCCCGGCGGCGTCGTAGATGACGGAGTTGCCGTCGGTCTGCAGCGGGACGTAGGACGCGCCGCGGCCGGCGGTGTTCGAGGCCCAGCGGGCGACGCCGGTCTCGTCGTAGTCGACGAGGTTGCCGTCGGACTGCCAGACGAAGGTGGCCTTGCCGCTGGTGCTGACGCACAGGACGGAGTCCGCCGCGCTGGCCGGCCCGGCTGTGACGGCCGGCGTCCCCGGCTGGATTTTGCCGCCGGTGTCGGCGGACGCCGGGGCCGCGGCGGCGAGCAGGGCCACGGCCGCGACGGCGAAGGCGACGCCGGCGCGGCGCTGCGCGGAGGCGATCCTCATACGATCTCCTTCTGGGAAGCCCGACTGGCGGGGACAATCCGAGGTGGAACGGTCCCTACCGGTATCGCCGGACTTCCCGGAGAACTTCAGGTGTTGCCTGTTTCTCGCCTGATCAGGAAACGGGAAACAGGGCTCTACCAGCGGAAGCTTAGAACGGGTCCTTCTTTCCGGCGCCGAGCTGCACCCACTGGGCCGTCGGCCGCCCCTCGACCCGGAACTGCTCGCCGGTGACGCCGAACCCCCGGGGCCAGCCCTCCGGCGAGTCCTCCCACGTCTCCTGCCGGCCGTAGGCGGTCTCGTCCAGGATCGCGTAGCTCGGCGCCGCGCGCTCCACGCCGCGCCCGGTGGTCCAGTAGGTCTCGAACACCTGGTCGCCCCGGCGCAGGTAGCTGACGCGCATGCCGAAGAAGCGGCCGGCCAGCAGCTGCTCGGCGGAGTCGCGCGCGGAGTACCAGGGGACGTCCCAGCCCAGGAAGTCGTGGTAGGCGCGGCTCTGCTCGTACGGGCCCTGGGAGAAGATCGCGTAGCTGACGTCGCGGGAGTGCAGGTAGGACAGCTCGCGGACCTCGGCGGTGAAGAAGGTGCAGCCCTCGCACTGGTCCTTGGTGGTGCGGTCGTCGTGCCACATGGCGTAGTACACGGTGAGCATGCGCCGGCCCTCGAACACGTCGAGCAGCGGGACCGCCCCCTTCTGGCCGACGACCGTGACCGAGGCGTCCACCTCGACCATCGGCAGCCGGCGGCGCTCGGCGGCGAGCTTGTCGCCCTCGCGGGTGTGCGCCTTCTCGCGGACGGCGAGCTCGTCGAGGCGCGCCTGCCAGCTCTGGCGGTCGGTGATCGGCGGGAGCGGGGCGTTCTGCTCGGGCTGCTCGGACTTCTCGGGCTGCTCGGACTTCTCGGTCATGGTGCCTCCGGATCGGTGCGGGGGCGGTGGTGCCCCGAAAGATGTAGACGATCGGGGGCGGCCGAATTCATCGCCTAAAGTGTGGCCAGTTGTCGATCCGCGGCACAGCCCGTTCGACCCAGGGATGAGAGCGGCCCCGACCGGGGTCCGCGAGCCGAAGGAGACCGACCATGAAGTACATGCTGATCTTCCGCGCCGACGACAAGGCCCTGGAGTCCATGGGCACCGCCGACTTCAGCGAGATGATCGCCACCGTCGGCAGGTTCAACGACGAGCTGATCCGCGCCGGCGTCCTGCTGGCCGCCGAGGGCCTGGCCGACCCGCAGGACTCGGTCGTCGTCGACTACTCCTCGGAGCCCCCGGTGGTCACCGACGGCCCCTACGGTGAGACCAAGGAGCTGTTCAACGGCTTCTACATCCTCAACGTGGCCTCCAAGCAGGAAGCGGTGGAGTGGGCCAAGCGCTCGCCGATCACCGGCCCCGGCTTCAAGACCGAGATCCGCCGGGTGACGACCATCGACGAGATGCCCCAGGACAACGAGTGGATCACGAAGGAGCGCGCGTGGCGCGAGGCCACCGGGCAGCTCTGAGCGGGGCCGGCGATCGGGCGGGCGGCGGCGAGGGCTTCGGCCCGGTCGCCGCCTCTGGTCGCAGCCGGGCGTGGGAGGTGCGATGAGCGACGGCAGCAGCACCAGCCCTGGCGCCGGCGCCAGCGCCGCCAGCGCCACCGACCCCACCGGCCGCGCCGCCGTGGCCGCCGTCTGGCACATCGAGTCGGCCCGCATCGTCGGCGCCCTGGCGCGCTACACCGGCGACTTCGCCCTCGCCGAGGACGTCGCGCAAGAGGCGCTCGCCGAGGCGCTGGTCACGTGGCCGCGCGAGGGCGTGCCGCGGCATCCGGCCGGGTGGTTGCTCACTGTCGGCCGGCGGCGTGCGATCGACCACTTCCGCCGCCATGCCGTGCAGGACCGCAAGTACGCGGTCCTGGCTCAGGAGCTCGGCGAGGGTGGTGTGGCCACCGGTGGGGAGCCGCTCGATCCGGTGCGCGCCGGCGAGGCTGTGCAGTGGGATCCGGACCAGATCGACGACGACCTGCTCGCCCTGATGTTCGTCTCCTGCCATCCGGTGCTCTCGCGCGAGGCCCGCATCGCGCTCACGCTGCGCGTGGTCGGCGGTCTGACCAGCGACGAGATCGCGAAGGCCTTCCTCGTGCCGACCGCGACGGTTCAGGCGCGCATCACCCGCGCGAAGAAGGCGCTGGCCGCGGCCGGGGTGCCCTTCGAGGTGCCGCCGCCGGAGCAGCGGGCCGAGCGGTTGGGGTCGGTGCTCAGCGTGGTCTACCTGATCTTCACCGAGGGCTCGTCGGCCAGTGCCGGCGACGCGCTGATGCGCCTGGACCTGGCCGGCGAGGGGCAGCGGCTGGCGCGCATCCTGACCCGCCTGATGCCGGACGAGCCGGAGGTCCACGGGCTGCTGGCGCTGACGGAGCTGACCGCCGCGCGCTTCCCGGCCCGCGTCGGTCCGGACGGCGAGCCGGTGCTGCTGGCCGACCAGGACCGGAGCCGGTGGGACCAGGCCGCGATCCGGCGCGGCCGCGCCGCGCTGGCCCGGGCTCAGCAGGGCGGCCGGGGCGTGGGCGCGTACGGGCTGCAGGCGATGATCGCCGAGTGCCACGCCGTCGCCGGCTCGGTCAAGACCACCGACTGGGAGCGCATCGTCGCCCTCTACGACGCGCTGAGCCGCCTGGCACCTTCGCCGGTGGTCGACCTCAACCGCGCGGTCGCGGTCTCCATGGCCGGCGGTCCCGCCGCCGCGCTGGATTTCGTGGACGCTTTGGTGGAGGACGGCGCGTTGGCGAACTCGTACTTGCTGCCGAGCGTGCGCGGCGAGCTGCTGATCCAGCTGGCACGCCTCGACGAAGCGCGGGTGGAGCTGGAGCACGCGATCAAGCTCTGCGGCAACGAGCGCGAGCAGGCCGTGCTGCGCGGCAAACTCGCCGAGCTGGGGGAGTAGGCGACTACTCCACCCGTCGCAGCACCCTGAGCGACCCGGTGACCGACTCCTCGACGAAGTCGCCCGACTCCAGCGCCCGCAGGTAGATCCGGTACGGTGCCTGGCCCCCGTCCTCGGGGTTCGGGAACACGTCGTGGATGACCAGCAGGCCGTCCGGGGCGACGTGGTGCGCCCAGCCCTCGTAGTCGCCCCGCGCGTGCTCGTCGGTGTGGCCGCCGTCGATGAAGCACAGGCCGACCGGGGTGTTCCAGAGCCGGGCCACGGCCGGGGAGCGGCCGACGACCGCGATCACGCGGTCCTCGACGCCGGCCGCGTGCAGGGTGCGGCGCATCGCCGGCAGCGTGTCCATCAGGCCGACTTCCGGGTCCACCAGCGTCGGGTCGTGGTACTCCCAGCCCGGCTGCTGCTCCTCGGAGCCGCGGTGGTGGTCGACGGTGACCACCACGCGGTCGGCGGTGGCGGCCGCCGCGGCCAGGTAGATGGTCGACTTGCCGCAGTACGTCCCGATCTCCAGCAGGTCGCCGACCTTCGCGGCACGCTCGGCCGCCTCGTACAGGGCCAGGCCCTCGTCGGCGGGCATGAAGCCCGGGGCGGCCTCGGCGGCGGCGCGCAGCTGTTGATCCATGGCGCCACTCTATCTTCCGGATAACTGAAACGTGTTCTACTATCCGCCACGTGGCTTCAGTGACCGCCGGAATCGGCTCCATAGGGATCACCAGTGAGCACCGCGACCTCGCCGAGGCGGTCAGGGGGTGGCTGGCGCGGGCCGTGCCGCCGTCCGCCGTACGCGCCGCGCTGGACGCCGAGCAGGAGGAACGCCCAGCGTTCTGGGGCGATCTGGCGAAGCAGGGACTGCTCTACGGAGACGAGCTCTCCGAGGCGGACGACGGCGGTGACGACGGCGACAGCGGCGACGACGCCCACCTCGGCGGCCTGCTGCCCCTGGCGGTGACGCTGGAGGAGACCGGCCGCGCCGCGACGCCCGGGCCCCTGCTGCCGACCGTCACCGCCGCGGTGTTCCTGCACGCCGCGGGCGGCCCCGGCACCGCCGACATCCTCGCGGCGCTCGCCGACGGCAGCGCCACCGCCGCCCTCGCGCTCCATCCGGGCACCATCGCCGCCGAGCCCATCGAAGGCGGATACCTGCTCGCCGGAGAGGTAGAACCGGTTATCGGCGCGGCGCTCGCCGACTGGCTGCTGCTGACCGCCCGCCGCTCCGACGGCTCCGAGATCCAGGCGCTCGTCCCCGCCGCCGACCTGGCCATCAGCCCTCTGATCTCCCTGGACCGGACCCGGCGGGTGGCGAAGGTCAGCGTCGGCCGCGTCTTCGTGCCCCGCACCCAGGTGATCGTCGGCGCCACCGCGCTGCTCGACCGGATCGCCGCGCTCCTGGCGTCCGCCGAAGCGGTCGGCATCGCCGACTGGTGCACGCGCACCGCTGCCGAGTACGCGAAGGTCCGCGTCCAGTTCGGCAAGCCGATCGGCCAGTTCCAAGGCGTCAAGCATCGCTGTGCCGCCATGGTCGCTCGCATGGAACAGGCGCGCAGCGCGGTCTGGGACGCCGCCTACGTCGCCGGGTCCGGAGCCGGGGTGGCTGCCGAGGACGCGGAGGTGCCGATCGCCATCGCCGCGGCGCTCGCTTTGGACGCCGCGGTGGAATGCGCGAAGGACTGTGTCCAGGTGCTCGGCGGGATCGGCTTCACCTGGGAACACGACGCGCACGTCTACCTTCGCCGAGCCCTGAGCCTGCGGCAGATCCACGGTCCGACCAGCCGCTGGCGTGCCCGCGTCGCCGACCTCACGGCCGCCGGCCGCCGCCGGGAGCTCCAGGTCGAACTCCCCGAGGAGGCCGACGCCTACCGGGAAGCGGCCCGTGAGGCCTTCGCGGGAGTCAAAGACCTGACTCCGCCCGAGCAGCGCAAGGCACTCGCCGCCACCGGCTACGCCGCTCCCTACCTCACCAAGCCCTACGGCCTCTCGGCCGGGCCGGTCGAGCAGATCGTCATCGCGCAGGAGATGGCGGCCGCCAAGGTGCGGCTGCCCGACATCATCATCGGCAACTGGGTGGTCCCGACACTGGTCAAGTACGGCACCGACGCGCAGCGCGAGCGCTTCGTGATGCCGACCCTGCGCGGCGAGGTCATCTGGTGCCAGCTTTTCAGCGAGCCCGGCGCCGGGTCCGACCTCGCCGCGCTGACCACTCGGGCCACGCGCGTCGAGGGCGGCTGGCGGCTGGACGGCCAGAAGGTGTGGACGTCGGTCGCGAACTTCGCGCAGTGGGCGATCTGCATCGCGCGGACGAGCCCTGACAAGCCCAAGCACGAGGGCATCACGTACTTCCTGGTCGACATGAAGTCCTCCGGCGTGGACGTCCGGCCGCTGCGGGAGATCACCGGCGCGTCGATGTTCAACGAGGTGTTCCTCGACGGCGTGTTCGTGCCCGACGAGCTGGTGGTCGGCGAGGTGGACGGCGGCTGGCCGCTGGCGCGCAACACCCTCGGGAACGAGCGGGTGTCGCTGGCCTCCGGGCCGGTCCTCGGCGGTTCGCTGGAAGGGCTGCTCAGCTCGGTGGCCTCGCGCGAGGCGATCGATCCGGTGGTGGCGCAGCGGCTCGGCGAGCTGGTCTGCCAGGGGCAGTCCGCGGCGCTGCTGGGCTTGCGGACCACGCTGCGCCAGCTGTCCGGGATGGAGCAGGGGCCCGAGGCGAGCATCAGAAAGCTGATCTCGATGAAGCTCGCGCAGGACGTGGCCGAGCTCGGGCTGGACCTGCTCGGCGGGGCGGGCGCGACCGAGGAGGCGGGGTCGGCCGCCGGGTGGACGCAGGCGTTCCTGTCCAGCCGCTGCCTGACCATCGCCGGCGGGACCACCGAGGTGCAGCTGAACGTGATCGGGGAGCGGATCCTCGGGCTGCCCCGCGACTAGCGCGTGTCTTGGAACCAGCGCTGAACTGTAGGAATCCGGACTCTGACACAAGGGATGCGGCAGTGAACAAGGTCTACGTCGTCGGCGTCGGCATGACGAAGTTCGAGAAGCCCGAGACGCGCCAGTGGCGGTACTTCGACATGGCGCGCGAAGCCGGCACCGCGGCACTGGAGGATGCCGGCGTGCGCTACGAGCAGGTCGAGCAGGTGGCCGCCGGCTACGTCTTCGGCCCCTCGACCTGCGGCCAGCGCGCCGCCTACGAGCTGGGGCTGACCGGCGTGCCGGTCTACAACGTCAACAACAACTGCGCCACCGGCTCGACCGCGCTGATGATGGCCGCGCAGTGGGTCCGCGGCGGCCTCAACGAGTGCGTGCTGGCCCTGGGTTTCGAGCAGATGAAGAAGGGCGCCCTCGGCGGCGGCATGAACAACGACGACTTCGCCGCCTCCCCGCTGGCCCGCCACTACACGCTGATGGCCGAGCTGCACTCCTTCGAGGCCACCCCGCCGACGGCGCAGATCTTCGGCGGCGCCGCGCGCGAGCACATGGAGAAGTACGGCACCACCGCCGAGCAGCTGGCGATGGTCGCCGCCAAGAACCACCGCCACTCGGTCCACAACCCCAACGCCCAGTTCCAGGACGAGTACTCGGTCCAGGACATCCTGGACTCCCGCGAGATCCACCGCCCGCTGACCAAGCTCCAGTGCTCGCCGACCTCCGACGGCGCCGGCGCGGCGGTGGTGGCGAGCGAGCGCTTCGTGGACGAGCACGGCCTGGCCGATCAGGCCATCGAGATCGTCGCCCAGGCGATGGCCACCGACACCGCGGAAGCATTCGACACCCGGACCTGCATCGACGTCGTCGGCCGCCCGATGAGCCGCGACGCGGCCCGCAAGGTGTACGACGCCGCGGGCCTGGGACCGGAGGACCTCGACGTGATCGAGCTCCACGACTGCTTCTCGATCAACGAGCTGATCACCTACGAGGCCCTCGGCCTGTGCGGCGAGGGCGAAGGCGGCAAACTGGTCCAGGACGGCGCCACGACCTACGGCGGCCGCTGGGTCGTGAACCCCTCCGGCGGCCTGATCTCGAAGGGCCACCCCCTGGGTGCGACGGGACTGGCGCAGTGCGCCGAGATCTCCTGGCACCTGCGGGGGCTGGCCGGACCACGGCAGGTCGAAGGCGCGCGGGTCGGGCTGGCGCACAACATCGGGCTCGGCGGGGCCGCGGTGGTGACGTTGCTGCGGAAAGCCTGAGGCGGTTGATGGCGGCCTAAGACCCTAAGGCCGCCATCAGTTTCTGATCCGTCTCGCCCAGCACCATCGCCACCGCCCCGAGCGCGCAGGCCTGCGGCCCCAGCGCGCCGACCTGGATCGTCATCGCGTCCCCGGCCAGGGGCAGTGAAGCCGCTGCCGCGGCCTCGCGCAGGGGGCCCATCAGCAGCTCGCCGGCGGCGGACAGGGCGCCGCCGATGATCACGCTCTGCGGGTTCAGGATGTTGCCGAGCATGCCCACCGCGCGGCCGGCCATCGTGCCGGCGTCCGACAGGGCCCTGATGCAGCCGCGGTCGCCCTGCCAGGCCATGGTGATGACGTTGCGTAGGGTGAGGCGGTCGCCGTAGGCGGGTTCCAGGGCGCGCATCACCACCGGCAGGCCGACGAAGGTCTCCAGGCAGCCGCGGTTGCCGCAGCGGCACAGGGGTCCGGTGGCGTCCACCACCAGGTGGCCGATCTCGCCGGCGCCGCCGTTCACGCCGCGGGCCAGTCGGCCGTTGGAGACGAACGCTCCGCCGACGCCGCCGTGCAGCTTCATGTAGACGAACTCGTCGCACCCCCGGGCCGCGCCCCAGCGGCGTTCGGCCAGGGCGCCCAGGCGGGTGTCGCCGTCGGCCAGGACCGGGAGGTTCAGGCGGGCGCCCAGTTCGGCGGCGATGGGGATGCCGGCCCAGCGGGAGGGCATGCCGGAGCTGGGGACGCCGCGGTCGGTGTCGAAGGGCCCCGGCACGCTCACCCCCACGCCCAGGATCCGGCTGGGGTCGGTGCCGGCCTCGTCGATGGCGGTGCGGACCAGGTCCGCCGCGGTGTCGAAGCCCTGGGCCGGGTCGTAGCCGACCGGGAGGCGGACCGACTTGGCGATGCGGACGGCGTGCGCGACGTTGGCGATGATCACGTGGACGTGGCGGTAGCCGAAGTCGACGCCGATCGCCTCGCCGCTGGCCGGGTTGAGCATCACCGCGGCCCCGGGGCGGCCGGCGCCGCCGCCGGCCGGGGCGAGTTTCGCGTCCAGCTCCACCACCAGGTCGTCGGCGACCAGGGCGGCGATGATGCCGGAGACCGTGGAGCGGGACAGTCCGACCGAGCGGGCTATGTCGGCGCGGCTCATGGTCCCGCGCTCGCGCAGCAGCCGTACGACGGCCAGTCGGCTGCGCTCGGCACGGGACTCCGTGGGTGGCGTCCTCATGACAGCGAGGATGCTGCGATGGGGCGCCATTAGTCAAGGATCAAACAAATACAGGGGTTGAAGCCCCGGTTAGTTCGGTCGAATTTGTTCGACCATCACAGAATCGCAACACGCTTGACGCCTTCATTTCGTCACCTTTACGTTTCCGGCATCGCCGCCCCACTTCGCAAGACGACAGTTCCCTCACTCGAGTTGACGAAAGAAGGCTGATCATGGGCGCTCGCTCCCACCGGTCCGTCACGGTTGTCATGGCCGTCGGACTGGCCTCCGGCCTGGCACTGGCCGGCTGCTCCTCCAGCTCCTCCAAGCCCTCGGCGGCCGGTTCGACCTCGTCGGCCTCCTCCTCGGCGGGCTCCTCGTCGTCCTCCTCGGCGGCCGGCGGCGCCGCGTCCGGCCCCGCGCTGCCGGACCTTTCCGGCAAGTCGATCCAGGTGCTCGCCGAGTGGTCCGGGCAGGAGCAGCAGGACTTCCAGAAGGTGATCGACGCCTTCACGGCCAAGACCCACGCCAAGGTCAGCTACCAGGGCGCCGGCGACCAGACGCCGACCGTCCTGCGCAGCAAGCTGGCCGGCGGCGGCGCCCCCGACGTGGCGCTGCTGGCCCAGCCCGGCGCGATCGCGGAGTTCGCCAAGGCCGGGCAGATCAAGCCGCTGGCCGCGAACGTGCTCTCGGAGATCGACGCGAACTACGACCCGAGCTGGAAGACGCTCGGCACGGTCAACGGCCAGGTCTACTCGATCATGTTCAAGGCCGCGAACAAGTCGACGTTCTGGTACAACACCGCGCAGTTCTCGCAGGCCGGCATCACCCCGCCGAAGACCTGGGCCGACTTCCTGAAGGACTGCCAGACGCTCTCCGACGCCGGCATCACCCCGGTCTCGGTCGGCGGCGCGGACGGCTGGACGCTCACCGACTGGTTCGAGAACGTCTACCTGTCCGAGGCGGGCCCGGACAACTACGACAAGCTCGCGCACCACCAGATCCCCTGGACCGACCCCTCGGTCATCCAGGCGCTGACCACGCTGAAGCAGCTGTTCGGCAACGACCAGTTCATGGCCGGCGGCAAGTCCGGGGCGCTCCAGACCTCGTTCAACGACTCGGTCACCCAGACCTTCAAGAGCCCGCCGAAGGCCGCCATGGTTTACGAGGGCGACTTCTCCGGCTCGGTCATCACCTCGACGACCCAGGCCAAGCTCGGCACCGACGCCAAGTTCTTCGCCTTCCCGGCGGCCGGCTCGCTGACCGACTTCGTCGTCGGCGGCGGCGACGCCGCGCTGGCCACCAACGACAACCCGGCGACGATGGCGTTCATCCAGTTCCTGGCCTCGCCGGAGGCGGCCGAGGCGTGGGCGTCGGCCGGCGGCTTCGTCTCGCCGAACAAGAGCGTGCCGATGTCGTCCTACCCCGACGACACCACCCGCGCCGAGGCGCAGATGCTGGTCAGCGCCGGCAGCGGCTTCCGGTTCGACATGTCCGACCAGGCCCCGGTCGGCTTCGGCGGCACCAAGGGCGCCGGGGAGTGGAAGGACCTGCAGGACTTCCTGAGCAACGGCGACATCAACGGCACCGCCGCGCAGCTGGAGAAGGACGCGGCGAAGGAGACCTGGCAGTAGCCATGGACGAGCCCCTGTCCGCGGTGCCCGCCGCCGGGTCCATCCCGGCGGCGGGACCGCCTTCCCCCAGCGCCCCCGGCCCCGGGCCCGGGTCGCACCCGCATCCGCATCCGCTGGCCGAACACGGTCGCAGTCCCCTGCGAATACCTGTCCGGGTCCGGGCCGGCTTCCTGATCCCGGCCGCGGTCATCCTGGCGGCCATCATCATCTGGCCGGCGATCGACTCGGTCTGGCTCAGCCTGCACAACGCCGACGGCTCCAAGTGGGTGGGGCTGCACAACTACCACACCCTGTTCACGGACTCGGCGACGCTGACCGCGTTGAAGAACAACGTCATCTGGGTCGTCTGCGCGCCGACCGTGGCCTGCGCGCTGGGCCTGATGTTCGCGCTGATGGCCGAGAAGATCCGCTGGTCCACCGCGTTCAAGGCGGTCATCTTCATGCCGATGGCCATCTCCTTCCTGGCCGCCGGCGTCATCTTCGAGCTGGTCTACCAGCAGGACCCGCACCAGGGCGTGGCCAACGCGGTGGCCGTCGGGGTGCACGACACCTTCGCGCCCTCGTCGAAGTACCCCGGCGCGCGGCCCCGTCCGGTCACCGCCAAGCCCGGCACGGCCGGATCGTTCACCTCGGTGCAGACCTTCCAGGCCGGCTCGGTCGCGCAGCTGCCGCTGGTCGGCATCCAGGCGGCGAACCTGCCCGGCAAGGCGGCGCAGGCCGCGGCCCCGAGCGCGGCCCCGGCCGCGGACCAGATCGAGGGCACGGTCTGGCTGGACATCATCTACGGCGGCGGGGGCACGCCGAACCACCTGGACGCCGGCAAGAAGGGCATGCCGGGGATCTCGGTCAAGGCGATCGACGCCGCGACCGGCAAGAGCGCCGGATCGGCCTCGGCGCACAACGACGGCACGTTCACCATCAAGGGGCTGAAACCCGGTGATAGCTACAGACTAGAACTGCCAGGCGGCAACTTCGCTCAGCCGTACCGGGGCATCCAATGGCTCGGACCGTCTCTGGTGACACCGGCGATCATCGCCTCCTATCTGTGGATCTGGGCCGGCTTCGCGATGGTGCTGATCGCCGCCGGGCTCGCCTCGATCCCGCGTGAGCTGCAAGAGGCCGCGCGCGTGGACGGGGCCAATGACAGACAGGTGTTCTGGCGCATCACCGTGCCGCTGCTGGCGCCGGTGCTGCTGGTGGTGATGGTCACCCAGATCATCAATGTCCTGAAGGTCTTCGACCTGGTGTACGTCATCGCCCCCGGATCCACGCTGCCGAATGCGAACGTGCTGGCCGTGCAGATGTGGAACGTCTCGTTCGGCGGCGGCGCGGACCAGGGCCTGGGCAGCGCGATCGGGGTGTTCCTGTACGTGCTGGTGCTGCCGGCCATGTACTTCAACATCCGCCGCCTGCGCAACGAACGGAAGGAGGGCGGGCGATGAGTGTCACGCGTCCTGTCGCAGTGCCCGGCCACGTCCCGGTCGGCACCCGCGTCGCCAAGCGGCTCAGCGGCGGCGCGATCTACCTGATCGTGCTGGCGGTCGGCGTCGTCTGGCTGATCCCGACGCTCGGGCTGTTCATCAGCTCGCTGCGCAAGGCCTCCGACATCAGCGACAGCGGCTGGTGGACGGTCTTCTCGCACCCGGCGCAGCTCACCTTCAAGGACTACACCACCCTGTTCGCCAACCACGGCATCATCCAGTCGCTGTGGAACACGGTCCTGATCACCGTGCCGGCCACCGCCCTGGTGGTGTTCCTCGGCGCGCTCGCGGCCTACGCCTTCGCCTGGATCGACTTCCGGGGCCGGGACTGGCTGTTCGTGGTGGTGGTCGGCCTGATGGTGGTGCCGATCCAGGTGGCGCTGCTGCCGGTGGCCTCGCTGTACCGCAACCTGCACATCTTCGGCACGATCCTGGGCGTGGTCCTGTTCCACGTCGGCTTCGGCCTGCCGTTCGCCATCTACCTCCTGCGCAACTTCTTCGCGGCGATCCCGCGCGAGCTGCTGGAGGCCACCCGGATGGAGGGCGGCAGCGAATGGACGATCTTCCGCAAGGTGATCGTCCCGCTGGGCCTGCCGGCCATCGCCTCGCTGGCCATCTTCCAGTTCCTGTGGGTCTGGAACGACCTGCTGGTGGCGCTGGTCTTCTCCAACGCGAAGACGCAGCCGCTGACCGTGGCGCTGCAGTCCAACATGCGCCAGTTCGGCAGCAACATCGACATCCTGGCGCCCGGCGCCTTCCTGTCGCTGTCCGTGCCCCTCGTGGTCTTCTTCGCTTTCCAGAGATACTTCGTCCAAGGACTCATGGCCGGCTCGGTCAAGGGCTAGCAGCGAACCAGGCTGACCAGGCCGGAACCACAGCGACGAACGAAGGCAGGAGAGCGCACGACCGTGGCGGACGTCCGTTTCCTCGGCGCCACGAGGGTGTTCCACGGGGCGTGGCGGCCCGCCGTCGACGGCGTCAGCATCGACGTCCGAGACGGCGAGCTCCTCGTCCTGACCGGCCCCTCCGGCAGCGGCAAGAGCACCCTGCTGCGCATGCTGGCGGGGCTGGAGCCGATGGACCGGGGCACGGTGCTGATCGGCGGCAAGGACGTCGGCCGCACCGCCCCGGACAAGCGCGGCGTCTCGATGATCTTCCAGGGCTTCGCCCTGTTCCCGAACCAGACCATCCGGGAGAACATCGCGCTGCCGCTGACCATGCGCAAGAGCTCGGTGAAGTCCGCGGCGGCCCGGGTCCAGCAGGTCGCGGAGCTCTGCGGCGTCGCGGACCACCTGAACAGCAAGCCCGACGCGGTGGGCTACGACGTGCGCCAGCGCACCACGATGGCGCGGGCGATCGTCCGCCGTCCGGACGTGGTCTGCCTGGACGAGCCGCTCGCGGGCTCCGGCGTCCCGCTGATGATGCGCGGGCGCTCGCCGATCGCGGCCCTGCAGCGCGAGCTGGGCATCACCACGCTGTACGCGACGTGCAGCTCGGTCGACGCCTGGTCGATCGCGGACCGGATCGCCGTCCTGGACACCGGCCGGGTCCAGCAGGTCGGCACCCCGGCGGAGGTCTTCAGCAAGCCGGCCACCATCGCGGTGGCGCAGTTCCTCGGCGAGCCGGGCATGAACCTGGCGACCGCGATCGCCGCCGACGGCGTGGCACGCCTCGGCGGACTGGCCGTCGCGCTCACCTCAACGCAAACCTCAGCTTTGACCGGCAACCGGGTGGTGATCGGCGTCCGCCCGGAGGACCTGTCGATCGGCGCCGAGGCCGAGGGCATCCGCGCGACCGCCGTGCTGGTGCGCGACACCGGCCGCGACTACCTGGTGACGGCGCGGACCATGGTCGACGGCGAGGAGAGCGACCTGGTGGTGCGGCACACGAACGGTCCGGTGCCGGCGAAGGGGGAGAGCGTGGTGCTCGGCGTGCGGGCCGGGGCGGCGCTGCATTTGTTCGACGCCGGGAGCGGGGCGCGGCTGCCGGATTGAGGCGCTGGTGCCGCGTATGAGGCCCCTGCCTTGATCACCGTTCGGTAACACCCGCAACGACCCGCGGGCCCTTCCCCGTCCTAACCCGCATGACCGCACCCCGCCTCCTGCTCCGCCGGGCCGTGCACCAGCGCGCCATGCTCGCTGCCGCTGTGGCGGTGCTCCTGCCGGCGCTGGTGCTGGTCACCCTCATCGGGATGCACGCTTCGGCGGTGCGCGCCGCGTCGGTGCGCACCGCGCTCAAGGCGATGGCGCCGGATACGCGGACGGTCCGCGTGGTCTACGGATCCGGGACACAGTGGGAGGCGACGCCCGATCAGCGCGCCGCCTTCTTCGCGCAGCTGCGTCAGCACGTCGCCGCCGCGTTCGCCGGCGTCGGTTCGGAAGTGGACACCACGGTGGTGTCAGGGCCCTACGTTCTCCTCAACTCCAGCATCTCCAGCACCGACGCCGTCGCGTTCTGGTCCAGCGGAGCTCTGAAGGACAAGGCGCGGCTGCTTCAGGGGACGTGGCCGACCGCCGCACCCACGACCGCGAATACGGCCGCCACGACAGCCTTCTCGGCCGTCGTCTCCGAGTCGGCCCTCACTCTCCATCACTGGCACGTCGGCGACACCGTGGCCACCCGGTCCGGCTGGGACTCCTCCAGCGCCCTCACCTTCCGCATCACCGGCGTCTACCAGCCTGTGGATCCCGCCGACCGCTTCTGGCTGCACGACGGCGACGAGGCGCCGGTCCTGGTCGACGCGTCCGTCACCGCGCGGCCCGACATCCTGCTGACGCAGGCCGCCGTCTCGGCGACGCCCGATCCCGCGGGCTTCCCGGCCGGCCGGCTGCCGCTGTTCGCCGCCCAGCTCGCCGCCTTCGACGCGTGGGTGCCGAGCACCTCCTCGCCGGACGGCGACTTCACCGCCGCCCTGAACGACCAGCTGGCGCCGCGCATGGCCGCGCTGGTCGGGGTGACGGCGGTCAGCGTGCGCCTGGAGTGGCTGGTGGCCGCCGAGCTGGGGGTGCTGTCCGCGGCCGCGCTGGCGCAGATCGCGCGGGCCCTGGCCGACCGCCGCCACGCCATGGACGGCCTGCTGCGCGCCCGGGGTTCCTCCGTCCGCGAGCTGGGCCGCGTGCAGATCGGCGAAGGGCTCGCACTCGCGCTGCCCTGCGCCGCGCTGGCGCCGTGGGCGGCGCGGTGGCTGGAGCAGCGCATCGGCGCGGCGTGGGCGCACGGGGACTCCGGTGTCGCAGGGGTCGTGGACGGTGCCGACCACATCGAGACCGCGCAATGGGTGGTCGCGCTGATCGGCGCGGTCTTGGCCGCGGTCCTGCTCGGCGCGGTCGGCACCCGCTCCGCGCTCGGATACAGCACCGTCGCCCGGGTCCGCCGCCGGTCCACGCTGCGCACCGCCTTGCAGCGCGCGACCATCGATCTGGCGGTCCTGGCCTTCGGCCTGGCCGCCCTCTGGGAGCTGTTCCAGGCCGGCGACGACACGGCGCGCACCGGCGCGCTGCCCTGGCCGCAGGTGGTGGCGCCCGCGGTGCTGCTGTTCGCCGGGGCGCTGATCGTCCTGCGGCTCCTGCCGTTCGCGGCGGCGCCGGCCGGCCGGTTCGCCGCGCACGGCAAGGGCACGCTCGCGGCGTTGGTCGGCTGGCGTCTGGGCCGGGCCGCCCGCACCCAGGCCCTGCCGATGGCGCTCCTGGTGCTCGCTGTCGCCATCGGCGTGCAGGCCGGCGTCCTGCTCTCCTCGGCCGCCCGCTCGGACGCCGACCAGGCCGGTTTCGCGGTCGGAGCGCAGGTGCGCGTCGCGGGCCTGGTGTCCACCGGGCCCGAGACCGTCCACGCGCTCGCGGCCACGCCCGGCACCGGCGCCGGCTTCGTCGCCCTGCGCGCGCCCTACCGCATGGTCCGTGCCGACCAGGCCGCGACGTCCCAGGGGCTCGACGAGACCACGCCGACGGCCGCCGTGATCGGCCTGGATCCGGCCCGCTCCAACGGAGTCCTCGACCTCCGTCAAGATCTGGCCGGCGGGAGGAGCTGGCCGAATGTTAGTGCCCTGCTGGCCAAGGACGGCTGGGACGCGCACGGCGCTGTCGCGATCCCGCTGCCCGGCGCGCCGAGCCGCCTGAGCGCCGACCTCGCCTACAGCCCGAAAGCGAACAGCACCTGTGATCCGGGCCCTCTGAAGGTCACCGCACAGTTCACCGACGCCTACGGCTACCCCGGCGAAGCGGTTCTCGGCACCATCGACACTCCCGACAATGCAACGCACACGCTGACCGGAACACTCGTCGACAGCGGCAAGAACATCGCCTACCCGATCAGCATCAGTGCCCTGTCAGAGGCGTCGACGGCTCCGGCCTGTCCCATCGGCACGCTGAAAGTCGCCGGACTCCGCGCCGACGAGAACCCGGTGACCATCCCCGCCGGCATGGCGTTCACCGCACCGGCCGTCGCCTCCGTGGTCTCCGATTCCACCGCCCCGGCGAAGCCCGGTACCGCATCGGCTCCGGTCCAGGTCCTACAGCTCACCAAGGCCGGGAACAGCGGGAGCAACGGGAACAGCGGGAACGGCGGCCCCCTGATCGTCCCGGCGATCGCCACCCAGCACCTGCTGGCCGCCCTGGACAAGCACGTCGGCGACACCTTCGCCACCGGCGCCTTCTCCCAGCCGGTGACCCTGCGCTTCGTGGCCGCGATCGCCGCCGCGCCCGGATCCGGGGCCGACGGCCAGGACGCGCTCATCGTCCCGATCGGCCTGCTGGACCGCGAGGCGGAGCGGGCCTCGGCCGGCCCGGGGGCCGCCGGGCAGCAGCTCGCACCGCTGACCGGCGAATGGTGGGCCGACACCGGCGGCGGGACCGATGCCTCGGACCTCGCCGGCCGCTATCGCAATACCCTGACCGCTGCCCACCTCTCCCAGCCCGCGACGGTCGACGACCGCGCCACCGAGGAGAAGGCGCTGCGCGACTACCCGTTCGCGGCGGGCTTCAGCCTGACCCTGAAACTCGGCACGCTGGCCGCGCTCGCCTTCGTCCTGCTCGGTCTGGCCCTGCACACCGTCTCCACGCTGCGCGAGCGGGCCCGGGAACTCGCGGTGCTGGCCGCGCTCGGGCTGACCCGCCGCCGCGCGGCCGTCCTGCTGCTGGCCGAACAGGCCGGCGTCGCGCTGCTCGGCGCCCTGGCCGGCCTCGGCCTGGGCGCCCTGGCCCTGCGATCGGAGTTCAAGCTGATGGTGTTCACGCCCTCCGGGGCACCGCCGATCCCGCCGCCGGTCCGGGTCTACGACTGGCCCGCGCTCGGCCTGGCCGGGGCCGTGGCTGCGGTGTTCGGCGCGGTGGCGATCCTGGTCGCTTTTGCGTTCAGCGTGCGCGCCTCGATGCGTGCGGAGGTGGGCTGATGCACCGGCCGCGGTGGTGGGGCGAGGCGGCGCGGGTGCGCGGAACGCTGGTCCTGCTCGCGCTGTTCGCCGGGGCGACGGCGGCCACCGCCGCCGCGGTCCCGTACCAGATCAGCCGCTCGGACCGGGCGATCGTCGACGACGCCGTCGGCGGGGCGGGCAGCCTGGACCGGGACGTGACCCTGACCGCGCCCAGCGATCAGCAGTACAGCAACGCCTTCATGGAGTCCGTGGCGGCCGCGTCGCGGGCCGCCATGCCGCCGCAGTTGTCGGGGCTGGTGAGCGCCACCGATATCAGTGTCGTGAGCTCCGGCGAGTTCCCGATCATGCATCTGGCGGGGCCGAAGGGCATGCCCGTGCACCTCCAGGGCGCCGCGCTGCCCGGCTACGAGAGCCGCGTCCGCTTCGTCCAGGGCGTTGCCCCGTCTGCCCAGAGCTCCATCCACGACGTCAACGGCTACCCGCCGCAGGCCACCATCACGACGTCGGCGGCGATCAGCAAGACCGCCGCCGACGCCCTGGGCCTGCACGTCGGGTCGGTGCTGAAGACGGCCGGCAGGTACGCCGGCGGCCGGGAGGACATCACCTACACCATCACCGGGCTCTACGCCGCCGACGATCCCGGCGACGCCGTGTTCTGGCGGTACGCCCCCGACGCCCAAGGCCTGGGCCTGGGCACCATCTGCGGGTACGACGACCCCGTCGAGGGCTACTACGTCAACGATCCTTCGTGCGCCCAGCCCCAGAGCGTCTGGCGGGTGGACCTGCTGCTGCCCTCGGTCGCCGACGTGGACGCCATGAGCCTGGTGCCCGGGACCGGCCGCAGCAGCACGACCATCGAGTTCGCCGTGGATCCGTCGCGGGTCCACGTCTCGGCCCTGGCCGCGCTGTCCGACGCGGTGCACCGCACGATCGTCGGCGGGCAGGGGCTGGCGTTGCAGGACCCCGGCGGCCATCCGTTCCCGGTGGAGGCCAAGACCCGGCTCGACGTCCTCGTCGGGAACGCGCTCTCCGTCGAGCGGCAGGCGCGGATGCTGGACTACGTCGTGCTCGGCGCGACGCTGGCCGGGGCGCTCGCGGCGTCCTTCCTGATGCTGCGGACCGTCGTCACCCGGCGCGCGTCCGAGATCGTGCTGTGCAAAGCGCGCGGAGCGGCGCCGGGACGGCTTGCGCTGCGGTTCGCGGCGCAGTCGGGGCTCGTCGTCGCGTTCGGTGCGGCGGCGGGGGTCCTGGGCGCCACGGTGGCGGGCGTCGCCGCGGCCGGGACCGTCCGCGCTTGGCCGGGCGCGGTGCTGGTGACGCTGGCCGGGGTGGCCTCGGTCTTCGGCCGGGTCGCGGCCCATCCCGATCAGCCCGGTGCGGCGCGCCGCGAGCCGGCCGATGGCGGTGCCGGTGCTGGTCCCGGCGCCGATGCCGCCGCGCGGATCCCCCGGCTGGTCCGCGACATCGCGGTGCCGCTCGGCGCCGCGGCGGCCGTCGGCGTGCTGCGCAGCCGCGGCACGCAGAGTGGATCAGGGTCCTTCGACTGGCTGGCGATCGCGGCTCCGGCGCTGCTGGCGTTCGCCGCGGCGCTGGTGGTGGTGCGCCTGGTCCCCGTGCTGTGGTCGGTGCCGTTCGCGGTCGCCAGGCGGCGGCGCGGGGCGCTGTCGTTCGTCGCGGCCGCGCTGGCCGGCCGGCGGGTCCGCGTGCTGGCCGCGCCGCTGGCCGGTCTGGTCGTGGCCACGGCGGCCGCGACCTTCGCCGCGCGCCTGGATTCCGCGGTGACCCAGGGCGTGCGGGACGACGCGCTGTACGCGGTCGGCGCCGGCGCCCGGGTCGAGGCGATCCCCGATCCCTCGGCGATCGCGCTGAACGGCGGCGCCACGGTGTCCCTGCCCGCCGGGTTCGCCGCCAAGGCCGCCGCTGTCCCGGGGGCGGGGCAGGTGCTGACCGCGTTCGTGGGCGCGGCGGGGATCTCGGGCGTGGCCTCGGCGCCGGCGAACGTCGCGGTCCTGGCGGCCGACTCCGGCGGACTGCGGGCCCTGACCCGGCGCGCCGCGAGCGAGTCCGGAGGGCGGTCCGGCCAGGTGCCCGCCGACTGGCCGATGCGGCCCAGCCGGCCCGGCACGGTGACCGCGCTTGTCTCGCCGGGCCTGGCGGGCCTGGTCGGGACGCACGCCACGCTGGCGCTGCCCGCCGAGACCGTCGAGGTGGACTTCGTGGCCGCCGCCGACCTGCCGACCGCCTCGGTGATCGCCGGTGAATACGGGCCCGGATACGTGGTGCTGCCCGCCGATCAGATGGGCGCCAAGGCAGTGAAGCCGGACGCGGTCTGGGTGACGGGGCATCCTGATATCAAAGCCCTGCGTGCGTTGCCGGGGGTCCAGTCCTATTTCCCGTCCGGCTCCTACGCGCAGGCCTCCGCCGCAGGTTACGCGGACGGCCGCACCACCGCCGCCCACGCCGTGCTGCGCATGGCCGAGCTGCTGTCGGTCGGTTTCGGTCTGCTGTGCCTGGCGCAGACGATGGCGGGAAGTCGTTCTGCGGCTCGTGACAGTGCTCTGCTACTTCGAGTCCTAGGTCTTTCCGAAAGCGGGGGGCGGCTGCTCGGTCCCGCTACTACGCTGCCGCTGTTGGCCCTGGCGACAGCCGGCGGCCTGGCGATGGGAGCGTCGTTCGCGCCGCTGCTTGGTGCCCAGGTTCCGGGCGTGCCGAGGGACGGGTGGCTGGTACCCGTCATCGGCGTGGTCGCCGTCTGCACTGTCGGCGGGGTCGTGCTGGAAGCCGCGCTGCGGCGCCGAGAGCGGGCCTCGGTGCGTTTGCGCGCAGCCGAGTTCGAATGACGGGCCGTCGGGGGGAAGGAGTTGGCGATGATTTTCTTGTGAAGGGGAACTCTGCGATGAGCGCCGTCCGCTAGCGGCGGTGCGAGTCCCGGCGCCGGTGCCCCTCAGGCCGGCGCCGGGACCGGAGGGCCCGTGCGGACCGCCGTCAGACCTCGTCGGCGAGCATCCCCGGCAACTGGTCCAGGGCGGTCAGGTAGAAGTCCGTCTTGGCCACCAGATCCGGGTGGTCGCCGTAAACCGTGCCCCACGGACCGCGGCGGATGAAGGCGGTGCGCAGTCCCGCGCCCCAGGCCGGACGCAGGTCGTTGTCGAGGCGGTCGCCGACGTACAGGACGCGGCCGGCGTCGACGAGGGCGCCGCGGCCCTCGGCCCGCGAGACCTCGTCACAGACCTCGACGACCTTGGCGAAGAACGCCGGGTCGGGCTTCTCCAGACCGCCCCACATGCCGGAGGTGGTCACCAGGTGCACCGGCAGGCCGAGCGACTCCAGGATGTGGTGCGAGGCCGTGGTCTGGTTGGCGGCTATCAGGACCAGATAGCCGGCTTCCTTCAGGGCGGCCAGGGTGGGGCGCGCGTCGGGGTACAGATCGCGCTCCCCGTAGCCCTCGGGCCGTCCGGCGACGGTCCGCGCCCGGCGCTCGGCCTCCAGATCGAAGCCCGGCCGGAAGTACTCGAAGGCCTCCAGGTGCGAGCGCCCCGAGGCGATGACCGCCCCGAAGACGGCCGAGAAGGTGTGGCGCGGGACGCCCAGCCAGTCGGCCCAGTTGTGGTACTCGATGCTCTCGTCCACGAGCGTCTCCCCGACGTCGAAGACGACCGCGTCTATGGTGCGTGACTTGCCCGGGATGTGCATGCTCTGGGTTCCTCTCACGGGACGCTGCGACAGCGTCAGACAGCTCCCCATTCCAAGCAGTGCCCGAGGGACGGCGATGGCAGTGACGATCGCGATTGTAGGGAAGAGTTCTCTGGAACGAGGTATCGCCATCGGAAACTCATGCCAACGGGTTACGGCGTGGGGGTGGCGTGAACGGGACGGCCGGGACGAACGCCGTCGTCACGCCCCGCGCTACACCGCCCCGACGCGCTCCGCGGCGGCGGCCATCGCCGCCTCCGGAATCCGGTCCAGAGCCCGGTCCAGGGCCAGCGCGGCCCAGATCACGCCGAGGTGCGTGAAGGCCTGCGGGTAGTTGCCCAGCTGCTCGCCGCGCGGTGTCAGCTCCTCGGCGAACAGGCCGGTGGGGCCGGCGTGCCCGAGGAAGACCTCGAACAGTTTCTGCGCCTGCTCGACTGCGCCGCTCTGGGCGAGCGCCACGAAGTACAGGACCGTGCACAAGTCGAAGCTCGCCTCCTCGCCTTCGAGGCCGTCGCTGTACTCGGCCAGGCTGTAGCGGTGGCACAGGCCGTCGTGGACCAGGCCGCGTTCGATCGCGGACAGGGTGGCGGCCCAGCGCTCGTCCTCCGGGGCGAGGAAGCCCACGACCGGCATGAACAGGATCGAGGCGTCCAGGGCGGTGTCGCCGTAGCTCTGGACGTAGGCGCGCTGCTGCTCGTCCCAGCCCTTGTCGCGGATCTCGGAGGCGATCGAGTGCGCCATCACGGCCCACATGCCGGCGTTCTCGTGGGTCGGGGCGATGCGCAGGCCGTGCTCGAAGGCGGTCCAGCACATCAGGCGGCTGTAGGTGAAGTCGCGGCGTCCGCCCCGGGTCTCCCAGATGCCCTCGTCGGGCCGGGCCCAGTTCTCCACCAGCCAGTCCAGGAGCCCGGCGACCGCCGCCTTGCCCTCGGGGCTGTGCAGGTGCTCGGTGTCGGACAGGGAGTAGAGGAACTCGCCGTAGACGTCGAGCTGGAGCTGCTCGGCCGCGCCGTTGCCGATGCGCACCGGCGCCGAGCGGCGGTAGCCCTCCCAGTGCGGCAGCTCCTCCTCGACCAGGTCCGAGGTGCCGTCGACGCGGTACATGATGTCCAGCGGCTCGCCCAGCGGGTTCGGGCCCTCGGCCAGGCGGTCGGTGACCCAGCGGGCGAAGGCCTCGGCCTCCTGGTGGAAGCCCAGATCGGACAGCGCGCGGGCGCTGAAGGAGCCGTCGCGGATCCAGGTGTAGCGGTAGTCCCAGTTGCGGGGGCCGCCGACCTCCTCCGGCAGGGCCGTGGTGGCCGCCGCGAGGAACGCGCCGGTGGGCGCGTATGTCAGAAGCTTGAGGGTGATCGCCGAGCGGTGCACGGCGTCCGTCCAGCGGCCCCGGTACGTGCTCTGCGACAGCCAGCCGTGCCAGAAGATGAGCGCCTCCTCCAGGGCGCGCTCGACCTCGGCGGCGACGTCGGGCTGCCAGCCCGGGGCCTCGGCGAGATCGGCGGCCAGGATGAAGGCCGCGGCCTCGCCGGCCCCCAGCAGCACCTCGGCGGTCGCGCTGCCGGTCTCGGGGTCCAGGGCCAGGGGAGCGGTCGAGAACAGCGTGACCGCGCTGTCCGGTCCGGAGAAGGCCACCGCCGTGCCGCCGCCGTGCTGCACCAGCCGGGCGAGGTCGGCGGTCGAGCGGCCGTAGTCGAAGCGCGGCCGGCAGTCCACGGAGAACTGGACGTCGCCGGCCACCGCGCGCACGATCCGGTAGATGACCGTCGCACCGGGCGCCGCCGCGGTGCGGGCCTCCTGCGGCACCATGAAGTCGACGATCTCGCCGACGCCGCCCTCGGCGGTCTCGAAGCGCGTCACCAGCACCGCGCTGCGCGGCACGTAGGACTGGCGCGAGGACGCCCCCTTGACCCGGATCCGGAACGCCCCGCCCCGCTCGTGGTCCAGCACCGCGCCGAACACGCTCGGCGCGTCGAACCGCCCCGGACAGAACCAATCCACGGTGCCGTCACCGGCCACGAGGGCACAAGTGCGCAGGTCACCGATTAGTCCGTGATCGTCGATCGCGGGGTAGGGGTGCGTGCTCGAGCTCATGCGCAGACCTTACATTCCCGGGCGCCCCGTTCTGGACCATTCCGGGGCGCCCATGAATGTGCCCGTGAATGCGCCCATGAGCGCGCCCCGGAGTGCGTCCTCGACCGGGCTCTTCTCAGTGCGCCAGCGCGCTGCCGGCGACCCAGTCGGACCAGCTCAGGTTCCAGTCCCCGAAGCCGTTGTCGGCACGCACCGTGTCCTTGGAGTTCACGACAGTGACCGGATCGCCGGGGATCACCTGGTTGAAGAACCACTCCGCGTCGGAGGTCGACATGCCGATGCAGCCGTGGCTGCCGTTGACGTTGCCGAACTTGCCGGCGTTCCACGGCGCGGCGTGCACGAAGGTCCCCGAGGGCGTCAGCCGTACGTCCCAGTACACGTTCGGGATGTCATAGGCGTTCACGCCGAAGATGCCCACGGTGTCGGAGTTCATGCTGATGTCCTGGTCCTTCTCCAGGACCACCATCGTGCCGTTCCAGGTCTCGAAGCCGGGCTTGCCGGAGCTGGTGAGCAGCGTCGTGGTCTTGCCGCCGGTGGTCACCGTCATCCGGTGGGTCCTGGCGTCCATGGTGGCCACCAGCGAGCGCCCGATGGTGAAGGTGACGTCCCGGTCCTGCTTGCCGTACAGGCCGCCGCTCTTCACGCCGTCCAGGCGCATGTGCAGCGTCACCTTGGTCCCCGGCGCCCAGTACTGCTGCGGGCGGAAGTCCACGCGCTGCGAGCCGAACCAGTGCCAGGAGCCGGTCACCGGCGGGTCGGAGGTCACCGTCAGCTGCTTCTCGACCGCGGCCTTGTCCGGGATCGGCTTGTCGAACGTTATGGACACCGGCTGCGCGATGCCGTAGGTCGTGCCCGGGTCCGGGGTGTACGTGCCCGCATAGGTGTCGCCCGGCGTGCCGGTGGTGAACTGCGACGTCGCCGTCTGCTGCTTCCCGTCGTCGCCCATGGCGACCGCCGTCACCTTGTAGGTGTGCCCGATGCCGACCGGGTCCGCCGACGTCCAGGACGCGCCCGAGGGGTCCAGCGTGCCGTCCACCGCGCTGCCGCCGGACAGCTGCGCGGTGACCGACGTCAGCTTCCCGTTCGCAACACTCACCGCGATCGGCGAGGAGGGGTCCACATCGGAGGCGTTCGCGGCGGGTTTGATCACCACGAGGGCCGGGGAGGTGTCCGCCGAGGCCGAGCTCGACGGGGTGCTCGGCGCAGAGCTCTGCGACGTGCCACCGGGCGAAGACCCAGTTGAAGAGGACGAAGACCCCACGGCGACCGGGGCCACAGCCGCCGACTTCGGTGAGTTCCCGCCCCCGCCACAAGCGGCGGTCAGGCCGATGACGGCCATCGCGACGGCGAGCTTGTGCACTCTGCGCATAATCGCCTCCCGTGCTCGATCGTATAACTGGCTGGTACCAATGGCACCGCAGCCTGATGGTGAACCGTTAGATTTTTCTTAACCAGAGCAAAGGCAGCAGGAGCAGGCACAGCCGACTGCCTGTCGGGCACGATCCAAAGGGGGGCTCCTGGATGACGACAGCCAGCGCACAAGCGCAGACCCAGGTATTGGCCGCGCAGAAGGCGGCGGTACCGGCCGCACGGGCAGGTTCGACGAAACCGCCTGGGCTGCGCACGGACCGCAGACTGGTCCGGCTGCGTGCCGCGCTGGCCGCCGGCGCGCTCCTGTTCGGCGTGGTGGGGATCATCGGGACGCAGGTCCGTGCCGACGGGGCCGACGACACCAAGTCGCACAGCGGAGTCCTGATCCAGCAGGCCGAGCAGCTCTACCACAGCCTGTCGGACGCCGACGCCACCTCCACCACCATCTACCTGCACGTCGGCGAGGCGCCGCCGGACCTGCTGGCCACGTACAACTCCGACCTGCAGAAGGCCCAGGCGGCGCTGCTGGCGGCCACCAACGAGGCCGGCGACGACACCGCCGCCAAGGACGCGCTCGGCGCGGTCGCCTCGCAGCTGCCGCAGTACGTGAAGCTGAACGCCACCGCGGCGGCGAACAACCTGCTCGGCTACCCGGTCGGCTTCCGCTACCTGACTCAGGCCTCGAGCCTGATGCAGGGCACGATCTTGCCGGCGGCGCAGAAGCTGACCGACACCGAGGCGAAGAACCTGGCCTCCGCGGAGAACACGGCCAAGCAGTTCCCGTGGCTGATGATCGCCGTCGGCGTGGTGCTGCTGATCGTGCTGCTGGTGGTACAGGTCCGGGAGTCGCGGCGGACGAACCGGGCGTTCAACGTGGGGCTGCTGGGCGCCACGGCCGGGCTCGTGCTGTCGCTGGTCTGGGCCGGGGCCGACATGACCGTCCAGAACAGCCATGAGGACGCCGCCGCCAAGCGCGGTTCGAACCAGGTCAGCGCGCTGGCCACGGCCCGCATCCTGTCCCTGCAGGCGCGCACCGACGAGATGCTGACGCTGGTCGGCCGCGGCACCGCGGACGACAAGGAGACCGACTACGCCGGCGTCACCGCGCCGGACGGGGCGCACACCCCGGGCACCGAGGAGCTGCTGGTCCAGGAGCTGCAGAACGCCGGCGAGCTGGCCACCGACGACAGCGGCAAGAACCTGGCCCGGGCCGCGGCCACGGACGAGGCCGCCTGGCACAAGCAGCACCAGGACCTGCGCGCCTTCGACCAGCAGAACCAGTACGAGAAGGCGGTCGACTCGGCGCTGGGCCAGCACGACTTCGCCGCCCCGCAGGCCAGCGCGGCCAAGTCGTTCACCGCGCTGCAGTCCGACCTGGACCAGGCCATCAAGCACGCCGAGGCCTCCTTCACCTCCGAGGCCTCCGACGGCGCCGGGGCGCTGGCCGGACTTCAGATCGGGCTCGGGGTGCTGGCTCTGCTGATGGCCGCCGCGGCGGCCCAGGGCCTGGGCCGCCGGATCGCGGAATACCACTGAGGGGGCGGGGATGACCACCATGGACAGCAGGCAGCACAAGCACATCAGGACACGGATCTTGGGCGCCGTGGCGCTCGTGGCGGCGGTCGGGCTCACCGCGGCGTGCAGCGCCGCCGAGAACAAGGGTGCCTCTTCCGGTGCCATCGAGCCCCGAGCGGGCCAGGGCATCGGCCCGGGCGCCCTGCCCAACGCGCCGAAGGCGCCGCCGACGAAGTGCGGGCCGGAGGCCACCTCCGCGGCCTGGAACGGCTCGCTGCCGGGGCCCAACGACCCGGTGACGCCCGGCGGCACGCTGGACAAGATCCGCAAGCGCGGCTTCCTGATCGCCGGCATCGACCTGAACACCGAGCTGTTCGGCTACGACCCGCAGCACGACAACAACCCGCAGGGGTTCGACGTCGACATCGCCCGGGCCATGGCGCGCGCCATCTTCGGCTCCGACGGCCACATCCAGTTCCGCGTGGTCACCCTGGCCGACCCCAAGACCGGCGAGTACGCGCAGCTGCACTCCGGCAACGTGGACCTGGTGGTGCAGACCACGACGATCACCTGCGCGCGGATGGAGGGGGCGCAGCGCATGAGCTTCTCCAACCCCTACTACACCGCCGAGCTGAAGCTGCTGATGGCGCGCGGCGACGACGGCAAGCCGCGCAGCACGTCCCTGGCCCAGCTGAAGGGCACGGACACCAAGGTCTGCGCGACGCTGAACTCCACCCCGGTCGCCGAGATCAAGAAGACCCTCGGCGACGCGGCGGCCTTCCAAGTACCCAACGCCCTGGACTGCCTCGCAGACTTGCAACAAGACGAGGTCGGCGCGGTCTACACCGACGACGCCCTTCTGCGTGGCATGGAGAGCCAGGACCCGCACGTCGCGATCACCACCGCGCCGGCCGGGGAGTCCCAGCCCTACGGCATCGTCACCAACTACACCAGCCCCGCGAACGACCTCACGCCGTTCGTCAACACCGCCCTGGCGAACCTGATCCAGGACACCGGTCCGAACGGCTGGCGCTCACTGTTTGCAACTGATTTGCATTCACAGCCCGCATCCCTTCCGGAGATCCCCGCGCAGTACCCTCTGGGTGGCTGAGTTGGGCCCCTGCCCTGCCTCCGGCCGAAAGGTCCGCAGGGCCTGGGCCGCAGGTGGGGTAGGGATGGGACGGGCAAGGGATTCCAGGCAGACGGGCACGGGGGGAGCAAGAGCACGGCCGTGACGACCATGTGGACCCGGCAGGCGATCGACGCCGCGATCGACCGCCGCGCCCAGGAGCGCTCGGGGGTTTCGGCGGGTCTGCTGGAACTGGACGACCACCCGGGCCGGCGGCTGCTGGACGGCGCGCAGCTGTCCGGCGCCACCGCCCAGGCCTGGTCCCAGGCCTCGGCCGAGCTGGCGGGGCTGTGGACCGTCTTCGAGGCCTACCAGCAGGTGCTCGACCGGGTCGCCGCGATGCGCGGCGGCCCCAAGACGCGGCTGGGGGACCGGGAGCTGGCGGCCATGGCCGACCTGCTCACCGGCCGCTCGGTGGCGCTGCCCCGGCAGGCTGTGCCGTTCGAGCGGCGCGGGCTGCTTGACCCCTCCAGCACCCAGGACCTGCTGACCCTGGACGAGGCCGTGGCGTCCATGACCCGGACCTACGACGTGGTCAAGCGGGTCGCGGTCGACGCCGAGAACGCGTGGAACCGGCTGCTGGAGCCGCTGGACGAGCTCCAGGCCCGGGGCCGGGCCGCGCGCGGCACCGCCGACCGGGTCGGACCGGGTTCGGATCCGGTGTTCGACCGGCTGGCCGGGATCGAGGCCCAGACCGCTGACCTGCGGCGGCGCGCGCTGTCCGACCCGCTCGGCATGGTGGCCGGCGGCGGCGCGGGCACCCCGGGATCCGGGACCCCGCCCCACGTCGCCCGGCTGCTCGCCGAGCTGGCCGGGGTGCAGGCCGAGCTGGACCAGGCGCTGGCCGCCCGGACCGAGTTCGACCACCGGCTGGCCGGCGTGCAGGACGTCATAGCGCTGATCGCGGCGGCCGAGGCCGAGGCCGAGCAGGTGCGGGCCGAAGTGCGCCAGAAGATCGCCGCACCCCGGCTGCCGCCGGCCTCGGCGGCCGCGGCGCACCTGCGCGGCAAGGTTGACGAGCTGCGGCGGGAACGTTCCGGGCAGTCCTGGACGTTGCTCGGCCGGAACCTGTCGGCTCTGGAGAAGAACAGCCGCGTGATCCTGGAGAACGCCCAGAAGCGGGTCGGGCAGATCCGGGCGCCGCTGGACCGGCGCGACGAGCTGCGCGGGCTGCTGGAGGCCTACCGGGCGCGCGCCGCCCGGCACGGGATCGCCGAGACCCCGGCCCTGACCGCCGCGCACAGGCTGGCGCGGGACCTGCTGTGGTCCGCGCCGTGCGACCTGGCCGGCGCCGAGGCCGCCGTCCGCCACTACCAGGCCGCCGTGGGGGCGGCGCTGCCGAGCATGTCATAGGTCTGATTACAAAGAGCATCACAGGGGAGAGGGAAAGACCAGTGACCGCCTGTCTTGAGCCGGGCTGCGACGGAACCATCGACGCCGACGGCTACTGCGACACCTGCGGCACCGCCGCCGCTCCGGCGGCGGCGCGGCAGGGAGCACCGCGCGTCGGGGCCGGCCAGGCCTCGTCGCGCACCGCGAACTCCACGCGCACCAGCGCCACGCGTTCCACGTCCACGTCGGCCTCCAGCCGCAACTCCGCCTCGGTGTCCAGCCGCACCCGCGGCTCGCGCGGCGGCAGCACCGGCCGCTCGCGCCGCGGCAACCTGGGCGCCGGGCTGATCGAGGTGCCGCCGGTCCCGGCCAAGGACCCGATGACCGAGATCATGGTCAACCCGCAGGTGCCGGAGGGGAAGCGGTTCTGCTCCAACTGCTCGGCGCCGGTGGGCCGGGGCCGGGACGGCAACCCGGGGCGCACCGAGGGCTTCTGCCGCAAGTGCCGGACCGCGTTCTCCTTCGAGCCCAAGCTCAAGGCCGGCGACAAGGTCGGGCAGTACGCGATCCTGGGCTGCATCGCGCACGGCGGTCTGGGCTGGATCTACCTGGCCAAGGACGAGAACGTCTCCGACCGCTGGGTGGTCCTCAAGGGCCTGCTGGACTCCGGCGACGCCGACGCGATGGCCGCCGCGGCCGCCGAGCGCCGGTTCCTGGCCGAGGTGAAGCACCCCTCGATCGTGCAGATCCTGAACTTCGTGCAGCACCCGGACGCCGCCACCGGCGCCCCGGTGGGCTACATCGTCATGGAGTACGTCGGCGGCAGCTCCCTGAAGCAGATCCGGGCCGACTACCGCGACCCGGCCGGGCAGGGCGGCCCGCTGCCGGTGGCGCAGGCCATCGCCTACGCGATCGAGATCCTGCCCGCCTTCGGCTACCTGCACGGCCTGGGCCTGGTCTACAACGACTTCAAGCCGGACAACATCATCCAGGACGAGGAGCAGCTCAAGCTCATCGACATGGGCGGCGTGATCCGGATGGACGACGAGGACTCCGCGATCTACGGCACCAAGGGCTACCAGGCCCCGGAGATCGCCGAGGAGGGCCCGTCGGTCGAGTCCGACCTGTACACCGTCGGCCGCACGCTCGCCGTGCTGACCTCCCTGGACTCCCGGACCTACCAGACCACGTACCTGAACGGCCTGCCCTCGCCGAACGAGGTGCCGCTGTTCGGCCGGCACGAGTCGTTCTACAAGCTGCTGCAGCGCGCCACCGACCAGGACCCGGCCATGCGCTTCGGGTCCGCCGAGCAGATGGCGCAGCAGCTGACCGCCGTGCTGCGCGAGGTGCTCTCGCTGGAGGAGGACAAGCCGCACCCCGGCGCCTCGGTGATGTTCGGGCCCGAGGTCCGGGTGCCGAGCACCACCGCCTCGGTCCCGGACCTGCGCGAAGTGGTGCGCGCGCTGCCGGTCCCGCTGGTGGACCGTGAGGACGCCGGCGCGCAGCTGCTGGCGGGGCTGGGCGCGGTGGACCTGGTCGAGCAGCGCTCGGCGCTGGAGAACTCGCCGCTGTCGGCCACCTCCCAGGAGATCCAGCTGCGCCTGGTGCTGGTCGCCACGGCGGAGGGCGACTTCACCGTGGCCACCTCGCGGCTCGACGACTTCGAGAACGCCAACGGCGGCGACTGGCGCACCTTCTGGTACCGCGGCCTGATCCAGCTCGCCGCCGGCCGGATCGGCGAGGCCGCGCGCATGTTCATGGCCGTCTACGACGCGCTGCCCGGCGAGGCGGCGCCGAAGCTGGCCCTGGCCGCCTGCGCCGAGCTGCAGCAGGACGACGCCACCGCCAGCCGCTACTACGACATGGTCTGGCGCACCGACCCCGGCTACGTCAGCGCCGCCTTCGGCCTGGCCCGCGCGCTGCTGCGCACCGGGCAGCGGGAGGCGGCGGTGCGCGCCTTCGGCGCGGTGCCGCAGACCTCCACCCACCACACCGCCGCCGCCGAGGCGGCGCTCCGGGCCCTGCTGGTGGACCGGGACCGGGACCTGACCGGCGCCGACCTGGCCGACATCGACGTCCGCTACGCCTGGCTGGCCGCCCGGCTGGACCCCGAGCACGCGAACTGGCTGGCGCTGGACGTCTTCACCGCCGCCGGGACCCGTCTGAGCGTCCAGAAACCGGCCGACCTGCGCTCCGGACAGAAGCTGATCGACCGCGACGTCGACGACCGCTCGCTGCGCCTGGGCATGGAGCACGCCTACCGTTCGCTGGCCCGGCTGGCCACCGATCGCGCCAAGCGCGTCGAGCTGGTCGACCAGGCGAACGCCGTGCGGCCCAGGACCCTGATATGACCGAGACCGCCGCCGAGTCCGCTGCCGGGACCGCCGGCCGGCCCGCCCTGGGGAGTCTCCCGGGCGTGCCGGCGGACTCCGGCCGGCCCAGCGAGCCCGGCGAGCCCAGTGAGCCCAGAGAGGCGGACCCCGCCATGCCGTTGCAGCTGACGTGTCCCAATTGCGGGGCCACGGACCTGGTGATGGAGCAGGGGGCGCGGTTCTGCGAGGAGTGCGGCTACGGCGTGGACGAGCCGCGCACCGGGGACGAGGAGCCCTCGGAGTACCAGGAGCCCAAGCCGTGCGTGTCCTGCGGCGGCACCGAGATCGACGCCGAGGGCTACTGCACCGACTGCGGCGACCTGCAGCCCCGGCGCCGCGACCGGATGGAGGTGGACCTGGCCGTGGTGGCCGGCGTCAGCGACCGGGGCCTTCGCCACCACCGCAACGAGGACTCGATGGCGCTGCGCCCGGTCCTCGGGCTGGACGGCGAGAACCTGGTGGTCGCCGTGGTCTGCGACGGGGTGTCCACCTCCGAGCGGCCCGACGAGGCCTCGGCCGCGGCGGTCTCGGCCGCCGCCAAGCTGCTGCTGACCGCGATCGCGGCCGGCCGGCCGGAGCCCGCCGGGAAGCCGGCCGGGAAGTCGGTCGAGTCGGCCGAGCCGGTTGAGCCGGTTGAGCCGGCCGAGGCGTCCGGCCCGCGGTACCCGCACACCGAACCGGTCGAGACCGCGGTGATGGCCACGGTGCCGGCGACAGTGTCGGCCACAGTGCAGGCCATGGCGCCGCAGGTCCCGGCCGACGACGCCGCCGCCGAGGGCGCTGACGGCACCGCTGACACCGAAGGCGCCGCCGGCCCGGCGGCCGCTTCCGGAGCCCTGCCCGCGGACCTGCGCCTGATCTCCCGCTACGCCGTCGCCGACGCCGACCGCGCGGTCTCCGACCTCGCCCGCGACGCCGACCACGGCAACCCGCCGGCCTGCACCTACGTCTCGGCGATCGTCGGGCAGGAGGTGACGGTGGCCTGGCTCGGCGACAGCCGCGCCTACTGGCTCGACGAGCGCGGCACCGCCCGGGCGCTGACCAAGGACGACGCCGAGGAGGGCTCGCACGCCATCGAGGCCTGGCTGGGCGCCGACTCCGGCGCCCCCGAGCCGCATCTGGCGCGGTTCACGCCGGACGGGCCCGGCGTGGTCCTGGTGTGCAGCGACGGCCTGTGGAACTACGTGGAGAAGGCCGCGGACCTGGCCGCGCTCGCGCTGCCCCAGGCGCTGACGGACCCGTTCGGGGCGGCGGGGCGGCTGGTCAAGAAGGCCCTGGACTCCGGCGGCCA
Source organism: Catenulispora sp. MAP12-49 (assembly GCF_041262705.1). Lineage (NCBI taxonomy): Bacteria > Bacillati > Actinomycetota > Actinomycetes > Catenulisporales > Catenulisporaceae > Catenulispora > Catenulispora sp. MAP12-49. The sequence goes on along the minus strand of NZ_JBGCCP010000018.1, from coordinate 159,357 downwards.
CGACAACATCACCGCCGTGCTCGTTCCCTATCCGGTTCAGGCACCCGCCGAACCGTCCGCATGACAGGAGCAAGTCAGTAGCCATGAGCCAGTACCCAGACTTCGCTTTCGAGATCAACCAGAACGAGTTCCTGGCCGCCGGCGCGCGTGAGGTGCACGCGGTGGTCACGCTGACCGCGACGGCCGCGGTCGGCGGCGCGCCGGCCCCGGCCCAGTACGGGACCCCGGCCTCGGCGGAGAACGTCGAGGTCATCATCATCGACTGCTCGGGGTCCATGGACTACCCGCGCACCAAGATGATGGCGGCCAAGGAGGCCACCAAGGTCGCCATCGACACGCTGACCGACGGCGCCTACTTCGCGGTGGTGGCCGGCACCGAGGGCGCGCGCGTGGTCTACCCGACCGGCGGGCAGCTGCTGCGTGCCGACTACCAGAGCCGCGCCGCCGCCAAGGACGCGGTCGGGCGCCTGCACGCCAACGGCGGCACCGCGATGGGCCGCTGGCTGGCCCAGGCCGGCCGGATCTTCGACACCCACCCGCACGCCATCAAGCACGCGATCCTGCTCACCGACGGCAAGGACGAGTCGGAGACCCCGGCGGACCTGGCGCGCGCGATCTCCTCCAGCGTCGGCAACTTCACCGCCGACTGCCGCGGCATCGGCGAGGACTGGGAGCCCAAGGAGCTGCGCAAGATCGCCGACGCGCTGCTGGGCACCGTGGGCATCATCCGCGAGCCGGCCAAGCTGGCCGACGACTTCCGCGAGATGATGGTCAACTCCATGGGCAAGGAGGTCGCCGACGTCGCGCTGCGGCTGTGGGCGCCCAAGGGCGCGACCATCCGCTACGTCAAGCAGGTCAGCCCGAACCTGGCCGACCTGTCCGGGATGCGCGTGCCCGGCGACAACCCGCTCACCGGCGACTACCCGACCGGCGCGTGGGGCGCGGAGTCCCGCGAGTACCACGTCTGCGTCGAGGTCGAGCCGGGCAACATCGGCCAGGAGAAGCTGGCCGGCCGGGTGCAGCTGGTGGCCAAGGACGCGGCCGGGGCCACGCTGCTGGGCGAGGGCAAGATCCGCGCGGTGTGGACCGAGGACACGGACCTGTCCACCCGGATCAACGGCCGGGTGGCGCACTACACCGGCCAGGCCGAGATGGCCGCGGCGATCCAGGAGGGCCTGGACGCCCAGGCCGCCGGGGACCTGGACACCGCCACCGCGCGCCTGGGCCGCGCCATGGACCTGGCGGTGGAGTCCGGGCACGAGGACACCGTGAAGATGCTGCGCAAGGTGACCGAGGTCGACCCCGCGACGTCCAAGGTGCGGGCCAAGGCCAAGGTGGACAAGGGCGACGCGATGGAGCTCGAGGTGGACTCCACCAAGACCGTGCGCGCCAAGCGGAACTGAGATCTGGCGGGGGTGCTGAGGATGGCGACGGTGGACAAGCCGCGGCGGGGTGCCGCGGCCGGCGTTGAGGCGGGTGGACGATGATGGCCCAGTGTCCGGACGGACACCAGTCGGTCGCGACCGACTATTGCGACGAGTGCGGCCTGTCGATCGGCACGCCGGCGCACGCGACCGGGGGCGGCGCGTCCCCCGGTGGCGGCGCGGCCCCGGGCGGCGGCGGGGCCCCGAACTACGGCTCGGCCGGCGAGCCGTGCCCGAACTGCCTGCTGCCGCGGCAGGCCGGCGACACCTTCTGCGAGGGCTGCGGGTTCAACTTCGCCGACGAGCAGACCGGCAAGACGGTCGACCAGCCGCAGCTGGACATCGAGGCCGAGCTGCGCAAGGCGGAGAAGGCGCAGCGGGAGGCGGAGCAGCGCGAGGCCGAGGTGCGCGGCAGCGGTTCGGGGCAGACCGGCTCAGGCCAGAGTGGTTCGGGGTCAACCGGTTCGGGCCAGACCGGTTCGGTCCTGGCCAGCTCGGGCCTGGCCGGCGGTCCGGCGAATCAGGGCCCGCAGTCGATCTCGGACCCGGACTCGGACCCGCTGGCCCGGACCGTCACCTCTGATCCGACGAGCACCGGCGGCAGCACCGGCAGCACCGGCAGTTCGAGTGGCTCCGGCGGCACCGTGCAATGGATCGCGATCGCCAGCGCCGACCGCGCCTACTACGACGCGGTGGTCGCCGAGGGCGAGATCGACGCAAACGCCTACCCGTTCCCGCCGTACTGCCCGGAGCGCCAGTACGAGCTCAAGGGCGAAACGGTGCGCATCGGCCGCTCGGGCAAGCGCGGGAACGTGGACATCGACCTGACCGGCCCGCCGACCGACCCGGGTGTGTCGCACCTGCACGCGGTGCTCCAGGCGCGTCCGGACGGCGGCTGGCAGGTGGTGGACCTGGAGTCGATGAACGGCACCGTGCTCAACGACGACACCGCCCCGATCCCGGCGAACCAGGCGTTCCCGGTCGAGGCCGGCTACCGGATCCATGTCGGGGTGTGGACCACGCTGACGCTGATCCAGCTGGGCTGAAGCAGAGGGCCCGCTCGCGCGGGGAGGGAACCCGGCCGAACCAAGACGGCCTCCGATACGTGCCAAAAGTGGAGGTTCGAGACCTCCGCCAGCCGTAAGGAGGCACGATCATGGTCAAGCCGGGTATCCCTTCCACCGCGCGCGTCGCCGGGGCGGTGTCGGCGGTGGCGCTGTTGGCACTGGCTGCGGCCTGCTCGTCGTCGTCCGGCAAGAGTTCCTCGGCGTCGAGCACCCCGGCCGCCCCACCGAGCATGGCCAGCACCACGGGCACCACGGTGAACAGCGCCTCGGTCGGCATCAGCGGGACGCAGACCGTGGTGCTCACCGGACCGGACGGCCACACGCTCTACTACTTCACCCCGGACACCGCCGCCGGCAAGCCGACCTGCACGGGCAGCTGCGCCGCGGTCTGGCCGGCGCTGACCGGCTCCAACCCCAGCGCGGCCACCACCGTCACCGGGAAGATGACGGTCGTGAACGGCCAGGTCGTCTACAACGGCCACCCGCTGTACGAGTACACCGGTGACAGCGCCGCCGGACAGGCGAACGGCGAAGGCAGCGGCGGCACCTGGTACGTCGCCACCCCGACCCTGGCCGTCGGGGCCGGAGCGCCGGGCTCGATGCCGTCGAACCCGAGCAGTCCGTCCACCAGTCCGTCCACCGGTCCGTCCACGAGTCCTTCCACCTCAAGCGGTGGCGGCGGGTACTGAATCGCGGCTGACTACTGCTTGTCGCGCTTGCGGATGGTGTCGACCCACAGGGCGGCCCCTCCGGCCGCTGCGAGCACGATCAGGATGATCCCGAAAACGGTCCCGTTCATGGATAACAGCGCTCCCCTCTCGCTACCGAACCAAGGTAGCGACAGGGGAGCGTGAGAGCGAGAGAGCTTTCGGTTAACGGCTGTATACGGCCACGAAGTCGCGTTCCTCGGTGGAGAAGTACCGCTGCCCGGTCCGGGCGAAATCAAGCAGTTTCGTCGGGACGGGACTGGCCGGGTCCTTGCTGCCGTCGTAGGTCATGTACGACACCCACTCGGGGTTGATGTCCAGCTCCATGCCGCGGACCGCGCCGGCCCGCTGCAGCAGCTCGGCCAGGGTCGGCACCGACAGCGCCGGGCCCATCGCGTAGACGATGTCGCCGTTGGCGGTGATGCCTATGCCGGAGCGCCACACGAAGTAGGCGTTCTTGATGGTCACGCCCCACAGCTTCTTGTCGTCGCTGTTCACCTGCGGGTTGATCTGGCCGTTGTCCACCAGCAGCTGCAGGTTCTGCCGGACGCCGACCACGTTCGGGGCCATCTGGAAGCCCGCGCCGGAGTTCCAGGACCCGACGTTCATCGTGCCGTCCTTGTAGAACACCTCGGAGGCTGCGCCCGGCACCAGCGTGCCGTAGGTCTTGCCGTTGAGGTAGAAGCCGCCGTGCGCGTCGTTCGGGTTCAGCAGGAAGGCGCCGTTCCAGGTCGCGATCAGGTTCTTGAACTGGTCGCCGGACAGGTGGTCGGTCTGGTTGTAGCCGGCCGTGCCGGGCTGCTGGGAGCCGGGGTGCAGGACGAAGCTGGCGTGCTTCTGGTCCATCCACGCCACCGCCGACAGGTACTCCAGGTGCTGGGGGTCCGAGCGCAGCTTCGCGATCTGGATCACCGGGTCGCCGTTCACCACGACCGCCGGCTGCCAGGAGCCCTCCCCGGGCGCCGGGTTCGGCACGAACGGCTTCATCGGCGGCAGCAGGGGATCGTTCTTGGCCAGGGTCGGCGTCGACGACGGCGGGGCCAGGTCGGCCAGCTGCTGCGGCGACAGGCCGCCGCCGGTCTTGGGCTTGTTGTTCTGGTACTGCTGGTTCTCCATCCAGGACACGGCGAAACCCGCGCCGTGCCCGCGGGCCCACTCGGCGATCCGTGCCTGGTTGCTCATGTTGCCCGGGGCGCTCAGCGCGCCGTAGAGCGAGTAGCTGGTCAGGAACAGGAATATGGCCAGGACGCCGGCGACGCTCCGGAATATGATCTTCCGGCGCCGGCGCTGGACCGGGGTGAGCCGGTCCTTGCGGCGCGAGCCGGCCCGCCGGCGGCCGCGGCCGTCGCGCTCGCCGGACTCCAGGAGGTCGTTCTCGTCCGCGCCGTCCTCGCTGTATCCGTCCTCGCCATAGCCCTCTTCGCCGTAGCCGCTCTGATGGCTCGAGGCGGGACGAAGATCCTCGGGATGACGGAGTTCCTCAGGGTTTTGAGGGACCCGGCGCCGGGTGCCGCGCGGAATGTGCGTCTCGTCGACAGAGCGCATGCCCTGGGCCGCGCGGTCCACGCGCTGGTAGCTCGGGTTCTGCTGATAGCCCGGGTTCTGCTGGTGGCTCGGCGCCTGCTGCCCATAGCCGGCCTGCTGACGGCCCGGGGTCTGCTGCTGGCCCGGCTGCTGCGGATGACCGCCGTTGCGCGGATACTCAGGCCGCTGCTGGTAGCTCGGGTCGCGAGGATCCCGAGGATCGCGCGGCTGGTAGCTCGGATCACGCGGATCGCGCTGCTGTTGCCCGGCCCGGGGATCGCGGCCCTGGGGGTACTGCGGCGGCTGGTTCTGGTTGTAGTCGTCCCACGGCGTCCGCGGCTCGGCCGGGGGCCCCTGGCGCGGGTCCTGAGGGGGCCGAGGACGCGGTACCTCACGGCTGCGGGGCGGCCCCTGCGGCCGGTCCGGCCGCGGAGGTACCCCGCGTCCCGGATAGCCGTCGCCGGTCCTTCCCGTCGGTGCCGGTGTCATCCACAATCCTCTCGCTCCGGTCCCCGATCCAGCCTCAGAGTATGGCCATTCATTGATGGCCACCGCCAGCTTGCTGGAATTCCCCGCCGGTCCTCAGACGCTTACACCGGGGTACGCGGTTGCGAAGAAAATGGGTGAAACGGCGTGTCCTACATCACGCGCGAACGGAGTCGGCGCAGCATACGGGCATCGGAGAAGCCCACGGCGTGCGCGGCCGCCTCGACGGTCGCGCCGTGCCCGATCAGATTTTCCGCACGTTCCACTCGCAATGTCTGCTGGTAACGCAACGGAGTCATCCCTGTGCTCTCCACGAATTGTCGCGTCAGAGTGCGTTCGCTGACGCCTCCGGCGCGCGCCAGATCGGCCAGCCGCAAGGGCTCGGCGTAGGCCGCGTCGATCCGGTCCTGCGCGCGGTGCACCGCGTCGCGCAGATGCCAGCGGTGCCTCAGCATCGCGCTGTCCTGAGACTCCTCGCCCGAGCGGCGCGCGTAGACCACCATCTCGCGCGCGATCCGCGCCGCGGCGGCCGGGCCGTGGCGCTCGGCCACCAGGTGCAGCGCCAGATCGATGCCGCTGGCGATGCCGGCCGAGGTCACCACCCGGCGGTCGGTCACGTAGACCACGTCGCGCTCGACCCGGGCCCGCGGGTAGCGGGCGGCGAGTTCGTCCTGCAGATCGTGGTGGGTGGTGCAGCGCCGGTCGTCCAGCAGCCCGGCCTGGCCCAGCACCTCGGCGCCGGAGCAGACGCTGGCCACAGTGCCGCCGGCGGCGTGGTGCCGGACCAGCCGGTCGAGCAGCTCCCGGCCCGGGCGCGGACTGCCCTTGAGCGTGGGCGAGCGCCAGCCCGGGACCACCACGAGGTCCTGCGGGCCGGTGCCGGGCCACTCGGTCTCGGCGCGCAGCCGGACGCCCTGCGCGCTGACGATGTCCTCCTGCTCGGCGAAGTACCGCAGCTCGTACCGGTAGCCGTAATCGTCCGCGGTGGAGAAGGCCTGCGCCGGACCCGACAGGTCCAGCAGGTGCAGGCGCGGGATGAGCAGGAAGACGACCCTCACAATCCGGTCAGCCTACCGGCATCGCCGCCGGGGCGCCCGCGCCGACCACGTCGTCCACCGTCGCGATGGTCGCGAACCGGTGCGCCAGGGCGAAGACGGTGCGCTCCACGACCGCCGCGGCCGGCAGCGCGCGCGGGTCGGCCTCCAGCTCCTCGGGGGTCGGGTCCTGCGGCGCGTCCGGGTGCGGGATGGGGTTGGTCGCGGTGGCGTCCACCACGAACGTCACCTGGTAGCCCAGGTCGGAGCCGACCCGGGCGGTGGTCTCGCAGCACTGCTCGGTCCGGATGCCGCAGATCGCCAGCTCGGTGACGCCGTGCTCGGTGAGGCGCTGCTGCAGGTTGGTGGTGGTGAACGCGTTGTGCGAGGTCTTGCGGACCTGGATGTCGTCTGCGGCCGGGGCGCGCAGGCCGTCCAGGTAGCGGACGTGGCCGGAGGCCGGGTCGAAGCTGTTCCCGGTGCCGGGCTCCTCGTGCAGGACCCACACGACCAGGTCGTCGTTCGCGCGGGCGTGGTCCACCAGGCGGTTGACGTCGTCGGCGATGTCCGGGTTGTCGATCAGCCGCCAGAGCGGGCGGGCGCGGAAGGACTCCTGGACGTCGATGATGATGAGGGCTCGCTGTGTCATGTCTTCATGGTCGCCGCCCCGGCCGGGTCGGGGGCAGGGCTGTTCCGGCCTCGATGCGGAACGATCCGGTCAACCCCCGCGAGTGCCCTCGACGGCGCGCGAGGTCCCGCCGCCGCGCGAGGTCAACATCTGCGGCTCAACAGAGGTTCATCGTGAAGACGCTTTCAACGCCTTGATTACGCCCGAATATGTCCGCTTTTGATGGCATTCCGAGATGACGGTTCGATAACTGGTCTATACCTGAGGGTTCTCTGGTCTATACCGCCGGGCCAAACCTGATTAGCGTGTCCCAGCGTCACGACCTGAAGTCCCCAACCCTCACCCTTCCAATAAAGGTGGATCCCAGGTGAAGCGTCTCGTCACTATCGCCGCTACCGGTCTGGCCGCGGCTCTGGCTCTGTCGGCCTGCTCCTCGAGTAAGTCCTCCGGTTCGTCCTCGTCCTCCGGCGGCTCCTCCAAGCCGGTGACCATCTCGCTGCTCGCGCCGAACTACGGCAGCACCGACAAGGACGACACCAAGCTGTACTGGCAGCAGATCATCAACGACTTCCAGGCCAAGTACCCGAACGTCAAGGTCGACCTGCAGATGGCGACCTGGGACAACCTGGCCACCAAGCTGACCACGGCGGTCCAGAACAACGACGCCCCGGACCTGTTCGAGGGCGGCGGCTACGCCGACGTGGCGGCCCAGGGCCTGCTGTACAAGGCCTCGGACATCGTCTCCCCGCAGACCGTGAGCAACCTGATCCCGCACGTGGCCCAGCTCGGCCAGACCAAGGGCCAGGACGGCAGCCAGGCGCAGTACGGCATCCCGTTCACCACCTCGACCCGCGCGCTGTTCTACAACACCGCGCTGTTCCAGCAGGCCGGTATCGCCGCCGCCCCGCAGACCTGGGCCGACGTGGCCGCCGACGCCGCCAAGATCAAGGCGCTCGGCAAGACCGGCTTCGGCCTGCCGCTGGGCTCGGAGGAGGCGCAGGCCGAGACCTACCTGTGGACGCTGGGCAACGGCGGCGGCTACAAGGACGCCTCGGGCAAGTGGGCGATCAACTCCCCGCAGAACATCGAGACCTTCCAGTGGCTGACCGACAACCTGGTCAAGCCGGGCCTGACCGAGCCCGACCCGGCCACCAAGAAGCGCACCGACCTGTGGAAGGACTTCGCGGCCGGCAACATCGGCATGATCAACGGCTCCCCGTCGCTGCTGCCGATCCTGCAGGAGGGCAGCATCGGCAGCAACTGGAAGGCCGCGCCGATCGCCGGCAAGACCGGCCCGCTGAGCTCGCCGCTGGGCGTCGCGGACTTCATCGAGGCCTTCAACACCCACCCGGACCACAAGGCCGCGGTCGGTGAGTTCCTCGACTTCGCGCTGCAGAAAAAGTACCAGGAGCAGTTCGACAACGAGTACGACCTGCTGCCGGCCACCCAGGACGCGGCCACGGACCTGTCGACCCAGAACCCGGCCCTGAAGCCGTTCATCGACGCGCTGCCCAACGCCGCCTGGTACCCGAGCTCGGACCCGAACTGGGACCCGGCCTCGCAGAAGGTCAAGGACATCGTCGGCAAGGCCGTGACCTCGGACCCGAAGGGCGTCCTGGACCAGATCCAGGCCGTCGCGACGGCCAGTAACTAAGGCTGTACGGGACGTCCCAGCGATGACGACGCACACAGAGCGGGGCCGGCTCGGCCGGCCCCGCCCCGCCCGCGCCAGGTCGGTGTTCTCCGGCCTGGCCCCGCTGGCCTGGATCGGCCCGGCGATCGCGCTGATCGCCTTCGCCGTGCTGTGGCCGGTGGTGAAGATGGTCCAGTCCTCGACCACGCACTGGTCCCGCTACGGCGTGAACCTGGGCTCCAACGGGACGGACGACTACAACAAGCTGTTCAAGGAGCAGGACCTGAACGGTGTGCTGGAGCGCACCGGGATCTGGGTGGTCGTGGTCGTCACCTGCACGGTGCTGATCTCGCTGTGCGTCGCGCAGCTGTTCAACCAGAAGTTCCCGGGGCGCACGGTCGCGCGCTGGGCGCTGATCGCGCCGTGGGCCGCCTCGGTGATGATGACCTCGATCATCTTCAAGTGGATGCTCTACCCCGGCTACGGGTTCATCAACATCATCCTGAACGACCTGGGCCTGGTGGACCGCAACAGCTCCACCGCGGACTGGCTGGGGCACTCCACCTCCGGGTTCATCTGGGAGATGGTGGTCGCGGTGTTCGTTTCGGTCCCGTTCACCAGCTACACGGTGATCGCCGGCCTGCAGACCGTCCCCGGTGAGGTGTACGAGGCGGCCCGGGTGGACGGCGCGAGCAAGGTGCGCACGTACTTCTCGATCACGCTGCCGCTGCTGAAGCCGGCGCTGCTGGTGGCCGCGGTCATCAACGTGATGAACGTGTTCAACAGCTTCCCGATCATCTGGGAGATGACGCACGGCGGACCGGGGTACGACACCTCGACCACCACGGTCTTCATGTGGATCCTCAAGCGTCAGAACATCGGTGAGTCCGCCGCCCTGTCGGTGGTGAACTTCGTGCTGGTGATCGTGATCGTCTTCGCCTTCCTGAAGGTGAGCAAGTGGAACAGTGAGGGCGAGGCATGACAGCCGTGACGACCTCCTCGCCGACCGCGCGCCAGGACCGGGTGCCCTCGGCGCCCAAGCCGCCGCGCGGTCTGCCGGGCGTGAAGAAGATCGCGCTGATCGGCAGCGCGTACCTGATCGCGCTGATCTTCATCACCCCGTACATCGAGATGTTCCTGACCGCGCTGCGGCCGGTGAACGAGACCGCCGACCCGACGATCATCCCGAAGCACCTGGAATGGTCGAACTTCACCTCGGTGTTCTCCGGCGACTCCAGCTTCGGCACCAACATGCGCATCACCCTGGAGGTCGCCTGCGGCGCCACCTTCCTGGTGCTGCTGGTGGCGCTGCCGGCGGCGTACTACACGGCCCGCAAGCGGTTCCGCGGCCGCAAGGCGTTCCTGCTGCTGGTCCTGGTCACGCAGATGTTCCAGCCCACCGCGATGGTGGTCGGCATCTACGGCGAGATGCGCGACCTGGGCGGGATCAACTCGGTCTGGGCCCTGATCATCGTGGACGCGGGTTTCAACCTGGCCTTCGCGGTGTGGATCCTGTCGGCCTACTTCGCGGCCATCCCGGCCGAGCTGGAGCAGGCCGCGATGATCGACGGGGCGACCCGCTTCGGCGCGTTCCGGCGGGTGACGATCCCGCTGGCGATGCCGGGCATCGTGACGGCGCTGATCTTCACGTTCATCGCCGCCTGGAACGAGTTCATCGTGGCCCTGACCCTGACGACGAGTCCTGACAAGGCCCCGTTGTCGGTGGCGGTGGACAACTACATCGGCCAGTACACCGTCGACTACGGGCACCTGTTCGCCTCGACGGTCATCGCGACCATCCCGGTGATCGTGCTGTTCGGCCTGATCGAGCGCAAGGTCGTCGACGGCCTGACCGCCGGTTCCATCAAGTAGGCCCCGGTTTCCCTGCCGGCCTCGAGCCCGCCGACGCGTCCCTGAGCTGCGTCGGCGGGCACCTACCGCGCGCGGCTGACTTTGCAGATCTCCGACCTGGCCATTCAGGCCCTGGAACCGACGCGGTACCTCGCCATGCCGGCCGGCGCGCTGGCCGCCCTCGCCGAGCGCCACGCGGGCTGGCGCGACCTCACGGCACGCCTGACCGAGCACAAGTTCATCACCGCGGAACTCCGCAACCGCACTCTGCTGCTGGACGACGCCGCCGAGCGTTACCGGACCTACCTCGCCGACTTCGCCACCATCGCCGCGCGCGTCCCGCTGTCCCAGGTCGCGGCCTACATCGGCGTGACGCCCGAGGCTCTGAGCCGCATCCGCCGCAGACTTCTGGTGACCGCTTGATCCAGGTCAAGGCGCCCCGGCCGGGCCGCCCGTAGCTTCGGGGCCATGACGACGATGAACGCCATGGCGGTCCACGCTTTCGGGCCGGCCGAGAACCTGATCCCCACGAAGCTCGACGTCCGCGACCCCGCCCCCGGCGAAGTCCTGATCCGCGTGAAGGCCGCGGCGGTGAACCCCGCCGACCTCGGCATGCGCGACGGACGCTACGCCTGGCCGGACCCGGTCCGCATGCCGGTGGTCCTGCTGCCCTGACTCCCTGATTCCCGCACGGGAGGCGCACACGGGGCGGCGCACACGGGTCGGCATCCGCGAAACCAGCGATGGCCTGCGGGTGCTGATACCGCAGGCCACCACGGGTCGCAACCGGCCCCCGACAGGCCGGGGGGCAACCTGCCGGGGACCTGCTACCAGGAGGCAGGTCCGGCGGCGGCGCGCTCGCGGAGGGCAGGGACGCGAGCTACGCCGGGGCCGGGCCGCTTACTAGATGTATCGGCACGCCCACCGGGGAACTTTAGGGTTCTGTCTTACTTTTTTTCGAGGCGTGCCGAGCATGCCGCTCTGCCGGCGGCCGAGTCAGCCTATTGATGAAAGAGACGGCCGCGGCCATGTGTGGGTGAGTTCTTTGTGCGGGTGCAGCGGGGGAGGCTTCTGGCGGCGCCTGCGCACCGCCCCGCGAAACCAGCGGATCCCATAGACCATGCGCGAAGCCGTCAAAGCCAGCCGGCGCGGCCACCCGCACATGAGCCGGCGCACATGAAAGACCGCGGCGCTCATGGCGCCGCGGTCTCAATGCCCTGTGCTGGGCCCTATGCTCCAAGCCCCGTATCAGGCGTTCCGGCGTGCCGCCTGCCGGGCCAGCAGCGCCTCGCGCTTCTCGCAGAAGCGCGTCGCCGCGGTGTCCAGGCCGTCCAGGAAGGCCATCAGCTCCTCGCGGGCGATCTCGCCGTCGGCGCCGAGGTCGGTGCGCTCCAGGGCGTTGGTCTGGCGCAGGATCGGCATCACGACCTCGTCGTGGTGGATCCGCAGGTCGTAGATGCCGGCCTTGGCGATCATCACCGACTTGCGGCCGAAGTCCTGCAGGCCCGAGCCCGGCATCTGGAACTGCTGGACCACGTTGGCCACCGCGCGCATGGCCTGGTCCGGGTCGAGCTCGAATGCGGCGCCCAGAAGGTTGCGGTAGAAGAGCATGTGCAGGTTCTCGTCCTGCGCCACGCGGGCCAGCAGGCGCTCGCAGTCCGGGTCCCCGGAGACCTTGCCGGTGTTGCGGTGCGCGATGCGGGTCGCCAGTTCCTGGAAGCTCACGTAGGCGATCGAGTGCAGGGCGTCGTACGCGTCGGGCTGGGAGTAGCCGTTGGACATGTGCGTCATGCGCTCGCGCTCCAGCGCGACCGGGTCGACGGCGCGGGTGGTCAGCAGGTAGTCGCGGATCGCGATGCCGTGCCGGCCCTCCTCGGCGGTCCAGCGGTGCACCCAGGTGCCCCAGGCGCCGTCCTGGCCGAACTGCACCGCGATGGCGCGGTGGTAGCTGGGCAGGTTGTCCTCGGTCATCAGGTTCAGGATCAGGCTGGTGCGCGCGATCTCCGGGATGCGGGACTGCTCCGGGCTCCAGGGCTTGCCGCCCAGGACGCCGTCGAAGGTCTCGCCCTCGCTCCACGGCACGTACTCGTGCGGGAACCACTCCTTGGCGCAGTCCAGGTGCCGGTTCAGGTTGGCCTCCACGACCTGCTCCAGCTCGCTGAGCAGGGCCGCCTCGGGCATCGCGGCTGTCGGGCGGGCGCCCTGCCGGGGCAGGTCGGTGACGGTCATGGGGTCGGCTCCTACACGCTCAGGCCTGGGGAAGTAGGCCTTGGGGGACGGACCTACGCTCCCGAAACTTACGGGTTCGTAGGTTACGTTAGCGTAAGTCACCGTGTCGGCAAAGGTCCAGTGGTGAGAGCGTCGGACTGTCAACTCATTTCCGCGCCGGGAGGGCTTTTTGTGACCCAGATCTCACTCCGGGTGCCGGGACGCCTCGGTGACCAGCTCTTTCGCCCAAGGGTAGTCGGGTTTGCCGCTCGGTGAGCGGCGGATATGCGACACCCGCACGAGCAGCCGGGGCACCTTGTACCCCGACAGCCGGCCCCGGCAGTACTCCTCCAGCTCGCCGTCCGTGGGGGTGCCCGCGCCCTGCTCGCGGGGCTGGATGACGGCGGCCACCCGGTGGCCGAACCGCTCGTCCGGCGCGCCGGCGACGATCGCGTCGAACACCCCGGGATGCGACTTCAGGACCGCCTCGACCTCCTCGGGGAAGACCTTCTCGCCGCCGGTGTTGATGCACTGCGAGCCGCGCCCGAGCACCGCCACCGAGCCGTCCGCCTCCAGCGTGCCCAGGTCGCCGAGCAGCACCCAGCGCCGGCCGTCGTGCTCGAAGAACGTCTCGGCGGTCTTCACCGGGTCGTTGTAGTAGCCCAGCGGCACGTTCCCGTGCTGGGCCACCCGCCCGACCCGGCCGTCGCCGGGCGTGGCCGGCCGGTGCTCCTCGTCCAGGTAGACCGTGGTGCGCTCGTTGACGGTGAACCGCATGCCGCCGGCCGGACCGCTGCCGGGGGCGGCGTCGCCGTTGAACCCGCTCTCGGTGGAGCCGAAGTTGTCGCGGATCAGCACGTTCGGCATCTGCGCCTGGAGCTGCTCGCGCACCGCCTCGGACAGGATCGCCCCGGCTGAGCTCACCACGAACAGGCTGCTCACGTCGGTCCCGGCCAGCGGCCCGGCCAGCGCCTCGGCCAGCGGCCGGCCCATGGCGTCGCCGACCATGGAGATGACGTTCGCCTTCTCCTGCTCGACGGTGCGCAGCACCTCGTGCGCGTCGAACTTCCGGTTCAGGACCACCTTCTGGCCCATGTTGAAGCTGATGAAGGTGGCGAGCTGCGCGGCGCCGTGCATCAGCGGCGCGACAGGGAAGGTCGCCATCTGGCCGGCAGCGGGGTCGATACCGTCGGCGACCTCTGAGGGATCCTTCATCGGCTCCCCATAAGGGCGCCCGCCTGCCATCCCCGCGTAGAAGATGTCTTCATGGCGCCACATGACGCCCTTGGGCATCCCCGTGGTCCCGCCGGTGTAGATGATGTAGAGGTCGTCGGCCGAACGGTCGCCGTGAGGGAGTAGTCCGTCGCGCTCCTCCGACTGCCCACGGACCGCGTCCGCATACGTCACAGAGGGCAGATCCGCTATAGCGTCGCCGACGGAGACGATCGTTTTGAGCTTCGTTGAGTCCTCGAAGATCTCGCGCACTCTGTCGCCGAACTCCGCGTCCACTACTACGGCGACCAGATCCGCGTCCGTATAGAGGTAACGCAGTTCGTCGGCCACATAGCGGTAGTTGATGTTGATGGGTACCGCACGGATCTTCAGGCACGCCAACACGGCGACCACGTACTCCGACCCGTTGTACATGTGCATCCCGACGTGGTCCCGCACTCCCACTCCGCGTGCCAGCAGGAAGTGCGCCAGTCGGTTCGCCTCGCGGTCCAGCTCCTTGTACGTCCATCGCTTCACGCCCGGGACGACCAGAGCCTCCTTCTCGGGGATCTTGTCGACGACGCTCTCGAACAGGTCCGCGAGGTTGAACTGCATGGGGAGTCCTTAGTCTGCGAGGTGTGCGCCGATGCGGAGGAGCTGCCGGGTGGCGGTGCCGAGGGTCTGCTCGATCTGCTGGCCCCGGACGAAGTAGCGGTGCAGCGGGTAGTCGGTGTCCACGCCGATCCCGCCGTGCAGATGCTGCGCGGCGTGCAGGACGCGCGATCCGGCGTCCCCCGCGTGGAACTTCGCTATGGCGACGTCGGCGGAGATGTCCGCGGAGGAGGCGGAGTGGCCGCCGCGCGCGGCGTCGTCCATCAGCCAGGCCGCGTGCAGCACGCACAGGCGCAGGGCCTCGGCACTGATGAAGGCGTCGGCGGCGCGCTGGGCCACGGCCTGGAACGAGGCGATCGGCTCGCCGAACTGCTTGCGGGTGCTGGTGTAGCGCGCGGTCATGGCGACCGCCTCGGTGCACACGCCGGAGGCCTCGGCCGCATAGGCGACGGTGCCCAGGTCGCGCAGCCAGTCCACCGCGTCGCCGCCGCGGGCGAGCAGCGCCTCGGCCGGGACGCTCACCGCGTCCAGGTCCAGGTCGGCGTACGGCTGCCGCCCGGTGGCCAGCAGCGGGGTCACCTTCAGCGCCGAGCGCGGAACGACGAACAGCGCCGGCGTGTCCTCCAGAAGGGCGGGGATCAGGACGGCGTCGGCCAGATCGCCGTACGGGACCATGACCTTGGCACCGTCCAGAACGAAGGTGCCGCCTTCGCCGTGCCGCGCGGTGGTGATCAGGGATTCGGGCTCTCCGGGCTCCTCCAAGGCGGCGGTGACCAGCTTGGCCCCGGAGGCGATGCCGGCGAGCAGGTCCTCGTGGCCGCCGAAACGGGCCAGGGGCAGCGCGCCGAGGGCGATCGCCGCCACCACCGGGACGTAGGCGGTGCGCTTCCCGGCGGCCTCGGCCAGCAGGGCCAGGCCCATGACGCCCAGGTCGCCGTCGTCGGGGAGCAGCGCGGAGACGGCTCCGGCGCCGGCCAGCGCGCGCCAGGCCTGCGCGTCGTGCACGGAGCCGTTGCCGCTGCCGCGTGCCTCCTTCTCCAGCTCGGCCAGACGCTCGTTGCCGCAGTGGTCGGCGAGGATCTGGTCGACGAGGTCGACCAGCGCCCGCTGGTCCTCGGTCAGCTCGAAATCCATGGCGGGCTCCTGGGCTCTAGTGGTTCTGATGGCTCTAGTGGTTCTGACGGCTCTAGTGGCGGGGGATGCGCGGCATGTTCAGCCCGAACAAGGCGATCAGGTCGCGCTGGATCTCGTTGGTGCCGCCGCCGAAGGTGAGGATCAGCACCCCGCGGTAGGCGCGCTCGACCCGGCCGGCGAGCAGGGCGCCGGGGGAGTCCTTCTTCAGCGCGCCGGCCGCGCCGAGCACCTCCAGCAGCAGGCCGTACGCCTCGCAGTAGAGCTCGGTGCCCCAGACCTTGGTGGCCGAGGCGTCGGCGACGTCGAGTTCGGCGGAGGCGGCGACCTTCCAGTTGAACAGCCGCAGCGCCGAGAGCTTGGCCTGGATGCGCGCCAGGTGCACCCGGACCCACTCGCGGTCGATGACCCGGGTGCCGTCGGCCAGCTTGGTCTGCCGGGCCCACTCGACCACCTCGGTGAACGGCCGCTCCAGCGACCCCGACGAGCACAGCGCCACCCGCTCGTGGTTGAGCTGCGTGGTGATCACGCGCCAGCCCTCGCCGGGCTCGCCGATGATGTTCTCGGCCGGGACCCGGATGTCGGTGTAGTAGGTGGCGTACGTGGAGGCCTCGCCGATGGTGTGGATCGGCGTGTGGGTGAAGCCCGGATCCGAGGTCGGGACCATCAGGATCGAGATGCCCTTGTGCTTCTTGCCGGTCCGCTGCGGGGCCTCGGGGTCGGTGCGGCAGGCCAGCCAGACGTAGTCGGCGTGGTCGGACAGCGAGGTGAAGATCTTCTGCCCGTTGACCAGGTAGTGCCCGCCGTCAGGCTCCAGCACGGCGCGCGTCTTCAGGCTGGCCAGGTCGGTCCCGGACTCCGGCTCGGAGTATCCGATGGCGAACATGCACTCCCCGGCCAGGATGCGCGGGAGGAGTTCGGACTTCTGCTTCGCGGTGCCGAAGCGCATGATCGCCGGCCCGACCGCGTTGATGGTCAGGAAGGGCACCGGCGCCCCGGCCCGCTGGGCCTCGTCGAAGAACACGAACTGCTCGACGGGCGTGAACCCCTGTCCGCCGTACTCCTCGGGCCAGCCCACGCCCAGCCAGCCGTCACGGCCCATCTGCCGCACCGCCTCCCGGCTGCGCGGCCCGCCGAACTCGCCGGTGGACATCTCCTCGGCGACCTCGGGGGTGACCAGCTCGGTGAAGTAGGCGCGGAGAGTGTCGCGCAGCTGCGCCTGCGCCTCGGTGTACGCGATCCGCATGAGGTGAATTAGAACGTGTTCCATCTGCGATGGCAAGGGTTTCTGATGGATCATCAGATCCGTGCGCCGGGTCGCCCGAACGGGTTCGAGCAAGGGCGATCAAGGGTCGGGGCTGGTCGGCTGGCGGGACGGGCATGCCGCCGATCCGGGGAACGGAGCGCTGATGAGCACGCAGAGCGGAGCGAACGGAGATCCGGTGCCGCGGCCGGAAGGGGAGGGGTCGAGCCAGACGCCACCGGTGGGGAGTCAGCCGCCGAGCCAGCCGCCGAGCCAGCCGCCGAGCCAGCCGGCAGTCGGCCAACCGCACCCGCCGCCGACTCAGCCGGCAGTCGGCCAACCGCACCCGCCGCAGCCCGAGTATCAGGGCCCGCCGCACTTCACCACGCCGCCGCCCGGCGCGCAGCCGCACCATGCCCCGCCGCCGCACGCGCCGAACCACCAGCCCCCGCGGCCGGCCGTCACCGTCCCGCTGGGCAAGATGCTCTACCTCTGCGTCGCGGCCCTCGGCGTGATCAACCTGTTCCTCGGCTACGTCAGCACCGGCGACGGCGACTCCATGAACCTCTACAAGGCCGCCGTCGCCATCTACACCCTGGCCCCGACCATGTTCTTCCTGGCCGGCCTGGTCGCGGTGCGCGAGTTCCTGCCGCGCGAGCGGGCGCCGGGCGCGCTGCCGGCGATGATCACCACCGCGATCTTCGTCACCCTCGTGCTCTCGGCGATCAGCTCCGACGGGGCCGGTGACCTGCAGACGCTCTTCCTCGTCTTCGGCGCCATCCAGTTCCTGCTGTCCTGGCTGGCATACCTGTTCGACTCCGGCATCTTCGCCGCGCGCCGATAGCCCGCTGTTGCCGCTCCCGGGTCACATCTTCGAGTGGTCCCACGACGCGGTCCGCTTGGCCCGCACCCGCGCCACCACGCGCTTGTGCGCCTGCTGCTCGACGAAGGGGCGCATCGCCTCGGCGTCGGCGCCGAAGACCTCGGGGTAGCGCGCGGTCAGGGCCATGCCGAAGGCGAGGACCCGGTCGTAGTCCTCGATCAGGTCCACCTCGCCGTACACGGTGACGCCGCGCAGCTCGTTGTAGGCGATGCCGTCTTCGAGCAGGCACGTGATCCGCGGATCACGCCGCAGGTTCACCGCCTTCTGGGACTTGCCGTACGTCCAGAAGGCCAGGTCGCCGTCGAGCAGCGCGTAGTACATGGTGACCAGGTGCGGCGTGCCGTCGGCGTTCGCCGAGGCGATCTGGAGCTTGCGCCCCGCGGCGAAAAAGGTTTCGATCTCATCATCGGACATCCGGATGCGGTCCCGCTGGCTCATGGCGAAAAGTAGAACAGGTTTCGATCGATGACGGCAAGGCTGAAGGCGTACGTCCGGCGCGAGCTGAACGCCAGCGTGCACGGCTCCGGCGGGCTGCGCCTGAAGGAGCGCTACTCCAGCCCGCCCGGCGACCCCGGTCTGTTCGGGCCCGGCGCGGTGACCTGGCGCGTGCACTCCGACGCCCCGGGCATGCTCATGGGCGGCTTCGCCTCGCTGATGCTCCAGTCGCTGCACCCGCTGGCGATGGCCGGCGTCGATCAGCACTCCGACTTCCGCACCGACCCGCTCACCCGGCTGAACCGGACCGTCGCCTACGTCCTGTCGACGACCTTCGGCTCCACCGAGGTCGCCGAGGCCGCGGTCGCGCACGTCCGCGAGCGCGTCCACCCGCACATCAACGGCAACGCCCCCGACGGCCGCCCCTACAGCGCCGAGGACCCGCACCTGCTGACCTGGGTCCACGTCGCCGAGGTGCGCTGCTTCCTGGCCGGCTACGAGCGCTTCGGCGCGCCGCCCCTCACCGCCGCCGAACGCGACCAGTACTACCGCGAGGTCGCGGTCCCGGCGCGGATGCTGGGCGCGCGCGACGTCCCCGAGTCGGCCGCCGAGGTCGCGAGCTACCTGCGGGACATGCAGCCCGAGCTCCAGGCCACCGAGGCGGCGATCGAGGGCATCCACTTCATCCGGAAGTTCGGCGCCGACCCCCGGGAGCGCGCCGCCGTCCGGGTCCTGATGAACGGCGCCTCGGCGCTGCTCCCGGACTGGGCCCGCGACCCGCTCCAGCTGGGGCGCTCCGACGCGGTCCGGCTGTTCGTCGACCGCCCGCTGGCCCAGGCCGCGGGGCGCACGCTGCGCTGGGCGATGGAGCCCTCGGAGATCGTCGGGACCGCCTACGCGCGCATGGGGCTGACGCCGCCCCGCCGGCACCTCGGCTGGCGGACGGCGCCGGGCGCTTCGCAGGGCTAGCCGTCCCGTCGAAATCTCGAAGCTCGTGCGATGCGGCTTGGGCTAACGTCCGATGCGTGCATGACCAGCCGCGCCCAGGAACCCGTCCTGCCACATCCGATCAGGGCCCGCATCGCCAACTGGACCAGAACGCCGGCCCCGCGCTGTGGGGCGAGCTGGTCGCGCGGACCTTCGCCTCCCGGGCGTGGTCGAAGGCCACAGCCAGGTGTCGCCGGCCGACTCCAGAGCGGTGTTCCTGGCCGACCAGCCCGCGGAACGTTCGCCCGAGACGTCTCTGGCGCCGGGCAAGCGGCTGGAACCGGTCCACGTGCATGGCGTCACCGACACCAGCGTCCACCTGGTGCTTCCCGCCGGCCGAGGCGCACGGCTGGTGGAGCTGGGCTGGGCCGAACCTCACCAGTTCGGTGATTTCGGCACCGAGTACATGGCCTACGGGCCGCGAACCGAGGCCGAGGTGGCGATCGTGCTCTCGATCATCCAGGAGAGCCTGGCGTTCGCTCGCTCGGCGCCGGCCGACTAGCCGTCCCCCAGCACCCGCGGCAGCCCGAAGGAGGCCGCCACCCCCGCCTCGAAGTGCGTCAGCTCGTCGACCCGGTCCCCGGAGTAGCGCGCCACCAGCATCCCGACGCAGTGCAGCTTGTCGGTCACCCGGTCCAGCGCGTACTCGCCCCACGCCGGCTGCCCGTTGGCGCGCGTCGGCACCAGGCGGCAGATCGCGCGGCGGTGCGCCTCGATGGCCGTGAAGAAGCCGCGGACGTTCTCCGTCCCCTGGTACTCGAACGGCATCGGAGGCATCCGGATCCAGATGTCGTCGGTCATCAGCGCCAGGAGGGCGTCGATGTCGTGCGAGGTGAACGCCGCGACGAACCGCTCGGTCAGCTCGCGCTCCTGCGGACTGCCGGGCACCGGCCCCGGACGCTCCGGCCCCCGCGCCGTCGCGTCCAGGGTGGCGCGCGCCCGCTTCAGAGCGCTCGTCACCGCGCTCTCCGTCAGGTCCAACAGCTCGGCGGCCTCGGCGGCGCGGTAGCCGAGCACGTCCCGCAGCAGCAACACCGCACGCTGGTTCGGCGGCAGCAGCTGCAACGCGGTCAGGAACGCCAACGAGATCGCCTCGGCCGTCTCGTACCTGGCCTCCGGCCCGGGCTCCCCATCGGGTAGCCGATCGAGCAACAGGTCCGGATACGGCTGGAGCCACAGCACCTCGTTGTGCGCCGAGGGCTCCGGCACCGGCGCCGGGAAGGCCGCCGCGGGCTGCGGACGCCGGCCTGCCGAGCGCAGCGTGTTCAGACACCGGTTCGTGGTGATGCGGTGCAGCCACGTCCGCAGCGAGGAGCGCTCCTCGAACCCGGCCAGCCCGAGCCACGCCGCCAGCAGCACCTCCTGCAGGGTGTCCTCGGCGTCCTGGAAGGACCCGAGCATCCGGTAGCAGAGCAGGTGCAGCTCGCCCCGGTACGGCCCGACCAGTTCGGCGAAGGCCTCCCGGTCGCCGGACCGGGCGCGGTGCAGCAGCTCGGCCGACATCTCCACGGTGTCCACCACCTCTCCTCGTTCTCACAACCCATGCACAACCCATGGGAGCGCTCACCTGTCCAGACACCAGGAGGGGCGGAAAGTGGGCGCTCCTCGGCCACCCAGTTTCCGATCGCGGCCGGGTCAGTGGAGGTGTCAGCGAAAAACCGCCTCCGATCGGAGTGAGCCACCATGGCGAACGACTTCCTCACCGGCAAGACCGTCCTGGTCACCGGATCCAGCCGGGGACTGGGCCGCGCGCTCGTCGACGCGGCCCTGGACCAGGGCGCGCAGCGGGTCTACGCCGGGGCCCGCAACCCGGCCGCCCATCCCGACGCGCGCGTCGTCCCGCTCCGGCTGGACATCACCGACGTCGACCAGATCGAGCTCGCGGCGAAGGCCGTCGAGGAGCTGGACGTCCTGGTCAACAACGCCGGGGCGGCCTCCTACGCGGAGATCGACGACCGCGAGGAGCTGGACCGGATGCTCGCGGTCAACCTCTACGGGCCCTACGACGTCTCGCACGCCTTCCGGCACCACCTCACCGCCTCGCGGGGGACGCTGGTGAACGTGCTGTCCACCACCTCGGTCGCCGCGGTGCCGGTCTTGCCCGCCTACTCGATCTCGAAGGCGGCGGCGTACTCCTTCACCCAGGTGCTGCGGGCGCTGCTGGCGCCCAAGGGGGTGAAGGTGCACGCGGTCCTGGCCGGGCCGCTGGACACCGACATGTCGCAGGACCTGGACATCCCCAAGACCGCGCCGGACGCGGTGGCGGCGGAGATCCTCGCGGCGGTGGCCGCCGGGACCGAGGACGTCTTCCCGGACCCGTTCGCCGCGGCGCTGGCGGCGGGCTGGGCGGACGCCCCGGTCACGCTCATGCAGCGGGCGGCGGCCGAGATGGTCGCGGCCTGAGCGGATCCATCAGGCAGCCGCCGCCCCCGGCCTCATCAGGGCCGAGGGCGGCGGCGCGCCGTCGTCAAGCGATCAGGCGAATCAGGCGGTCAGGCGGTAAGTCGGTAAGTCGGTCAGAAGATCAGACCGCGGTGGGCGCCGCGAACGACCCCCAGGCGGCCGCCACCACCGCGAGCTGCCGCCAGGCGTCCTCCGGACGCTCCAGCTCCGCCGGGTCGCCGTGGTACGGGTCCAGCACCGTGATCTCCGACCCCAGCGCGCGCAGCCGGTCCAGGTCGTCCAGGACCTGCTCCAGCGTGCCGATGCCGGCCTGGCGGTCCGGGTCGGTGACCGGCTCGGGCGTCAGCCGCAGCTTGATCCGCGGCGCCAGCGTCGGCACCTCGCGCCCGGCCTCGTCGGCGAACGCCTTCAGCCGCCCGACCGCGTCCTGGATCCAGTCCATGGTGAAGCCCAGCGGGTGCCAGCCGTTGCCGGACACCACCGCGCGCCGGATGCCCGCGTCGCTGTTGCCGCCGATCCACACCGGCGGCCCCGGCAGCTCGTCGGGGGCCAGCGCCGGCGCCACGCCCTCGACGCCGCCGCCCCAGATCTGGTGCATCTCGTCCAGGTGCTCGTCGGTCAGCGCGCCGCGGCGGTTGAACGGGACCTCCAGGGCCGCGAACTCCTGACGCGCCCAGCCGACCCCGACACCGAGCACGAAGCGCCCGCGCGAGAGCCGGTGCAGGCTCGCCGCCATCTGCGCGGTCAGCGCCGGCTGGCGGTAGGGCATGATCAGGACCGTGGTGCCCAGGCGGATGCGCTCGGTGCGTCCGGCCAGCCAGGCCAGGGTCGTGAAGGGGTCGTGGAACGGTCCCGGATAGGTCTTCGCCACGTCCTCGGTGACCAGCACGTGGTCGGACATCATCAGCAGGTCGAAGCCCAGGCCCTCGGCGACGTGCGCCCAGCGTTCCAGCACGTCCACCGACGTGGCGGCCCCGAAATTCGGGACGTTGACCCCCAGCCGCACGGGCCTGTTCCTTCCGCTCGCCTCCGGCCCGCACCGGACCGGTCACCCCGAAAAACTACCGCGCCGGGGACGTCTGTTCCCGGCGCGGCTCCTCAGTTGTGCTCGATGCTCGGCAGTCGCGCTCAGCGCCCCGCGGCCGGAGCCGGGCTCCCAGCAGGAATCTCCGGCAGCTCCCCGTCCTCGGCGGTCAGCGGCCGCGCCACCAGCTTGCGGTCGTCGCTGGTCAGGCAGCGGCCGGAGGCCAGGTCGAACTGCCAGCCGTGCATCGAGCAGGTCAGCACCCCGTCGGCGACCGTCCCGAAGCGGGTCAGGTCGGCCTTCAGGTGCGGGCAGTGCCGCTGCACCGCGAAGCCCTCGGCCTTGGCCAGGTCGGTGACGTCGCTGGACTCCGCGTAGTAGCCCTCGACGTACGTCATGTGCTCTTCGGACAGCGACTTGAAGAACGTGTAGATGTACTCGTTGTAGGGGCCCTTGCGCGAGGCCTGGAACCGGCAGGACAGGAACAGCTCGTTCACCCAGTCCGGGGTCCGGGTCCGCACCAGGTGCTCGATCAGCGGCCGGTCGGTGCGGAACCGGTAGCGGC
This sequence comes from Catenulispora sp. MAP12-49, assembly GCF_041262705.1. Lineage (NCBI taxonomy): Bacteria > Bacillati > Actinomycetota > Actinomycetes > Catenulisporales > Catenulisporaceae > Catenulispora > Catenulispora sp. MAP12-49. Next base: position 136,300 of record NZ_JBGCCP010000018.1, on the reverse strand, counting down.
ACTCGGCCTCGCCGTCCCAGGTGCCGATCGTGCGGGTCAGGAAGTCGAAGACGATCTGGTCGTCGACCTCGCCGCTGCCGGGGTCCACGGTCTCCAGCAGGATCCGGCCGTTCAGCCCGGCGCAGGTGTGGTCGGCCCAGGCCAGCAGCGGCTCGACCCACTCCTTGAGCTGGCCGACCAGGTCGGACTTGTCCTGCGGCAGCCCGGCGTGCATCGCGTCGATCTGCGGCTGCGCGCGCTTCTGGTACTCCGTGAGGTAGGTACGGCGCCGGCCGTAGATCTCGTCGATCTGCGCCTGCGGGACCTGCTCGATCTCGCACTTGCCGTCCGCGCCCAGGACCACGGTGGTGCCGGGGACGAACAGGTGGCCGTTGTCGTGGCCCTGCTCGCGCATGAACTCCAGGAACGCCAGCTGGCTCGGGAAGACGTTCGTGGGGTCGTCGTCGAAGTCGTTGATCGCGAACAGGCCGTCGCGCTCGTCCAGGAAGCAGGGCGGGCCGGCGAACGGGAACACCTGCTTGGCCTGGTACTGGTCGACGTAGCGCAGCGCGCGGGCCATGCCGTTCTCGCGCTTGCGGCGGCCGACCGTGGCCTTCATCCGGTCCGGGAAGTCATAGACCATCGGGTACCAGATGGCGCCGGAGTACTGAAGGAAATGCGCGTCGTACGGGCCGAAGGCACCGACCGGGCCGTCCTCGACCGGGCGGGCGTCGTTCTGGTTGAAGATGCGCACCTCGCCGTCGTCGATCGCGATGCCGCTGTCGCCCAGCGGGCCGTCGGTCGGCGTGATCAGCGCGTCGATGAGGATTCTCAAGCCCCCGGGGAGCTCGGTGACCTCCCGGTTGCGGGTCTGCACGAAGTTCCGGAAGCCCAGCTTCTCCAACTCGTCGCGCAGGTCCGGGACCTGGTAGTCGGGGAGCAGGACGGTGGTGTCCTTCGACATGTTCTCCGCCAGCCAGTGCGGGTCGAAGTGGTCGTGGTGCAGGTGGGAGACGAACAGATACTCGGCGTCGCGGATCCCGGCCGGGTCGGCGGCGGAGCCGAAGGCCGAGTTGTCCGGGAAGGGGAACCAGGACGCGAAGTACGCCGGGGTGAACCACGGGTCGCAGACGATCCGGCCGGCGGCGGTCTCCACCAGCATGCCGGCGTGACCAATCGACGTGATGCGCATCGATCCAACGTATCGCACCGCGAGACCCCCGAACGGTACTCTGCCACCGGGGAGGATCACAGCTGGTTTTTCCCGAGGGCGACACCAGGGGGCAGTGAGTCAAGTGATCGTGGACGGGGTTCTTCTCGGCAACCGCACGGACAGCGACCCGGCGCTGACCGTACGGCTGGCGTGCCTCGCCGACGAACTCGGCTATGAGGAGATCTGGCTGGGGGAGTCGACCGGGCACGACGCCTTCGCGCTCGCCGTGGCCGTGGCCGCGGCGGCCGGGGAGCTGCCCTCGGGGTCCGCCGATCCTGATGCCAAGGCCCGGGCCGCCGGCGCCAGCCCGGCCACCGCCGGCGAACTGCAGCGCAATAGCCCGGCCCGGCCCCGCGCCGCCCTCACCCTCGGCCCGCTCCCGGCCGCCGTCCGGGACCCGGTCACCGCGGCCCGCGGTGCCGCCAGCGTGGCCGCGCTCACCGGCCGGGACATCGGCCTGGCCCTGACCGCCTCCACCGGCCTGGTGGTCGTGGACTGGCACGGCCGGCCGCGCACCGACCCGGCCACCGCGCTGGCCGAGAGCCTGTCCGTGCTGGGCCCGCTGACCCGCAACGAGCCGGTCAGCTTCCAGGGCGTCTCGGTCCGCTCGCGCGGCTTCCGTTCGCGGCTGGAGCCCTCCCACGCCTCGCTGACCGTCCTGGCCTTCGGACTGGAGGCCTGCGAGGTCGCCGTGGGCCGCGCGGACCGGGTCGCGGTGCCGCTGGCGACCGTCGAGCATGCCGCGCGCATCAAGGCCCGGCTGGCTCTGACCTCCGACCGGATGAACCGCGCGGTGCCCCGTTTAGCCGTCTTCCTGCCGACGGTCGTCGACCCGAACGCCGAATCCCTGGACTGGATCCGGCGTTCGCTGTTGCCGTACCTGGACGCCGACGGCTTCGGCCGGATGTTCGCCGAGGCCGGGCACGGCGAGCTGATCGACCTGGCGCGCGGCGGGGCGCACGAGCGCTCGCTGCTGGCCGCGATGCCCCTGGACGTGCTGCGCTCCATAGCCGCGGTCGGCGACCTCAACCAGGTCTGCTCGGCGTTCGAGGACTACCGGCAGGCCGGGGTCGACGAGATCGTGATGCTGCCGGAGTCGCACGACGCCGGTGTGATTGAGCACACCATCCGGGCACTAGCGAAGTAGTGGCGCGCTGGCAGAATCTTTGATGCGAGCGTGTCCTAGCGCACACGCGAGAATAATCGCAACAAAGGAGTTGCCACATATGACGGAACCAGGCGTGCCACCGCACACCCTTCCGCACCATGACCTGCCCGAGCTGACTGCGGAGATCCTGCGCGGCGGGGCGGAGAAGTACCACGCGGCCAATGAGAAGAAGGGCAAGCTGTTCGCCCGCGAGCGGGTCGAGCTGCTGGTCGACGAGGGGTCGTTCGTCGAGGACGGCCGGTTCGCCAACGCCATGGCCGGCGACCTGCCCGCCGACGGCGTGGTCACCGGCACCGCCCGGATCGCCGGCCGCCCGGTGTGCCTGATGGCCAACGACTCGACCGTCAAGGCCGGGTCCTGGGGCGCGCGGACCGTCGAGAAGATCATCCGGATCATCGAGACCGCCTACCGCACCGGCGTGCCGATGGTCTATCTGGTGGACTCCGCCGGCGCGCGCATCACCGACCAGGTGGACCTGTTCCCGGGCCGGCGCGGCGCGGGCAAGATCTTCCACACCCAGGTCCGGGCCTCCGGCTCGATCCCGCAGGTCTGCGCCCTGTTCGGGCCCTCCGCCGCGGGCGGGGCGTACATCCCGGCGTTCTGCGACGTGGTGATCATGGTCGAGGGCAACGCCTCGATGTACCTGGGCAGCGACCGGATGGTCGAGATGGTCACCGGGGAGAAGACCACGCTGGAGGCCATGGGCGGCGCGCGGGTGCACTGCGCCGAGTCCGGCGTCGGGCACTTCCTGGTCAAGACCGAGCAGGACGCGCTGGACACGGTCAAGCAGTACCTGTCCTACCTGCCCTCCAACTGGCAGCAGGACGCCCCCGCGGCCGAGGCCGCGGACTCCCCGGCGAACATCGATCTCGCGGCCCTGGTTCCGGTCAGCGAGCGCCAGGCGTTCGACATGCGCCGCTTCATCAAGGGCCTGGTCGACACCGACTCGTTCTTCGAGATCCACGCGCTGTGGGCCCGGGAGCTGACCGTCGGTTTCGCCCGGCTGGACGGCAAGCCGGTCGGCATCGTGGCGAACAACCCGATGTTCAAGGGCGGCGTGCTCTTCGTCGACTCCGCCGACAAGGCCACGCGCTTCATCCAGCTCTGCGACGCGTTCAACGTGCCGCTGCTGTTCCTGTCCGACGTGCCCGGGTTCATGGTCGGCACGGCCGTGGAGAAGCAGGGCATCATCCGGCACGGCGCCAAGATGATCACCGCGGTCTCCGAGGCCACGGTCCCGAAGATGTGCGTGGTGGTCCGCAAGGCCTACGGCGCCGGCCTGTACGCCATGGCCGGCCCCGGCTTCGAGCCGGACGCCACCATCGCCCTGCCCACCGCCAAGATCGCGGTGATGGGCGCCGAGGCGGCGGTGAACGCCGTGTACGCGAACAAGATCGCGGCCATCGAGGACGACGCCGAGCGCGCGGCCTTCGTCGCCGACAAGCGGGCCGAGTACGAGACCGACATCGACTTCGTGCGCCTGGCCAGCGAGCTGGTGATCGACGACATCGTCGAGCCGGCCGACCTTCGGACTTCCCTGATCGCCCGCTACCGCGCGGCTGAGGGCAAGGACCGTTTCTTCTCCCGGCGCCGCCACGGCGTCACCCCGGTCTGAGCGGAGGACCTCCCATGGATCACCGGTTGAGTGAAGACTACGAAACCCTGCGCGCCACCGTGGAGGAGTTCGCCCACGACGTCGTCGCCCCCAAGATCGGGGCGTTCTACGAGCGCGAGGAGTTCCCCTACGAGATCGTGGCCCAGATGGGCCGCATGGGCCTGTTCGGCCTGCCCTTCCCCGAGGAGTACGGCGGCATGGGCGGCGACTACTTCGCCCTGTGCCTGGCCCTGGAGGAGCTGGCCCGCGTCGACTCCTCGGTCGCCATCACCCTGGAGGCGGGCGTCTCCCTGGGCGCCATGCCGGTCTACCGCTTCGGCACCGAGGAGCAGAAGCAGCAGTGGCTGCCCAAGCTCTGCTCCGGCGAGATGCTCGGCGCCTTCGGCCTGACCGAACCCGGCGGCGGCTCCGACGCCGGCGCCACCCGCACCACGGCGGTCCTGGAGAACGGCGAGTGGGTGATCAACGGCACGAAGTGCTTCATCACCAACTCCGGCACCGACATCACCGGCCTGATCACCGTCACGGCGGTCACCGGCACGAAGGAAAGCGGCGCCAAGGAGATCAGCACCATCATGGTCCCGGCCGGCACCCCCGGCCTGACCGTCGCGCCGAAGTACAGCAAGGTCGGCTGGAACGCCTCGGACACCCGCGAACTGTCCTTCGCGGACGTCCGCGTCCCGGAGGCGAACCTCCTGGGCGAGATCGGCCGCGGCTACGCGAACTTCCTCCGCACCCTGGACGAAGGCCGCATCGCCATCGCCGCCCTGTCCACCGGCCTGTCCCAGGGCTGCGTCGACGAATCGGTGAAGTACGCCCACGAACGCGAGGCCTTCGGCCGCCCCATCGGGGCCAACCAGGCCATCCAGTTCAAGCTGGCGGACATGCGCCTGCGCGCCCACACCTCCCGCCTGGCGTACTACGACGCCGCCAGCCGCATGCTCGCCGGCGAGCCCTTCAAGGCCGAGGCCGCGATGGCGAAGCTGTACTGCTCGGAGTCCGCGGTGACCAACGCGCGCGAGGCGACGCAGATCCACGGCGGCTACGGGTTCATGAACGAGTTCCCGGTCGCGCGCATGTGGCGGGACTCGAAGATCCTGGAGATCGGCGAGGGGACCTCTGAGGTCCAGCGCATGCTGATCGCGCGGGACATGGGGCTGCCGAACGCGTGACGTCCGGCGGCTCCGGTTCGTCCAGTTCGTCCGGGGCGGCGTCAGCAGACTGCTGACGCCGCCCCGCGGTCGTTCAGGACAGCGGGTACTGCGGCGCCAGGGCGGCGGCGATGTCGGTGGCGACCGTATCGGCGTAGTTGACGTTCGGGGTGCTGGAGGGGCCGTCGGTGGTGCTGACCGCGATGGACAGGTCCTGGGACGGCAGATAGGCCTGGATGGCGAAGTAGCCCGAGAAGGACGGGTTCTGCACGACCCAGGTGTTGATCACCTGCACGCCGAAGCCGTAGTGCGCGGCCTCGGTGTTCAGGCGGCAGATGCCCGGAGGGCACTTGCTCGCGTCACCCAGCCCCACCGTCCCCGGATTGAGCTGGAACTGGAACCACGCGGGGGAGAGCAGTTGGCCGGAGCCGATGGCCCGCGCGGAGGTGGCCAGGTCGCAGACGTTCTGGGTGAGGATCGCGCCATGGGCCGTGGTCCAGGACGGGTTCCAGAAGGTGGACTCCTCGTAGGTGCCGCGCTCTGAGGTGAACGCGTGTACGGGGTCTGGGATCGGGGGCTTGGCGTTGATGAACGTGTTGTCCAGACCCAGCGGCTCCAGGACGCGCTTCTTCAGGAGCTGGTCGAGCGGGACGCCGGTGATCTTCTCCAGGGCCTCGCCCTCGAGGACGAAGTTGGCGTGCGAGTAGCTCCAGTTGGTGCCTGGCGCGTACCAGAGGTCGTGGTGGAACGGGTAGGCGAGGACGTCGTCCTCGGTCCAGTACCGGAACGGGTGGGACTCGACCTCGTTGAGGAAGTCCGGGTCGACGACGTAGTCGTGCAGCCCTGAGCTGGAGTTGCCGAGCTGCCGCAGGGTGATCTTGTCCGCACCCTTGACCTGCAGGATCTTCGGCACATAGCGCGCGGCCGGGGCGTCGATGTCGACGACGCCCTGCTGCGCCAGCTGGAGCAGGATAGTGGCCATGTAGGCGATGCCCACGGAGCCGGTCCGGAACTGCATGTCCGTGTCGGCGGGGATGCCCGTCATCGACTCGCCCAGGGCGTTGGTCAGTAGGTTCTGCCGGCCGCGGGTGACCTTGAGGATGACGGAGTTGAGGCCGAACTTCGCCTTGTCGGCCTTGGCGATGTTCTGGATCTGGAGCCCGGCGCCGCGTGCGGGCTCCGGCGAGCTTTCACACGTGCTCCTGTTCGAGGTGCCGGCCAGGGCGGGTGCCGAGGTGGCCGGGATGAGTGCGGCGGTGACCAGGGTGGCGGCGCCCAACAGGGCCGCGGTCCGGTTCTTCCGGGATGTCCGTGACAGTGACATGTCGCCTAGTAAAGACATTGATTGAACCCCCGGGCGGGTAACACGCCGGTCGCTACGCCGAAGGCGTTTCTCGCCGCTCGCGCCGGGGGAGGCGGCTGCGTATGGATGAGATCGTTTCGGACCAGCCGCAGTCCTTCGCCTGGGGCGTGTGGAACAAGCGCCATCCGATCCTGATCAAGCAGATCCAGGACTCCTTCCCCTACCCGGCCGAGATCCGCCGGGCCCTGGACGCGCTCCTGGAGGAGACGGTCTCCGGAGACATCCAGCAGCTCCCGTCCGACGCCCACGACGCCGCGCTCTGGCACCTGTGGGACCGGGGCTGGTACGGCCGGCCGTGGCTCAGCGCGCCCTTCCTCTGGGCCGAGTCGTTCTTCTATCGCAGGCTGCTGGAGGCGGTCGGCTACTTCCGGCCGGGCCCGTGGCAGGGCGTCGACCTGTTCGGCCCTGCGAAGGCGGCCGAGCTGGCCACGCCGGCCGTCGCCGCGGAGCTGGCCGCGCTGCACGACGTCGCGGGCGAGCCCATCGCCGCCCAGCGGCGCGCGCTCCTGGAGGCGTCGCTGTGGGGCAACCGGGCCGATCTCGGGTTCCGCATCACCGCGGCCGCCGAGGGTGCCACGACCGATCTGGTCGCCGATGACAGTGTGGCGCTCTGGTCGATCCTGGACGCCGCGCCGAACCCGGTCGTGCACCTGGTCGCCGACAACGCCGGGCGCGAGCTGCTGGCCGACCTGATTCTCGTCGACCAGATGCTGGCCACAGGCGCTGCCGCCCGCGTGGTGATGCATGTGAAGCCGCAGCCGTACTACGTGTCCGACGCCACCGGCGCCGACGTGGTCGCCGTCCTGCGCCGCATCGGCGAGGGCCCCGGCACCGCCGCCAAGACCGCCCAGCGGCTCTGGAACGCGCTGTCCGACGGCACGGTCGGCTTGCGCACGCACCCCTTCTGGTGCGCGCCGCTCCCGTACCGCGACCTTCCCTACGAGCTCGCCGACGACCTGTCCCGCGCGACCTTGGTCATCCTGAAGGGCGACCTCAACTACCGCCGCCTCGTCGGCGACCGTGCCTGGCCGCCCACCACGCCCTTCGCGGAGCTGACCGCCTACTTCCCGGCGCCGGTGGCGACGCTGCGCACGCTGAAGTCCGACGTCGCGGTCGGGCTCACGGCGCAGACCGTCGCGAAGCTCGACGCCACCGGGACCGCGTGGCGGACCAGCGGCGAGTACGCGTTGATCCAAGTGCACAGCAAGTGAGCCCCGCCGCATCCGCGACGGGGCCCACCTCAAAACCTCAGTGTCCGGACGACATCAGTGTCAGGACGTACCTCGGCGCCAGGACGTACCTCGGGGTCAGGCGTTGGCCTTGACCTTCTGGGTCTCCTCGATCAGAACCACCAGGGCCGCGATCAGGCCGGCGACCAGGTTGCGGGAGGTCTCGTCGACCAGGTTGCCCTCGCCGTCGAAGCGCTCCCAGTTGTTGCCCACGTGGACCTCGGGCTTGGTGACGACCTTGGCGTCGAGCCAGTGGAACACGTCGCGCAGGTGGTTCTGGGCGCGGACGGTGCCGAAGCCGCTGCCGGAGGCGCCCATGACGGCGACCGGCTTGCCGGTCAGGACCGACTCGCCGTAGGGGCGGGAGGCCCAGTCCAGGGCGTTCTTCAGGACGCCGGGGATCGAGTAGTTGTACTCGGGGCTGGCGATCAGGACGCCGTCGGCGGCGGCGATCTTGGCGCGGAACTCGGCCACGTTCGCCGGGACGTCGGACTCCAGGTCCTGGTCGAAGAAGGGCAGCTGGCCGATGCCGTCGTAGATCTCGATCTCCACGCCCTCGGGGGCGAGCTGCTTGGCCGCGCGGACCAGGGCGGTGTTGGTGGACGCCTTACGGAGGGCGCCGGAGAAGGCGAGGATCTTGGTGGTCACTTCTGAGCTCCCGGGGTCTGGGGGTTCTGCTGGTTCTGGGGGGGTCTTGCCTGGTCGTGCCTGGTGTAGCCCGCCGTGGCGCGGACCGGGACGGGTCTGCGTCGGGCGTAGTCGGTAACGCTGCGTGAGCTGGTTACCTTTCGTAAGGATGAAGGTAGGCGTCGTGCTTACGGTTGTCAAGTCGCCTACGGAAGGTAAGCTAGGTCCATGGCCGACAACACCGCGACGCAGCACGAGGAGCACCTGAGCTCCTTCTGTCCGCGCTTCCACACCGCGGTGGAGATCATCGGGCGGCGCTGGTCCGGGGCGATCCTCCGGGCGATGCTCGCCGGCTCCACCCGCTACACCGACATCGCCTGCTCCGTCCCCAAGCTCTCCGACCGCCTGCTCTCCGAACGTCTGAAGGAGTTCGAACAGGTGGGCCTGGTCGAGCGCGTCGTGATTCCCGAGACCCCGGTGCGCGTGGAGTACCACCTCACCCAGAAGGGTGCCGAGCTGGAACCGGCGTTCCAGCAGCTCGCCGAGTGGGCCGAGAAGTGGATCGAGCTCCCGCCGCTGCCGGAGGGCGTGGAGTGCCAGGAGTCGTTTTTGGAGCCCGGCGAGGGACGCTAATCTGACGCTTGTCAGGCGTGATCACGGCCACGAGCCAGCGGCACGCAGCCACCGCGAAGTTGGGGGACGACGATGTCCGCAGCCGACCAGCCCGCCGCGTTCGGGGAACTCCTCTGGACGCCGACCGACGCGCAGGCTCTTGGCTCGCCGCTGCAGCGCTACCTGGACTGGCTCCCCAAGCAGGGCGTCGGGCCGTTCCCGGCCTACGCCGACGCCTGGCAGTGGTCCGTGGACCACCCCGCGGAGTTCTGGGAAAGCCTCTGGCGCTACTTCGAGGTGCAGTCCGCGACCCCGTTCGAGGCCGTCCTCCCCGACGCCGGGATGCCCGGCGCGCGCTGGTTCCCCGGCGCCACCCTGAACTTCGCCGAGCACGTCTTCCGCGCCGCCTCCGAGGACCGCCCGGCCCTGCTGTTCGTGGAGGAGGGCGCCGAGCCTGTCGAGGTCTCCTGGGCCGAGCTGCGCCGCCAGGTGGCCGGTCTGGCCGCCACGCTGCGCTCCTGGGGCGTCGGCGTCGGCGACACCGTCGCGGCCTTCCTGCCCAACACCCCGCACGCGATCATCGCCCAGCTGGCCGTGGCCTCGCTCGGCGCGGTGTGGTCCGCCTGCGGCCCCGACTTCGGCACCCAGGGCGTCCTGGACCGCTTCGCGCAGATCGAGCCGAAGGTGTTCATCGGCGTCGACGGCTACCGCTACGGCGGCAAGCGCATCGACCGCCGCGCCGAGTGCATGGAGACCCGCGACGCGCTGCCGACGGTCGAGCACACCGTCTGGGTCGACTACCAGTTCCCGGACGGCCCGGCGTGCGCCGAGAGCATCCGCTGGGCCGAGGCGGTCGCGGGCCCGGAAGGGGCCGAGCCGGCCCTGGTCTTCGAGGCCGTGCCCTTCGACCACCCGCTGTGGATCCTGTACTCCTCGGGCACCACCGGCCTGCCCAAGGGCATCGTCCACGGCCACGGCGGCATCCTGCTGGAGCACTACAAGGCCATCGCCTTCCACATGGGCGTCCAGGAGGGCGACCGCTTCTTCTGGTACTCCTCCACCAGCTGGATGATGTGGAACGTGGTCCTGGGCTCGCTGCTGCTCGGCGCGACCGCCGTGCTCTACGACGGCAGCCCGGCCTTCCCGGACGTCAGCGGCCTGTGGCAGCTCGCGGAGAAGACCGGCGCGACGATGCTCGGCACCAGCGCCGGCTATCTGATGGCCTCGCAGAAGGCTGATCTGCACCCCGGCCGCGACCTGGACCTGTCGGCCCTGCGCGCGATCGGCTCCACCGGCTCCCCGCTGCCCCCGACGGGTTTCCGCTGGGTCTACGACGCGGTGGGCTCGGACATCTGGCTGAACTCGCTGTCCGGCGGCACCGACGTGTGCACCGCCTTCGTCGCCGGCAACCCGCTGCTGCCGGTCTACTCCGGCGAGATCCAGTGCCGCGCCCTGGGCTGCCGCGTGGAGTCCTGGGACGCCGCGGGCCACCCGCACCTCGGCGAGGTCGGCGAACTGGTCCTGACCGCGCCGACACCGTCGATGCCGGTGAAGTTCTGGAACGACCCCGACGGCCACAAGTACCACGACGCCTACTTCGACGTCTTCCCCGGCGTCTGGCGGCACGGCGACTGGTGCACCATCACCGAGCGCGGCGGCGTCATCATCCACGGCCGCTCGGACTCCACGCTGAACAAGCAGGGCGTCCGCATGGGCTCGGCGGACATCTACGAAGTCGTGGAGAAGCTCCCGGAGATCCGCGAATCACTGGTGATCGGCGTGGAACTGCCCGACGGCGGCTACTGGATGCCGCTGTTCGTGCACCTCGCGCCCGACGCGGTCCTGGACGACGACCTCAAGAAGCGCGTGGCCGCCGCGATCCGCGCCGAACTCACCCCCCGCCACGTCCCCGACGAACTCGTCGAGATCCCCGGCGTCCCCCACACCCGCACCGGCAAGCGCCTGGAGATCCCGGTGAAGCGCCTGCTGACCGGCGCCGACCCGGCGAAGGCGGTGAACCTCGGGACCGTGGACGATCCGGCGCTGATCGAGTGGTTCATCGAGTACGCGCGGCGCCGCGACTCAGAGAACTGAGTATCTGAGCGGATGTCCCCGCGGCCGAGCGGGGACATCCTTGGCAGGTGTCGATTTCCGGTGCGATCATTTATGGCGTCGCGGCCTTTGTGGGCATCGCTGTGCTGGCCCGCGCGGCCAGGCCCAAGCGGCGGCCCGTGCCGCCGCCGAGATCCACGGAGCGGCACGGCTTCCGGCGCGAGCATCCGTGGGCCACGCTCGGGATCGTTCTCGGGGCCGTCGCGGCCGTCCTGGTGTTCGTGGCCGGTGTGATCGCGTTCCACTACGCCTTGATCATCGGCGTGTGGTGGTACGCCTGCCGGGGCGGCGCGTGCTGAGTCCGCCGCCGGACCCGTGAAAGGCGCGGCGGCCGGCCAGTCAGCCTGCTACAGCCCGCCCTGCCCCGGGGGCAGCCCGAACCGGTCGGAGCGCACCGACAGTTCGGCGAACCGCGGCGCCGGCTGCGGGGACCACGGGTCCCCGGGCACCGTGCGGAAGTTGGCCCGGAACTCGACGACCAGCGCGTCGAAGACCGGGGTGCCGCTCATGGATCCGGCGGCCGCCATGCGGGAGCCGCCCCTGCTGTTCTCATACATTGTCAAACCACTGTCTTCCGGCCGACGCGCGGCGGGAACGAAGGTGTTCACCGTCCGGACCTGCTTCTGACTCAGACCACGTCGACCAGGTCGGCGATCGACTTCACGATCCGGGAGGGCCGGAAGGGGAAGCGGTCGATCTCGTCGGCCTGGGTCACGCCGGACAGCACCAGGAAGGTCTCCAGGCCCGCCTCGATGCCGCACAGCACATCGGTGTCCATGCGGTCACCGATCATCGCGGTCACTTCCGAGTGCGCCTCGATCTTGTTCAGACCCTCGCGCATCATCAGTGGGTTCGGCTTACCCACGAAGTAGGGCTCCACACCGGTGGCCTTCGTGATGAGCGCCGCGACGGCGCCGCAGGCCGGCTGCGGGCCCTCCGGGGTCGGGCCGGTGGCATCGGGGTTGGTGGCGATGAAGCGCGCGCCGCTGGACACCAGGCGGATGGCGCGGGTGATGGCGTCGATGCTGTAGGCGCGGGTCTCGCCCAGGACCACGTAGTCCGGGGACGCCTCGGACAGGGTGTATCCGACGTCGTACAACGCCGTCGTGAGCCCGGCTTCCCCTATGACGTAGGCGGTTCCGTTGGGCCGCTGGCCGTCCAGGAACTGCGCGGTGGCCAGCGCCGAGGTCCAGATGTGCTCCTCGGGCAGCGGGATGCCCAGGTTCGTCAGACGCGCCGACAGGTCGTGCGGGGTATAGATCGAGTTGTTGGTCAGGACCAGGAACGGCCGGTCCTTGCTCCGAAGCCGGCGGATGAACTCGTCCGCGCCGGGGATCATGTGTCCCTCGCGGATCAGGACGCCGTCCATGTCGGTCATCCAGCATTCGACTGGCTTGCGGTCATGCACTTCGATCTGCTCCTGGAATGGAAGGGAACATTGCGATGGTGGCGACCATCATTCCAGAAGTGAAAAGTTTTAGCGCCGGTGCGCGTGTCGCCTCGCGGCGGAAAGCTCGCCGCGGCTCCAGCCGAACGGTATTCCACGACGGCGTAAATTGAGGCCCGGGGACATCTTCTACGCACCGGCGTCCCCGAGGGTAGCACGAACGATCAGTATATTGTCCAAAGCCCCTGGTCAAACGGTTGCGCAGAGAGCCTCGGCAGCGCCTCCGGGCCGGGTGCGGACGGTCTGTGATCAACCGAACAGCGCAGAACCGTTCGCGCCCCCAGTGGATCTTCGCCGAACCTGCTTGAGGGTTCCGCGCATCCGCGGGCCGTATCAGGAGGAGTTGGACCATGAAGAGCCGTACGCTCAAGCTCACCGCGACCGCGAGCGCCACCGTGCTGCTCGCCGGCTTCGGGGCCGTCGCCGCCACGTCTGCTTCCGCCGCGACCGCGCCGGCCGCCGCCGTCACGCACACGGCCGCCGTGCCGATGGGCGCTCCGGTATCGGCTCACCACCCGGCCTGGTGGCCCTGGTGCGAGATCGACCTGCTCGGCCCGGTGCTGTGCATCAACCTTTGACGGTCCGCGCCCACGGATGACCGACGGGGCCGGACGACTTCGCAGTCGTCCGGCCCCGCCGTTGTCTCAGAACCCTGTTTTTCTCGGAACCCTGTCTTCCTCACTGCTTCCCGGCCGGCGCCGCCACGGCGCTGCCCTCGGGCAGCACGCCGGCGTCGGCCACCGCCGGCACGTCGGGGGTGACGGTCGCCGCGGTGGCCGCGGCCGCCTGCTGCGCGGCGATCACCGGGTTGATCAGCACCACCGCGTCGCTGTCCGCGGTGTCGGCGGTGGCCACCCGGGCCTCGACCATCTGCCCCGGGATCGCCGTGCCGCGCTTGAAGAAGTGCGAGTGCACGTGCTCGTCGTGGTGGACCAGACCGTCCCAGCGGCGCGCGTCGAGCGTGCGGATCAGCGGGATGTGGCGCAGTTCCAGGGTGAGCAGCGTCGCCACGGTCGCCGCGATCGACTCCTTCACCAGGCCCAGGCCGCAGGCCGCGCCGATCGCCGAGCAGGCGAAGATGCTCGCCGCGGTCGTGATGCCGTGCAGCACCTCGTGCTCCTGGACGGTCTGCCGGAAGCACAGGCCGCCGCCGATGAAGCCGATACCGGTCACCGCGCCGGCCAGGATCGTGCTCGCGCCGTTGCCGGCCAGCACGCCGATCAGCGCGGTGGCCGCGCCCAGCAGCGAGAAGGTCCGGTCGCCGGCCATCGCGCCGCGGATCTGCCGCTCGAAGCCCAGGGCGAAGGTCAGGCCCCAGGCCAGGGCGATGCGGCCGACGGCGTCCCAGTGGGTCGGGACGTGGATGTTGTCGGCCGAGGGTATGGCTGCCAGTAGGACGGCCCCCACTGAGTGCATGTCTGTGGTCCTCCCCTGATGTCCTCTGCGAATCCAACGGAACGATAGAGGTACGGGGGGCGGGGCCGGTACTCGAAGGCTGAACACCTCACGGCCGTGATCGAACAGTTATGCAACGCCGATACCCCTCTGGAAGATCACGCGCAGGGGGTACCGTATCGCCCATGGTGTCAGCGCTGGGCAACCGGCTGGCCGCCGGCCTGTGGGGCTGGCTGGCCAAGGCCGGGAAGGTGCACGCGGGCTCGCCGGCCGCCCGCCGTTTCGCCGCGTTCGGCGAGGGGTCCACTATGGCCTTCCCGCCCGGCACGGTCTTCGGGGAACGCTATATATCCGTGGGCGCGCACGTGCTCATCGGCGCCGGCGTCACCATCTCCGCCGGTTTCATCCCGGGCCTGGATCTCGGCCCGGACACCCTGGTGCGGATCGGCGACGGCGTGGTGCTCGGCAGGGGCAGCCACGTGGTCGGCCACCGCTCGATCGACATCGGCGACGACGTGTACACCGGCCCCAACGTCTACATCACCGACCAGAACCACGGCTACGACGACCCCGACGTCCCGATCGGCAAACAGTGGCCCAGCGAGGCCCCGGTGCGGATCGGGTCGGGCTGCTGGATCGGCACCAACGCGGTGATCCTGCCGGGCACGGTCCTGGGCCGCAACGTGGTCGTGGCGGCCGGCAGCGTGGTCCGCGGGGAGTTCCCGGATCACTGCGTGGTCGGCGGTGTCCCGGCCAAGATGCTGCGCCGGTATGAGGCCTCGACCGGCTGGGCCCGGGTGGATTCCCTCCAGCCCCAGACGAGGAAAGCCAGTCCGGCCAACGGATAGAGCGAACTGAGCAGCATCTGCAGCGGGTTCAGGTCCGGGGAGGGGCCGATCACCTTGTGCGGCACAGCCCAGATCAGGAACGACAGGAACACCGCGCACCACGCCGCCGCGGCCCTCGGCTCCCGCACGGCCAGCAGCATCACCGCCGGAACGGCCCACACCCAGTGGTGCGACCAGCTGATCGGCGAAATCAGCAGGCCGGTGACGGCGCAGGTGATCGCGCCGAGTGCGGTGTCCCCGCGCTTGGAGCTCTGAGCCGCCACCCACAAACCCGCTGCCAGGACGACGACCGCCGCGACCGCCCACAGCGCCTTGGGATCGTCGATGTGCGTGACCCGCGCGATCATCCCGGACAGCGACTGGTTGTCGGTGATGTAGGTCTTGCCGACCTTGCTGGTGTCCCAGACCTCGTGCAGCCAGAACTTCACCGATGCGTGGGGGAGCACGGCGAACCCGACGACCATCGTCCCGACCGCACCGGCCGCCGAGACGACGGCCTCCCGCCGCCGGCCCGCCAGCAGGAACCACAGGATGAAGACGCCCGGGGTCAGCTTGATGCCGGTCGCCAGCCCGATGCCCAGGCCCCGCGGCCACTTGCTCGCCGCCGGCCGGGTGAGGTCGAAGAGGATCAGCGCGACCAGCGCCAGGTTGATCTGGCCGTAGCGCAGCGTGGTCCACACCGGCTCGAACCACAGCCCGAGCCCGGCGATCGCGGCGACCAGGGCCCACCGCTCGGCGAACGCCGGCCGGTCCATCCAGCCCCCGACGAGCTTCGCCGCCAGGTGCACGACCGTTACCAGCAACGCGATGTTGGCGGCGGTCACCACGACCTTCAGCACGCCGACCGGCATCCAGCTGATCGCCGCGAAGAGCATCGCCGCGAAGGGCGGGTAGGTCGCCGGCAGTTGGTTGCCGCCGGCGGTGCCGACGCTGACCCCGGCGCCATACAGGTCGTGGCCGTGCAGGACCGCCAGGCCCTCTTGCCGGTAGACGACCATGTCGATCATGGTCGGGTGCGCGAGCGTGCGGATGACCAGGTAGCCGGCCAGGCTCAGGGCGCCGAAGACGCCGAGCGGGACGGTGAGGCTGCGTCGGTCGGCAAGGCTTAGTCGGTCGGGGAGGCGCACCACCCAGGAGACCTTACGGGATCCTCCCTAGCGGATCTCCACGATCGGCAGCCGCAGCGCTCCCGGAGCGGCTTCCGGGACCGCCGGCTTCGTCGGCCGCACATAGGGAATCCGCTTGTACGGTTCCCCTATAGCGGGCCGCGTGTCTGTTTCGCCCTTGTTCGGCCAGAAAGCCGCCGCGCGCTCGGCCATCGCCGTGATCGTCAGCGACGGGTTCACGCCGAGGTTCGCCGAGACCGTGGAGCCGTCGGCGATGTACAGGCCCGGGTGGCCGAACACGCGGTGGTACGGGTCCACCACGCCGTGGTCCCGGTCCCGGCCGATGACGCAGCCGCCGATGATGTGCGCGGTCATCGGGATGTTGAACAGGTCGCCGACGGTGCCGCCGGGGATGCCGTTGATGCGGGCCGCGGTGCGGGTCACCGCCTCGTTGCCGGCCGGGATCCAGGTGGGGTTCGGCAGGCCGTGGCCCTGGCGGGTGGTGAGCTTGTTCTTGCCGAACAGGCCCCGCTTGCGGGAGACGGTCAGCGAGTTGTCGAGGGCCTGCATCACCAGCAGGATGATCGAGCGCTCCGCGAACTTGCGGCTGGGCAGCATGCGCGGAACCCAGCTCGGGTGCTTGACGCCGATGCCGAGCAGCTTGATCCAGCGCGGGGTGCGGCCCTGGCCGTCGGTCAGGCCGGTCTTCAGCAGCCCCATGGCGCCGCTGCCGCGGCCGTAGCGCACCGGCTCGATGTGGGTGTGCTCGTCGGGGTGGAAGGAGGAGGTGATGGCCACCCCTTCCGTGAAGTCGTACTGCCGGGGCTTCTTGGCCATCGCGCCGAGGAGCGATTCGGAGTTCGTGCGGGTCAGCTCGCCCAGGCGCGGGGACAGCGCCGGCAGCGATCCGTCGCCGGCCAGCTTGTGCAGCAGCCGCTGGGTTCCCAGGGCGCCGGCGCTGAAGACGACGTGCTCGGCGGTCAGGGCGCGCCGCCCCTTGGCGAGCCACTTGCCGGTCGAGGACACGGTCACGCGGTAGCCGCCGCCGTCCGGCAGCGGTGTCACGTTCTCGACGGTGGTCAGCGGGTGCACCTCGGCGCCCAGCTTCTCGGCCAGGTAGAGGTAGTTCTTGACGAGCGTGTTCTTCGCATTGTGGCGGCACCCGGTCATGCACGCGCCGCACTGTAGGCACGGGTTGCGGTCCGGTCCCGCGCCGCCGAAGAAGGGGTCGGAGACAGCGGTGCCCTGGCCCTGACTCTGCTTGGCGTTCGGCGCGGCGTTCGGCTTGGCGTCCGGGTCGCCGAAGAAGACCCCGACCGGAGTCAGGTGGAAGGTGTCCCCGACACCCATCTCCTCGGCGACCGCCTTCATCTGGAAGTCCGCCGGCGTCATCGTCGGGTTCTGCACCACGCCCAGCATCCGCTTGGCCTGGTCGTAGAACGGCGCGAGCTCCTTGCGCCAGTCGGCGACGTCCCGCCAGTGCGGGTCGTCGTAGAACGGGTCCAGCGGCTCGTACAGGGTGTTCGCGTACACCAGCGATCCGCCGCCGACGCCGGCTCCGGCGAGCACCACGACGTCCTTGAGGCGGTGGATGCGCTGGATGCCCTTGCAGCCCAGCTTCGGGGCCCACAGGAAGGAGCGCAGCCGCCAGGAGGTCTTGGGGAAGTCGCCGTCGGCGAACCGGCGCCCGGCTTCCAGCACGCCGACCTTGTAGCCCTTCTCGGTGAGCCGCAGCGCGGTCACCGAACCGCCGAAGCCCGAGCCGATGACCAGCACGTCGTAGTCCACCGCTGCTCCCATGGCGCGTAGAGTAGCCCTTATTCGACAGGCAATCCAGTAATTGCCGCACGCTTCTGTAACAACTCGATTTCGCCGCTCACGGACGCAACGAGAGCCCGCCCTTGGGCGTCGATAGGAGCATGAGGACTTCTGGGGCGGGGAAGGGCGGCGCTTTGATCGCCGTCGCCGGCGCGGTGGCGCTGGGCGTGACAGGGTGCTCGTCGGGCTCGGGCGGGACCAAGACGACCTCGGCGGACGCGGTGCAGCAGGCGGCGGCGGGGGTGAGCACCTCGTCGAGCGCGTCGGCCCCCTCGTCGAGCGCGCCGGCCCCGACGCCGACCTCGCTGCCGACCAGCAGCGCGATCGCGCCGACGAGCAGCGCGGCGTCGTCGAGCTCGTCCTCGGCCCCGAGCTCCAGCTCGAAGCCGAGCACCAGCCCGACCACGACGGCGCCGTCGACGCACCCGACCACGCCGACGCCGGCCAAGACCACCACCAAGCCCAGCACGCCGCCCAAGACCAACAGCGGCTCGGGCTGGCTGGCCGGGGTGCCGATCGGCAGCAACAAGCCCGGCGCGCTGGACCCGCGCTGCATGACCGGCCGCGTGATCTGCATCGACATGAGCACCCACACGCTGCTGTGGGTCATCGACGGCAAGCCGCAGTACGGGATGGACGTGCGCTTCGGCGACGAGAACAACCCGACGCGCAAGGGCAAGTTCGACATCTACATGAAGATGGAGCACTGCATCTCGACGATCTACCACACGTCGATGCCCGACGCGATGTTCTTCAGCGGCGGCGAGGCGGTGCACTTCTCCATCGACTTCGCGACCTACGGCTACGCGCACCACTCGCACGGCTGCGTGAACGTGCGCGACCGGGCCGCCGTGGCCCGGCTGTTCGCGGACACCAAGGTCGGGGACAGCGTGGTCGTGTACTGAGCCCGTCGTGTACCGGGCCCGTCGTCTACTGGGCCCGTCGGGTACTGAGCCTGGTCCGCCTCCTCCGGGCGCCTTTCCGCTGATCGTGACCCTGGTCACCAGCTGGGGAGGCGCCCATGACCGTTTTGATACAGTCTTACTACGTGCGTTTCCTCAATCAGTACTCCCCGCCGTACGACCTCACATACGACGACGTCTTCATGGTCCCCGCCCGATCCCAGGTCGGTTCCCGCCTGGCCGTGGACCTGAGTTCCTCCGACGGCACCGGGACCACGATCCCGCTGGTCGTGGCCAACATGACCGCCGTCGCCGGCCGCCGGATGGCCGAGACGGTCGCCCGCCGCGGCGGCCTGACGATCATCCCCCAGGACATCCCTCTCGACGTGGTCGCCGACGTGATCGGCTGGGTCAAGGACCGCAGCCCGGTCTACGACACCCCGGTCACCCTGGCCGCCACCAGCACCGTCGGCGAGGCGCTGGCGCTGCTGCCCAAGCGCGCCCACGGCGCCCTGGTCGTGGTGGACGGCGAGGGCCGCCCGGCCGGCATCGTCACCGAGGCCGACTGCGCCGGCGTCGACCGGTTCACCAGCGTCGGCGACATCATGTCCCGCGACCTGCTGACCGTCCCGGACGGCACCACCGCCGAAGCGGCCTTCGACGCCCTGAACGGCAAGCACCGCCTGGCCCCGGTCGTGGACTCCGCCGGCCGCCTCACCGGCCTGTGGACCCGCAAGGGCGCCCTGCGCTCGGCGCTGTACAAGCCGGCGGTCGACGACGGCGGCCGGCTCCGCGTCGGCGCCGCGGTCGGCATCAACGGCGACGTGGCGGCGCGCGCCAAGGAACTCCTCGCCGCCGGCGCCGACGTCCTGGTCATCGACACCGCCCACGGCCACCAGGACAAGATGTTCGAAGCCCTGGCCGCGGTCCGCGCGCTCAACCCGCCGGTCCCGCTGGTGGCCGGCAACGTGGTCAGTCCCGAGGGCACCCGCGACCTGATCGAAGCCGGCGCGGACATCGTCAAGGTGGGCGTCGGCCCCGGCGCGATGTGCACCACCCGCATGATGACCGGCGTCGGCCGCCCGCAGTTCTCGGCCGTCTACGAATGCGCGGCCGAGGCCCACCGCCTCGGCAAGCACGTCTGGGCCGACGGCGGCGTCCGCCACCCCCGCGACGTGGCGCTCGCCCTGGCCGCCGGCGCCTCCAACGTGATGATCGGCTCCTGGTTCGCCGGCACCTACGAGTCCCCCGGCGACGCGGTCCGCGACAGCGACGGGAAGCTCTACAAGGAGAACTTCGGCATGGCCTCCGCACGCGCGGTCCGCCTGCGCACCGCCGAGGACTCCGCCTTCGACCGCGCCCGCAAGGCGCTGTTCGAGGAGGGCATCTCAAGCTCGCGCATGTACCTGGACCGCGACCGGCCCGGCGTGGAGGACCTGATCGACGCCATCACGGCCGGCGTCCGCAGCTCGTGCACCTACGCCGGTGCCAAGGACCTGGCCCAGTTCCACGAGCGCGCCGTGGTCGGCGTGCAGAGCGCCGCCGGGTTCGCCGAAGGGAAGCCGCTGCACAGCAGCTGGTAAGAATCAGCAGTTCGTAAGAGACAGCAGCTGATAAGAGCTGGAGCGAGGCGCGTATGGGTTCTCCCATACGCGCCTCGGCGTCTATCCGTAGTAGGACGGCGGGTTCTGCTGCCCGCCATAGGGATCTGAACCGTAGGGATCGGAACCATAGGGATCAGACCCATAAGGGTTGTTCCCATAGGAGTCGCTCCCATAAGGGTTCTGACCGTAGGGATCAACAGCCGGCTGCGCCTGCGGCTGGGGTTGGGCTTGGGGTGGGGCCTGAGGCTGTGGCTGCGGTGCCGACGCGGGATAAGGCGCCGGGCGCGGCATCCGGTGCGGGCCGCTGCCCCCGCCGTTCCCGGCCCGCGTTCCGTCCAGGTTCCATTCGCCGCTGCGGCGGCTCTCCGGCATGCGCGCGACCGGCGTCGCGCGCCCCGGGGCACCGCTCTGGCGGCCCGGGCGCGTGCCGATGGCGGTGTCCTCGGCGGTCAGCGGGTCCTCGTCGTTCAGGTCGTCGATCACGCTGCGCCGGCCACGGCGCTCGCGCAGGTCCGTGTACTCCAGGCCGGAGCTGTGCGCCGCCAGGCTGTCGCCCTCGCCGGAGGCGAAGTAGGCCGCCAGGGCCGTGGTGATCGGGACGGCCGCGGCCAGGCCGATCGAGCCCACCAGGGTGCGCACGATCTCCTCGGCCACCACCTCGGCGCCGGCCGCGCCGCTCCAGCCCTGGCTGGACGTGGTCATCAGGACGAACAGCGGCAGGCTGCCGCCGGCGTACGCCAGGACCAAGGTGTTCACGGTGGAGCCGATGTGGTCCCGGCCGATGCGCATGCCGACGCGGAACAGGTCGGCGGCGCTCATCGTCGGGTCGGCCGCCTTCAGCTCCCAGACCGAGGAGACCTGCGTGGCGGTGACGTCGTTGAGCACGCCGAGCGCGCCGATGATGATCCCGGCCAGCAGCAGGCCCTGGACGTCGACCTTGTGGAAGTAGCCCGCGACGGTCGCGGCGTTGTCGTCGCCGAGGCCAGTCAGGTGCGCCAGCTTGGTGCCGGCCTCGCCGAGGGCCCCGATCAGGCCCAGGCTCAGCGCGGTGCCCAGGACCGCCACCGAGGTCCGCACCGACACCCCGTGCGTCGCGTACAGCGCGGCGAACAGGATGATGCCCGCCGTCACGGCCGCCACCTCGATGGAGTTCTCACCCCCGACGATCGCCGGCAGCGTGAACTTCACCAGCACCGCGAACGACACGGCCAGCGCCGCGATCGCCCCGGCCCCGCGCCAGCGGCCGATCACCAGGACGAACAGCGCGAACGCGATCGCCAGGCTCATCAGCGGCGGCCCGCGCTGGAAGTCCTTGATGTCGTACTGGCTGCCCGCGGGCTGGCTCTTGTCGTAGGTCAGGACCAGGTCGTCACCGACGGCGTACTTCGGCGTGGTGGGGTCCACGCCCACCGTCACGGTGGCGCTCGAGCCCTTGGTCGGTCCGCTGGTGATCTGCAGGGTGAGCTGGTCGTTGGTGGTGTCCAGCCCGCCGGGGGCGGTGGACCCGCCCGGCGCGGTACTGCCGTCGTTCGGACCGGACTGCACCAGCGCCGAGGCCGTCACCGTCCCCTGCACCCACACCTGCGGCGGGATCGGCGACTTCGCCGCCGACGGCCACAACAGCACCAGCCCGGCCACCGCAGCGGCTGCCACCGGCAGCAGCAGCGCGGTGATCAGGGTCCGCAACCGGGTCGAGGCCGGTGTGGCCGGTCCGTGGCCGTGCGAGTGGCCGTGCGAGTGCCCGTGGGAGTGTCCTTGTCCGGACCCGCTCCGGCCGGAACGGTCCTGCGCAGACCTCGAACGTCGGCTGCTCACGGCCATCGGCTCTCCGTGGGTCGGTGGTGCTGGGACGGAGCTCAGGCCCGCGTCGTGGGTGGGCCCGGGCTGCCGCCACACGATAGCGGCTGAAGGTTAGAACGACGCCAGGCCGTGAACATCTTTGCGGATATTTGACTGGTGTCGATGTTGGTCGGGCCGGCCGGAGCCGGACCGGAATCCGGGACGAGTTAACGGTTTTGTGATGATATCGATCGGTACGGCACGGCCATCGTGGCGGCCGACGCCCTAAGCTGGCGCGCGGTGGCGGTCCGCCGGGAGCGCCTGAGCCGGGAGGTCGGGTGCAGTGGTGGTCGCGCGGTCCGTCGCATTGTTCGTGGTCGCGGCGGTCCTGGAGATCGGCGGCGCCTGGCTGATCTGGCAGGGCGTGCGCGAACACCGCGGATGGGGATGGACGGCGTGCGGCGCGGTGAGTCTGGCGCTCTACGGGTTCATCGCGACGCTGCAACCCTCGGCGGACTTCGGGCGGGTCCTGGCCGCGTACGGCGGGGTGTTCGTGGCGGGCTCCCTCCTGTGGGCGTGGGTGGCCGACGGTTACCGGCCGGACCGCTTCGACGTGATCGGCGCGGCGGTCTGTCTGATCGGGATGGCGGTCATCATGTACGCGCCGCGGCGCTGAGACATCTGAGGCATCATCGGCACATGCGGGTGACGGTGTTGGGTGGCAGCGGCGCATGGCCGACGGCTGACGAGCCGTGCAGCGGTTTTCTTCTACGCCACGAGGGCTTCTCCCTTATGATCGACGCGGGCTATGCGGTGCTGCCGCGCCTGCTGGAACTGATGCCGGCGGAGCAGCTGGACGCCGTCTACATCAGCCACGGACATCCCGACCACTGCGCTGATCTCAATCCCCTGCTCCGGGCCCGGGCCCTGGGCGGGGCCGCCCCGGAACCGCTGCCGGTGTACGCGCCGCCCGGGGCCTTGGACGCGGTGCTGGCCCTGGACCGGCCGGGGATGCTCGACGAGGCGCTGGCGCGCCACGACTTCGAGCCGGGGGCGGGATTCTCGGTCGGACCGTTCGACCTGCGCACCGCGCTGCTGCCGCACTGGGTACCCAACGCGGCGGTGCGGGTCGCGGCCGGCGGCCGATCCGTCGTCTACACCGGGGACGGCGGTCCGGACCCCGCGCTCGTCGAGTTGGCGCGGGGCGCGGACACGCTCATCGCGGAGGCCACGTATCCGGAAGTGATGGCCGCCGGCGATGTCCCCTATCTGTCGACCGCCCGGCAGGCGGCACGGCAGGCTGCGGAAGCCGGTGTGGGCAAGCTCGTGCTGACGCACCTGTGGGCGGGCTCAGAGCCGGGGGAGTACCTCGACGCCGCGGCCGAGCAGTACGACGGCCGCACCTGCGTGGCCACCGCGGGTCTGTCCTTCGACGTCTAGCCGGCCGGCCGCCGAGCTCATTCCGCTCCCACGCTCACCGGCTCGGAATCGCTCGGCATGTGCTCGTCGTCGCCGCTGTACGCCGCGGTGACGGTGTGCTCGCCCGGGCCGACCTCGGCCTGCACCATCGCGCGGCCCCCGGTCAGCGGGATCGGGCCGGACGAGGCGCCGTCCACCGTGAACACCACGCTGCCGGTCACCGCGGAGGCGCCGACGGTGCGGTGCGCCGGCGACACACGCGCCGACATCGTCAGGATGCCGTCATCCGTGGTGCTCCGGGAAACGGAGAGC
This sequence comes from Catenulispora sp. MAP12-49, assembly GCF_041262705.1. NCBI lineage: Bacteria > Bacillati > Actinomycetota > Actinomycetes > Catenulisporales > Catenulisporaceae > Catenulispora > Catenulispora sp. MAP12-49. The sequence continues at coordinate 112,601 of NZ_JBGCCP010000018.1, read as the reverse complement.
TTGGTGACCGTCGCGCCCTGGTCGGCGGCCGAGGTCTTCGCGCTGGCTGCCTTCGCCCGCGTCGCCGATCCGGTCCGCTGCGCTGTGCCGCCGGCCTGGTCTGCTGCGCCGCCGGTCCGATGCGATGCCGTGCTCGTGCGATGTACCGGCGGCTTCGCACCGTGGGCGCCGGCCCGGCTCCCGGTCGCCGGGTGTCCGGTGCCGCCGCGGCCCGTGCTGCCATGGCTCATGCCGCCGTGACCTGTGCCGCCGTGGCCCGTGCCGCCGTGACCTGTGCTGCCATGACCTGTGCCGCCGTGGTTCGTGCCGGTGCGCCCGGTGTGTCCGGCGGTGTGCGTGCCGTCCTTGCCCGCTCCGCCGCGGCCTGCTCCGCCATGGCCCGCTCCGGCACGGCTGGTCCGGTGCGACGTCGAACGGCCCGCACCACCGCGCCCGCTCGTGGATCCCGAGTGTCCGTCCCGATGGCTGACGGAGTGCCCGCCGCCCGGACCCGCCGGCTGTCCGGCCGCGAACGCCGCCGCCGGCGTCAAGACCAGTGCGGCCGTCGCGGCCGCGACCACCGCCCCCGAGCAGCGGCGGGTACGGGGCGTGGTCGAAGTCGTGCGAAACATGGTTGTCCTCCGGTGTGATCGGTGACCGTCCGGTCCGGCGACGGGGTGTCGGCGCGGTTCCCGGCGGCGAGAACAACTCTCCCGGATATCCAGAAAACGGACATCCCTCATCATGCTGAGATGAGTCTGCTGTTATCGTACGAGGCCGAACGAGTGACAGCGGGTCCGCCTGATCACTCTTCGTCGAGGAAACCCATCCGTCGCCCGAGCACCGGATCGCTCTCCCACCAGGGGCGGGTCCGCTTCGCCTCCTCGCCGGTGGCGGCCGCGCCGACGGTCGCGGGAGAAGTATGAGAAATAGACGCCGGCGGGGACGCGTCTACGTCATCACCTACGTCGCCCGTCTCGTCACGGACCGCCGGGATGGCGGACGAGGCCGTCCCGTAGACGATCGCCCCCTCGGCCTCCAGCGCGTCCAACTCCGCGTCCACCTCGGCGGCCTTGTCCCGGTCCTCGTCGAACATCCGCCGCCACAGCGCCCCGAGGAACGGCACCCCGGCCAGGTCCCCGATGAGCCACAACGCCCCGCCGCCCCACACCTGGTCCTGCTTGGGCGACAGCCCCCCCGGCCGGTTCAGGGCCGTGTACCAGTCCCCGGCGACCAGGTGGTGCCCGAGCATCAGCGTCAGGCCCAGCGCCCCGTCGGCGATCGCCTCCGCGAACGTGATCCACACCGACACCAGGTGCGGGTACTCCTTCGGCACCGGGTCCAGCCGCAGCCGCGTCCAGTAGTAGAAGAACCCCAGCGCGGCCAGCGCGAAGCTCAGCACCCACGCCGAGCCGCGCGAACGCAGCGTGGCCTCGTAGATCGGCGAGAAGTAGACGGTGAACGGCGTCACCAGGAACACGATCGACACCACGGCCGGGAACGTCGCCAGCGCCGCGATCCGCGTCGCCAGCACCCGCCGGACCAGCGCCGCCAGCCATCGCGGGCCGCCCTCGACGGCCAGGGTCACCGGCATCCCGAGCGCCAGGAACAGCGGCACCACCATGAGCAGGGTGATGATCTGCACGGCGCGCGGCCAGAACATCACCTGCTGGTACACCGCCAGGAACGACATCGTCGTCCAGCCGAACAGCGCCAGGCCCAGCAGGTAGAGCACCGTCCGGTGCAGCGGCCAGCGCCCGCCGCGGCGCCGGGCCGCCAGCGTGCCGACGATGTACAGCGCCGCGAGGGCCAGCAGCAGCGCCCCGACGTAAGGATTCAGCCGCCACGCCGAGCCCACCTGCGACCCGGTCAGCGGACCGGGCATCGGAACGGCCGTCAAAGCTGGCGTCACCATGGGTCCTGGCCCCTGCTCATTTCGTCGTGCGTGGTGGTTCCGCCCTGAAAAGGACGGGAAGCGCAGCCATTTTATGACTGCGCTTCCCGATCACCGCGGGCAGGTCCGCCCGCACGGTCGGCCGCTCACCGCGGCCCGGTCTCAGCCGCCGACCGCCGAGTTGTAATCGCTGATCAGCTTGGAGATCTTCGTCGAGGCGTCGGACAGGGCGGAGTCCGCCGAGGTGCCCGTGGTCGCCACGGTCAGCATCGCCTGCTCCAGGTCGGCGCGCGCCTGCGGCATCACGCCGAGCAGGCAGCCCGCGGTCGCGGGGGCCGGCTGGGTGGCCTTCAGCTCGTCGATCGCGGTCTGGAACTGCGGGTGCGCCTGGCGGTACGCGACATCCGACGGGTCCTGCAGCGCCGAGACGCTGACCGGGAAGTAGCCGGTCGCCTGGTGCCAGGCGGCCTGCTGCTGCGCCGAGGAGGCGAACTTGGCGAACTCCCACGCCGCGCGGACCTCGGCGTCGGAGTGCCCGACCCGGTCGATCCACAGCGAGGCGCCGCCGATCACCGGGCCGCCGGTGTCGGAGGCCGAGACCTTCGGGAACGGCGCGGTGGCCACGGTGAACGGCGAGGAGGCCTTCGAGCCGGCGTCCACGTAGCCGCCGAGCACGCCGGTGGACTCCAGGTTCATCGCCACCTTGCCGGCCTTGAACGCCGCCTGGGCGTCCGCGGTCGGGCGGCCGGTGTTCAGCGCGTCGCCGCTCTTGACCAGCCCGGCCCACCAGTTGGTGTAGGTCAGCGGGGCGCCGGAGGTGATGTTCAGCTTGGTCGCCGGGGCCGCCCTCCGGCGCGAGGATCCGTATAGCGGTGAACGCCTGTAGGGAGTTGATGGTCGAGACCACAGTGAGGAAGAACAGTTGGGGCGACAGGAGCGGCACCAGCACGGAGCGGCGCAGTCTCCAGCCGGTCGCCCCGTCCAGCCGCGCGGCCTCGACGATGTCGCCGGGGATCGCCGCCACGCCGGCGGACAGGACGAGCACGTTGTAGCCCAGCGTCATCCACACCTGCACGACCACGACGGACAGCAGCACCCACTTCGGATCGGTCAGCCAGCCCACCGGCTTGGTGCCGACGTGTGCCAGCATCCCGTTCGCGATACCCACCGCCGGGTTGTAGATGACGGCGAAGATGACCGAGGCGCTGGCCGCTGAGAACGCGAAGGGCAGAGCGAACGCACTGCGGAAGACGCGTATACCGCGGATCCGCGACTCCATGAGGAGCACCAGTGCCAGCGCGCCGAGCACGCCGGGGACCACGGTCATCACGGTGAACAAGCCGGTGGTCCCGAGCACCTTGTAGAACCCGGAGTCGGAGTGAACATCGCGAACACGCCGAGCGACGGCAGCAGGAACAACCAGGCCAATCCATGGTCCCGCGACAGCAGGGCGGACCGTTTGCGGGTTCTCCGCGCAGTCCCACCCCCCGCGGCCACGAGTGTCGCGTCAGCGTCCTGCGACGCCCCGTCCAACGCAGTCAAAACCCCACCCCTTTGAACAATCCCTTGAACCGCGAACCCGTTGACAGACCACGGAGTCCCGTTCCGCTGATCAGCGTGGCGGCGTCGGTCGAACGACCGGTGGCGCCGAGGGGTACCCCAGGCGACAAGTTCCCCGGAGAACGCCCGCGAACCCCAACCCCGACGAGGATTCCGGTGTGGGGTCTTGTGGAAAGGCGATGTTTAGGGATCTCCGAAACCTGACCCGGGCTCGGTGCGCCGCGGCTGGTGGTGTCCGGCGCGGGCGAGCGCCCTTTGAGGTAACCCCTGCCGTGTATCCGGAGTCTGAGTAGGGCATCCTAAGTACAGGCGGTGGGTGCGCGTCATGCGGGCCCGATCACGACGGCGCGGTCGGCTTCCGGTGTCCCGGGGACGGCTGCGTGCTTGGCAGAAAGGGCCGTTGACATGCACGGACGGGACTTCGGCGTCGCCTACGGCGCCACCCTTCTGGGTTTAGTGCTCGCCCTGTGGCTCGGGGGCGTGGAGTCGGCGACCGTCGTGGCGATGCTGGCCGTGCTGGAAGTGGCGCTGTCCTTCGACAACGCCGTCGTGAACGCGACGGTGCTGCGCCGGTTCGACGTGCGCTGGCAGCGCATCTTCCTGACGGTCGGCGTCCTCATCGCGGTCTTCGGGATGCGGCTGGTCATCCCGATGGTGGTGCTGATGGCGGCCACCCGCCAGAACCCGGTGCACGTGTTGAGCAGTTCCATCCATGATCCGAACGGCTACGCGCACGAGATCCTCGGGGTGCAGCCGCTGATCGCCGCGTTCGGCGGGGTCTTCCTGCTGATGATCTTCATGGACTTCTTCCTCAGCGGCAACGACCAGGTCTGGCTGCCGTTCTTCGAGCGGCGGCTGGCCGCGCTCGGCGAGCGGTTCAAGCCGCTGGCGCTGGAGGCGTTCCAGGTCGTCGGCGTCGTGCTCTTCCTGCTGATCGCCGCCCGGACCTTCGCGACGGACCATCCGTTGGGCGTCCCGGTCGCCGGGGTCATCGGGCTGGTCACCTACTTCACCATCAAGCGGCTCTCCGAGGCCGCGGCGGGCCGCAGCGAGGCGCTGGCCGAGGAGGCCGACGAGCGGCCACCGCAGGGACGCCAGGCCCTGATGCTCTTCATCTACCTGGAAGTCCTGGACGCCAGCTTCTCCTTCGACAGCGTGATGGGCGGCTTCTCCGTCACCGTCGACATCGCGCTGTTCACCATCGGCCTGGGGATCGGCGCGGCCTACGTCCGCAGCCTGACGGTGTTCCTGGTCCGCAAGAAGACCCTGGACCGCTACGTCTACCTCGAACACGGCGCCTACTACTCGATCGGCGTGCTGGCCGTGCTGCTGCTGGTGGAGATCGGCCCGGACGTGCCGGACTGGCTGGCCTCGCTGGCCGGCACCTCGATGATCGTGGCCGCCTTCGTCCATTCGGCGGTGAAGGCGAAGGGGGAAGACCGGGCGGGCGCCGACCGCCGCGCGCTGAAGTCCTGACGGACCGGGCGCCCGGCGCGCCGGCCGACGCCGTCACCGACGGCGACCGGCCGGCCGCGGAACCGGACCCGGATCCGTCAGGAGGCGCGGTGCCCTCCGCCCGCCTTTCCCACCGTGTGCACCGCGACGGCGACCCGCCACGTCTGGAGCATGACGAGCTCTGAGATGCGCCAGCCCTTGTCCATCCGCCGGAAGTTGACGGAGTAGTAGCCCCCGCCGGGGTTCCACATGTCGCCCTTCTGTCCGGGTACGCGCACGGACATCGGGTTGAAGAAGTGCGCCTCGGCGCAGGCGGTGTCGCCGTGGATCTCGAAGCGCCGGTTCACGATGAGGTGCGCCCGGACCGGGACCAGCGTGAGGGACTTCTCCAACCACTGCTGTGCGTCCTCCACGGATCCGCGCGGACCGCCGCTGGACTGGTAGTCGAAAACCGCGTCCGGTGTCGACAGCCGTGTGAGTTCCGTCACCTGGTCGGTGTCGATCGCCACCGCGTAGGCCGTGAGCAGGTCGTCGAGGGCGAACCGGTCGGCTATGGCGTGCTCACTGTTCAAAGGAGCCTCCAAATGAACGTGCATTCGCAGGAGTGAATCTGCCGTGCAGGGGGCATGACTGCCAACGCACGGGCAGCATGGCAACTGTACCGACGGCGGGGGAGCCGTTCCGAGACGGAACGTAGCGCGCCACTACGTGTGAGGTGATGGAAGTGCTCGGGGTCGGGCGGGAGCCGAGATGCGGCTACCGGATCACCTTCGCGGTGCCCACGAAGTCCGAGGGCGCCGCGGCTGCGCGCCGGGTGGCGCGCGAGGTCTTCGTCGACTGGGGCCTGGACCTGGACGAGACGATGGTCGACTCGGCCATCGTGATCATCAGCGAGCTGGTCACCAACACGGCCAAGCACGCGGCGCTGTTGTGCCGCCAGGCCGAGGTGACGTTGGCGCTGGAGTACGGCTGCCTGACCGTGGCCGTCCACGACCGCCATCCGCACCGCCCCAAGGCTCTGCTGAGTCCGCACCCCGACGACAGCGGAGGGTGGGGCCTGCAACTGGTGCGCGACCTGACCGCGGAGGTCGGCGGGCGCACCGAGGTCCCGGCCGATCCGGACGGCGGCGGGAAGACGGTGCGGGTGGAGTTGCCCTTGCGGGCGAACAGGTACTGGGAGTTCGAGGACGCTGTCGGGGCGGCCTGAGCCGCTCGAAGAAACGTATGGTGCGCATCCCGGACGAGCGGGACGCGCACCATTGCCGTTTCGGCACCACATCGCCGCAGCGCTACTTCCGCTTGGGCTGCCCCACCGGACGGATCGCCAGCCACGCCCCCGCGACGCACACCATGGTGAGCGCGCCGAGCGCCGCGATGTCGCCGGACCAGGTGCCGGACTTGTGGGCCTGTGTCGCGTCGCACTTGGCGCCGGGCAGCGGACCGCGCTGCGAGGTGTCGTTGCAGCCGGTCCCGAGCAGTACGTCCGCGTCCGCCGTGGAGGCGGCGGCCGAGTAGCCCCACTTCGCCGACGCCAGATAGCTCGCCTGCTCCAGACCCGGGGTCTTGTTGACCGGGAACGCCGAACCCGTGAACAGGAACTCGGCGAACAGGATGACCGGCAGGATGGTCAGCGCCTTGTCGCCGTTCGACACGAACGCGGAGATCAGCAGGCCCAGGGCCATCGCCGCCAGGCCGGCCAGGGCCACGTCGACGAAGAGTTCGAACTGGCCGGAGGACATCACCGAGCCGTGGCCCGGGCCGCCTTGGCGCACGATGCCCAGGAACACCAGGACCGCCGCCTGCGCGATCGTCAGCATGCCCAGCAGGATCACCTTCGACAGCACATATGCCGATGGTGAAAGCCCGATCGCTCTCTCCCGGGCGAGGATCGGTCTCTCCTTCACGATCTCGCGGATCGAGTTGGAGGCGCCGAGGTACGTCGCGCCGAGCACCAGCGCCAGCAGCACCGAGCCGGCCTTGCGGGCGGCGACCGGGTCCTGCGCGGACAAGTCGTTGGAGCCCAGTACCGCGAGCATCAGCAGGCCGAGGATCGGCGCCTGCATGAACAGCATCGCGGTGTTGCGCTTGTCGGCCCACACCACGGAGCTGAACCGCTTGAACAGGGTGGCGAGCTGGTGGCCCCAGTGCGGGTTCGCCGCCGGGGTCGCGGCCTGCTGTGCGGTGGCCGCACCGTTGACCTTGTTCAGCTGCGCGCCCAGCGGGCCCTGCACGTATTGCTGGTCCGCTGGGGAGCCGGCGAAGGCGTGCTGGGCGAAGCCGGGTGCGGCGCGGTCCAGGTCCTGGAAGACCTCCGCGTAGGTGCTCCTGCTGAAGAACTGCAGTGTCTCCGGCGGCGGTCCGAAGAACGCGGTCTGCCCGCCCGGCGCCAGGAACAGGATGCGGTCGCAGCGGTCCAGACTCTGGATGCTGTGCGTCACGGTGATGACCGTGCGGCCGCCGTCGGCGAGCTTGCGCAGCAGGTCCATCACCGACTTCTCATACCCCGGGTCCAGGCCGGAGGTCGGCTCGTCCAGGATCAGCAGGCTGGGCCGGGTCAGCAGCTCGATGGCGACCGAGGTGCGCTTGCGCTGGCCGCCGGAGAGCTTCTCCACCGCCAGGTCCGCGCGCTCGCTCAGGCCGAGCTCGGCCATGACCTCGTCGACGCGGGCGTTGCGCTCGTGGGCCGCGACGTCCGGCGGGAAGCGCAGTTGCGCGGCGTAGCGCAGAGCGTCGCGGACCTTCAGCTGCGGGTGCAGGATGTCGTCCTGCGGGACGTAGCCGACGCGGTTGCGGAGCTCTGCGTAGTTCGCATAGAGGTCGCGTCCGTTATAGAAGACTGCGCCGCGGTCCGCGGGACGGTTCCCTGTCAGGGCCTTCATCAGTGTGGACTTGCCGGCGCCGGTCGGACCGAGCACCGCGAGGAAGTCGCCGCCCTCCAGGGCGAAGCTCACGTTGTCCAGCAGGACCTTCGGTCCGGCCAGCACGCCGAGGTTCGCGGCGGAGAAGGTGATCCCGCCGGTGTCGACGAACTCCTGGAGCACACCGTTGTGGAAGCGCAGCAGGTGCCGGGCGATCGCGATGATCGCGCCCTCGCGCACCTCGGCCCGGTTGACGCGCATGCCGTTCAGGTAGGTGCCGTTGTGGCTGCCCTTGTCGACGATCTCGAAGCGGCCGCCGCGGAACTGCAGCTCGGCGTGGAAGCGCGAGGCCTGCAGGTCGTGCAGGACGATGTCGTTGGCGGCGTCGCGGCCTATTCGCAGGGTGTTGGACGTCTGGTAGACGCCGGTGTACTCACCGAGGCGCGGCTGCTGCGGCTGCTGTCCCGGGCTCTGCTGGGGCACATACGGCGCGGCCTGCGCGACGGCGCCCGGCTGCTGGGCCCACGGCTGGTGCGGGACGTGGGGGTTGATGATGGTGGCGCCGCGCATGGGCGGGCCGCCGTTGGGGGCGGTGCCCACGGGGGCGGGGGCGCCCATCGGAGAGCCAGAGCCCTGAGGCGCCTGCTGTCCGGAGTGTCCCTGGTGCGAGGGCGGTGCCTGCTGGCCCTGCTGAACCTGCTGGCCCCGCGGACCGGGGAACGGCTGCCCCGGGAAACCCTGCTGCGGCGGGGGACCGGCGTGCTGGTATCCATGCTGTCCGGCCGGACCGGGCTGACCCGGCTGTCCTGCCTGCTGGGGCTGCACTGGCTGCACGGGCTGCACGGGCTGTCCTGCCTGTCCCGGCGGTCCTGCCGGCCCGGGCTGCCCTGCCTGCCCCGCCTGTCCGGGCGGCGGCAGATTGGGCCGCAGCGCCCCGGGCACCAGGCGCACCTCCTGCCCGTCCACGGGGTGTCCGAGCCGCACCACCACCGGGCCCGGCAGCGCCATCGGCTGGGTCAGGCGGGTGTTCTGCACGAACGTGCCCTGGCTCGAGGCGTCCTCCAGGACCCACGCACCGCCCTGGAGGTACAGCGTCGCGTGGACCCGGGACGCCCGCGGCTCGGCGACGATCACGTCGGCCTGGTTGGGGTCGCGGCCGATGACGACCCGGCGGGTTCCGTCGAAGACCCGCTCGTTCCCGTCGGGAAGGATCTGCAGGGTCAGCGGTGCGGCCTGTTCCGGTTGCTGGGACACGCAGCCATCATTTCGGCTCGGCACCCCGGGCTGCAACGCGGATCCGGAACCGTGGAAGGGCCGTGACATGCGCGATGTCGCGGGTCTCCACCCCGTACCCGGTTTGTCCCGGGGTCCCAGGGCGGGGCGTTCCGGGACAGTCGGGACAGCAAGTTCACGTAAAGCCCCGAACCCTGTTAGGGGTTATCACCGCTTCCGGCCGACACCGCCGTACATCCAGTACTCGTCGACATCGGCGGGCAGCTCCTCGGTCGGCTGCCACAACGGCACCCGCACCAGGCCGGGGTCGATCAGGTCGAAGCCCTCGAAGAAGGTGGTGATCCGCGCGTGGTCGCGGGCCGCACCCTCGGCGGCCCTCTGGTAGATCTGCAGTTTGTCCTGGTCCCTGGGCAGCAGGTCGGAGCCCGCGTGCGAGATGACCAGGTGGCTGCCCGGTACCAGGTTCTCGGTCAGGGCGGCGATCACGCCGGCCGGGTCGTCGGCGTCCGGGAAGAAGTGCAGCACCGCGACCAGCAGCAGCGCGACCGGCTTCTCGAAGTCGATGAGCGCGGTGACGTCGGGATGCGTCAGGATCGCCTTCGGGTCCCGCAGGTCGCCTTCGAAGACGCGGGTCCGGTCCTCGTCCGCCAGCAGGGCCCGGCCGTGCACGGTGACCAGCGGGTCGTTGTCGACGTAGACCACCGAGGCGTCCGGATGCACGGACTGCGCCACCTCGTGGGTGTTCCCGGCGGCCGGCAGCCCGGCGCCGATGTCCAGGAACTGCTTCACCCCCTGCTGCGCCGCGTACCGCACGGCACGTCCCAGGAACGCCCGGTTCGCCCGCGCGATCATCGGCACCGCCGGCATCGCCTCGGCCACCTTCTCCGCGACCTCGCGATCGGCCGGGAAGTTCTGCTTGCCGCCGATCCAGTAGTCGTAGATCCGCGCCGTGTGCGGCTTGGAGGTGTCTATCCGGCTTGCGGGGTCGGCCCCGCCGTCGCTGGACGGGGCGGCGACGGGGTCGGACCATGGGGTCCCGGCGGCAGGGCTCATAGGGCTGGATCCTACCGTCGCCGCACGAGTCCTGATACGCCGAATGGATGATGCCGTTGAGCCCCGCCGGTGCAGGCCGGCCCCTTGTCAGCCCTCGATCGCGTCGATCGTCCGATAGATCCGTTTGGCCGACACCGTCTCCGGGGTCCCGAGCTGTTGGGCGAACAGGCTGACCCGCAGCTCCTCGATCATCCAGCGGACGCGCCGCACGTCCGCGTCCGCGCGCCGGCCGGCCGGCAGCCGGTCCAGCAGCAGCTGGTACTCGTCGCGGACGTCGTGGATCTGGAACATCAGCAGCTGGTCCTGGTTCGGGTTGTCCGGGAGCTTGTCCAGCCGCCGGTCCACGGCCCGCAGGTAGCGGACCAGCTGCGGCAGCTGGTCGAAGCCGGTCTCGGCGACGAAGCCCTTGTGGATCAGCCCGCTGAGCTGGTCGCGGATGTCGGCCAGGGCGGTCAGCAGGGAGCGGCTGGTGGTGGCCTTGAGCTTGCGCTCCACCTCGTGCCAGACCGACAGGACCCGCTCGACGGTCTGCACCACCTGCATCGAGGTGTCGGCCAGGTCGGCGCGCACCGCGTCGAACAGCTTCTGGTAGCCCGCCTCGTCCCAGGCCGGACCGCCGTTCCGGGCGATCAGGTGGTCCGCCGCGCACGCGACACAGTCCTCCAGCAGCGCCAGGGCGTTGCCGTAGGGGTTGTGGCTCAGCGCCAGCTTCGCCGGATTGCTCAGCCGGCCGTTGATGTACTTGATCGGCGAGTTGACGTTCAGCAGCAGCATCCGGCGGGTGCCGGCGGCCATGGCCCGGCGCTGGTCCTCCGCCGTGTCGTAGAGCCGTACCGCCACGCTGTCGCCGGCGTCGGCCAGCGCCGGGTAGGCCTTCATGGTCAGCCCGCGCCGCTTCTGCTCGAAGGTCCGGGTCAGCGTGCCGACGCTCCAGGTCTTCAGGCCCTCGCGGGCCAGGCCGTCGGCGGCGTCGTTGATGACGTCGCGGGTCTTGACCTTCAGCTTGAGCTTCAGCGCCTCCAGGTCCTTGCCCTCGGCGAGCTTGCGGCCCTTGTCGTCGACGACGCGGAAGGTCATCTTCAGATGGTCCGGGACCCGGTCCAGGTCGAAGTCCGCGGGCTCGACCCGGTGCCCGGAGACCGCGCGCAGCTCGCGGGCGATGGCGTCCACCAGCGGGTCGGAGTTCGGCACCAGGCTCTGGCGCAGCGCCCTGGCGAAGTTCGGCGCCGGCACGAAGTTCACCCGCAGCGCCTTGGGCATCGACTTGATCAGCGCGGTGAGCAGTTCCTCGCGCAGACCCGGGATCAGCCAGTCGAAGCCGTCGGGGGAGACCTGGTTGAGGACCGCCAGTGGGAGGTGCACCGTGACGCCGTCGGCGTCCGCGCCCGGCTCGAACTGGTAGGTCAGCCGGAACTTCATCCGGTTCTGCCGCCAGGAGTCCGGGTAGTCCAGCTCCACCACGGCGCCGGCGCCGTCGTTGATGAGCATCGACTTCTCGAAGCTCAGCAGGTCCGGCTGCTCCCGGCTGGTCTTCTTCCACCAGGAGTCGAAGTGCCGCGCGGACACCACGTCGGCCGGTACCCGGTCGTCGTAGAAGTCGAACAGCGTCTCGTCGTCGACCAGGATGTCGCGGCGGCGCGCGCGGTTCTCCAGTTCCTCGACCTCGGCGAGCAGCTTGCGGTTCTCGGAGAAGAACTTGTGATGGGTCTGCCAGTCGCCCTCGACGAGTGCGTGGCGGATGAACAGCTCGCGCGACACCTCGGGGTCGACGCGGCCGTAGTTCACCTTGCGCGAGGCGACAATCGGGATTCCGTAAAGCGTTACCTTCTCGAACGCCATGACGGCGCCCGCGGACTTCTCCCAGTGGGGTTCGCTATACGTGTGCTTCACCAAGTGCTGCGCCAGAGGCTCAGCCCATTCCGGCTTGATGGTGGCGACCACGCGCCCCCACAAGCGGGTCGTCTCCACGAGCTCGGCCGCCATGACCCACTGCGGCGACTTCTTGAAGAGGACCGACCCGGGGGAGATGGCGAACTTCGCATTGCGTGCGCCGATGTACTCGAAGGACTCCGTGTCCTTCAGGCCGATGTGCGACAGCAGTCCGCTGAGCAGACTGATGTGGATCTGGTCGGGACCGGCCTCGGTGCTGTTCGGGGTGAGCTCCAGCTGTTTGGCGATCTGCTTGAGCTGGCTGTGCACGTCCTGCCACTCGCGGATGCGCAGGTAATGCAGGAACTCCGCTTTACAGAGCTTGCGGAACTGGTTCGAGGAGAGCTCCTTCTGTTTCTCCTTGATGTAGTCCCACAGCTTCAGCCACGCCAGGAAGTCCGAGCCCTGCTCCTTGAAGCGGGCGTGCTTCTCCGCGGCCGCCTGCTGCTTGTCCGCGGGGCGCTCGCGCGGGTCCTGGATGGACAGCGCGGCGGCGATGATCATGATCTCCTTCAGCGCGCCGTTGCGGTCCGCCTCCAGGACCATGCGGCCGAGCTTCGGGTCCACCGGGAGCTGCGCGAGCTTGCGGCCGACCGGCGTCAGGCGCTTGCGAAGGTCCTGCTCCTCGGGGTCCAGGGCGCCGAGTTCGTGGAGCAGGTTCACGCCGTCGCGGATGTTGCGGGCGTCCGGCGGGTCCAGGAAGGGGAACGCCGCGACGTCGCCCAGGCCCAGCGCGCTCATCTGCAGGATGACGGACGCCAGGGAGGTGCGCAGGATCTCCGGCTCGGTGAACTCCGGGCGGGACAGGAAGTCGTCCTCGGAGTACAGCCGGATGCAGATGCCGTCGCTGGTCCGGCCGCAGCGGCCCTTGCGCTGGTTCGCCGAGGCCTGCGACACCGGCTCGATCGGCAGGCGCTGCACCTTGGTGCGGTTGCTGTAGCGGGAGATGCGCGCGGTACCCGGGTCGATCACATAGCGGATGCCCGGGACGGTGAGACTGGTCTCGGCGACGTTGGTGGCCAGGACCACGCGGCGGCCGGCGTGGGGCTCGAAGACCTTGTGCTGCTCGGCGGTGGTCAGGCGCGCGTAGAGGGGGACGATCTCCGTGGTGCGGAGGTTGCGCTTCTTAAGAGCGTCCGCCGTATCGCGGATCTCGCGCTCCCCGGAGAGGAACACGAGTATGTCGCCGTGGCCCTCCCGGCCGAGTTCGTCGACGGCGTCGCTGATGGCCTGGATCTGGTCGCGGTCCGCGGCCTCCGCATCGCCGTCGGCGCCGGGTTCGTCCAGGAGGAGCGGCCTATAACGGACCTCTACCGGATAGGTACGCCCGGAGACCTCGACGATCGGCGCGTCCTTGCCGTCCTTGTCGGCGAAGTGCCGCGCGAACCGCTCCGGGTCGATGGTCGCCGAGGTGATGATCAGCTTCAGGTCGGGGCGGCGCGGCAGCAGGTTCTTGAGATAGCCGAGCAGGAAGTCGATGTTCAGCGACCGCTCGTGCGCCTCGTCGATGATGATCGTGTCGTAGCGGCTCAGCGTGCGGTCCTGCTGGATCTCGGCCAGCAGGATGCCGTCGGTCATCAGCTTGACCAGCGTGTTGTCGCTGGAGTGGTCGGTGAAGCGGACCTTGTAGCCGACGGACTCGCCCAGCGACTGCCCCAGCTCCTCGGCGATGCGCTCGGCCACGGTGCGGGCGGCCAGCCGGCGCGGCTGCGTGTGCCCGATCAGCCCGGCGACGCCCCGGCCCAGCTCCAGGCAGATCTTCGGGATCTGGGTGGTCTTGCCCGAGCCGGTCTCGCCGGCGATCACCACGACCTGGTGGTCCCGGATCGCCGCGGCGATGTCGTCCTTGCGCGCGCTGACCGGCAGGTTCTCCGGATAGGTGATCTCCGGGATGCTGGCCCGCCGGGCCTGCGCCCGGCCCGAGGCGGCCTGGATCTCGGCTTCGATCTCCGCCGCGACGGCCTGCAGCGCCTGCGGATTGCGGATACGGCGGGCACCGTCGATGCGGCGTGACAGGCGACGCCGGTCATGCGGCGTAAGCTCCGCGAGGCGAGCGGTGAGCTCGGCGAGCGGAGCCGTCTTGAGCTGAGAGTCCATGGCAGTTCAAGGATAGGGTGGCGGCAGGCTTTACTTCTTCTGGTTATCGCCGGGGCCACGCCGCCGGCGGATGGGAGCACATGATGGGTTCCGACCAGACGACCAGGGCCTCCCTGCACGGCATAGCCGAGCTGCTGCTCGCCGGGCCCCAGTACCGTCAGCACGGCACGATCAGGCTCCGGGTCCTGCCTGGTGCGATCGCCACGATAACGGCACCTGATCTGCGCATGGACCACCAGAAGGTGCGGACCCACGACACCTCGGTGGAGCTGCGCGGCGCCACCTACGCCGAAATCGGCTCCCGTCTGGGTGTGGTCGCCGGCGCCCCGGAGGGGCTGTACGCCGAAGGCTCCGGCGAGCGGCCTTCGGACCGCCCGGTCCTGGACCCCGACACCGCCCGGATCCTCCTCGACGCGCTCGACCGTGGCGACCAGGCCCTGCGCCGTTTCGCGCCGGACCAGACCCCGGTGCTGTGGCCGGAGCACTTCGACGTCGCCATCACCATGGATGAGGTCAACTACGGCGTTTCTCTCGGCGACACATTCCTCGACGAGCCCTACATGTACGTCGGGCCGTCCAAGCCGCGCACCGGACCGTTCTGGAACGCACCCTTCGGGGCGGCACGGCCGCTGGCGGCGACGATCGAGGAAGTAGCGGCGTTCTTCGCCGAGGGACAGCGATCGCTGTAGCCCCGTGGAGGGCTCCTTAGGGAGCCCCCAGATCTTGGAGAGCCTCAGATCTTAGAAAGCCTCAGATCTCGGTGACCTTCCCGCCGTCCACACTCAGCCGCCGCGTCGTCTGCACCGCCTCCAGCATCCGCCGGTCGTGCGTGACCAGCAGCAGCGTCCCCGGGTAGTTCGCCAGCGCCGACTCCAGCTGCTCGATCGCGGCCAGGTCCAGGTGGTTCGTCGGCTCGTCCAGGACGAGCAGGTTCACGCCCCTGGCCTGCAGCAGCGCGAGCGCCGCCCGGGTCCGCTCGCCGGGGGACAGGGTCGCCGCCGAGCGCAGCACGTGTTCGGCCTTCAGGCCGAACTTCGCCAGCAGCGTGCGGACGTCGGCCGGCTCCATCTCGGGCACCTGCGCCTCGAAGGCCCGCAGCAGTGCCTGCTCGCCCAGGAACAGCCCGCGCGCCTGGTCGACCTCGCCGACCACCACGCCCGAGCCCAGGGAGGCGGTGCCCTCGTCCAGCGGGAGCCGGCCGAGCAGCGCCGCCAGCAGCGTCGTCTTGCCCGAGCCGTTGGCCCCGGTGATCGCCACCTTCTCGGCCCAGTCGATCTGCAGGCTCACCGGGCCCAGCGTGAACTCGCCGCGGCTGACCACGGCCTCCCGCAGCGTCGCCACCACCGAACCGGAGCGGGGCGCGGCGGCGATCGTCATCCGCAGCTCCCACTCCTTGCGCGGCTCCTCCACGACCTCCAGGCGCTCGATGCGCCGCTCGGTCTGGCGGGCCTTCGCCGCCTGCTTCTCGGTTCCCTCCGCCCGCGCCTTGGCGAGCATCTTGTCGTTGTCCGGCCGCTTGTTCAGAGCGTTCTTGACGCCCTTCTCCAGCCAGTTGCGCTGCATGTGTGCGCGCGCTTCCAGACCCGCCTTCGTGTCGGCGTAGTCCTCGTACTCGTCGCGCGCGTGCTGGCGCTCGACCTCCCGCTCGCGCAGGAAGTCCTCGTAGCCGCCGCCGATCTGCCGGGTCAGCTGCTGCGCGAGATCGAGCTCGACGACGCGGTTCACGGTGCGCGCCAGGAACTCGCGGTCGTGGCTGATCAGGACCACCGGCGCGCGCAGCTCGGAGACGAAGCGCTCCAGCCGCTCCAGACCGTCCAGGTCCAGGTCGTTGGTCGGCTCGTCGAGCAGGAAGACGTCGTAGCGGCTCAGCAGCAGCGAGGCCAGCCCCGCGCGCGCGGCCTGCCCGCCGGACAGCGAGGTCATGGTCTGGTCCAGGTCCACGGCCAGCCCGAGGTCCGCGGCCACCGCCTCGGCGCGCTCGTCGAGGTCCGCGCCGCCCAGGTTCAGCCAGCGCTCCAGGCCCTCGGAGTACGCGTCGTCGGCGCCGGGGGTGCCGTCGACGAGGCCGGCCGTCGCGGCGTCCAGGGCCTCCTGCGCGGCGCTCACGCCGGTGCGGCGGCCCAGGAACTGCCGGACCGTCTCCTGCGGCCGGCGCTCGGGCTCCTGCGGCAGGTGGCCGATCGTGGCGCCGGGAGGACTGATCCGGACGCTGCCGTCCTCGGGCTTGTCCAGCCCGGCGAGCAGGCGCAGCAGCGTGGACTTGCCGGCG
Source organism: Catenulispora sp. MAP12-49 (assembly GCF_041262705.1). Classification (NCBI taxonomy): domain Bacteria; kingdom Bacillati; phylum Actinomycetota; class Actinomycetes; order Catenulisporales; family Catenulisporaceae; genus Catenulispora; species Catenulispora sp. MAP12-49. The sequence goes on along the minus strand of NZ_JBGCCP010000018.1, from coordinate 96,274 downwards.
CCGTTCACCCCGACCAGGCCGACCACGTCCCCGGGGGAGACCACGAGGTCCAGGCCGGAGAACAGGGCGCGGTCGCCGTGGCCGGCGGTGAGTTCCTTGGCGACGAGCGTGGCGCTCATACGGCGTGACTCCTGTGGTGCTCTTGACGTTGAGGTGGTGTGGGTCTCGACGATAGCGGCCCGGTCAGCGGCTTCGCTTAGAATTGCACACATGTTCGACGACGCCTGGTTCCAAGGCTCCCTCCTCGACGTCGACACGCCCCAGACCGTGGGCGCGCTCGGCCCGACGGTGGAGCGCGCGACACTGACCGACGGCGCCTGGGTGGATCTGCGCCGCGGCTGGGTCTCCGGCGCCGACGAACTGTTCGGGCGCCTCATGGACGTCGTCCCCTGGCGTGCCGAACGCAGGATGATGTACGAGCGTGTGGTCGACGTCCCCCGCCTGCTGTGCTTCTACGGCGACGGCGAACCCCTGCCGGACCCGCTGCTCACCGAGGCGCGCGAGACCCTCGACGGCCACTACGGCCCCGAGCTCGGCGAACCCTTCACCTCCGCCGGCCTGTGCCTGTACCGCGACGGCCGCGACAGCGTGGCCTGGCACGGCGACACCATCGGCCGCGGCTCGTCGGAGGACACGATGGTCGCGATCCTGTCCCTCGGGACGCCCCGCACGCTGGCCCTGCGACCCCGCGCCGGCGGCGCCCCGACCCTGCGCTACGAAATCGGCCACGGCGACCTGCTCGTGATGGGCGGCAGCTGCCAGCGGACCTGGGAGCACGCGGTGCCGAAATCGGCGCGGCCGTTGGGCCCGCGGATCAGTGTTCAGTTCCGCCCGCGCGGAGTCCGGTGACACGGGGCGCGATGACGCGCAGGGCCCGATGATCCTGCGGAAAGACGAGAAAACCGCCATCTCCGTTGAGATGGCGGTCCACTTTCGAGTGGGCGATACTGGGATCGAACCAGTGACCCCTGCCGTGTGAAGGCAGTGCTCTCCCGCTGAGCTAATCGCCCTTGCCTGGCCGTCGCGCGCCCCTCTGGGCCCGTTCCGACGTCCGTAACCTTACCGCATCCGAACGGTGCCGCGCGCACCCCTTTCCTCGCCGGGTGTGGCATTCCGGGTAAGGGTCGGCGACCCGCCGGAAAGCGTGGAATTCGTCACACTGTGTCACTGGTGGTATACGGTGTGTTCTGTCCCGATTCGGGGGATTGCGCCTCACGTCGCCGGGGCGCCTGTCGTGCACGTCAAGGTCTTGTCCTCGACCTGATGGCCTACGCACATCGCCGTATACCGGGCACACGGGTTTACCGACCACCGGACCGTGGCATTCCTCCTTCGCGCCCCTCGACGCGGACCACTTGGAACGCGGGGGTGTGAACCGCTGAGTTCGGGACCGCCCGCCTCGGCGCACTCCTAGCGAAAGGCCGACCGCCATGAGCTCATCGGTCACCTGTGAGCTGCAGCTGCGTCTCGTCATCTCCGGCGACTCCTCGCTGCCGGTCCCCGCGGGCCTGCGCTACGACACCGCCGACCCTTACGCCGTGCACGCCACGTTCCACACCGGCGGGCAGGACACCGTGGACTGGGTCTTCGCCCGGGAGTTGCTGGCCGAGGGGCTCCGCCGCCCCACCGGCACCGGCGACGTGCGGGTGTGGCCCTCGCGCAGCCGCGGGCAAGCGATCGTGTGTCTCGCGCTCAGCTCGCCCGAAGGAGAGGCGCTCCTGGAGGCCCCCGCGCGGGCCCTGGAGTCCTTCCTCAAGCGCACCAACACCGCCGTCCCGCCCGGGCTGGAGCACCGCTTCTACGACCTGGACGCCGAGCTCGTGCACCTGTTCGCCGACAACTGAGGCGCACGCCCCCCAAGCAAGAACCGACCCGCCCCCGTCGATGCGATCACCATCGGCGGGGGCGTTGCGTTTCCTTCGGCCGGGTCTCGTGGGGTTCCTGGGGAACCGGGAAGCGGGGACAGGAAAGCAGGAATTGCTACAGCGGGTCGTGGTCCTCGGCGGCGTTCTCGGCGAACACGGCCATGGCGGCCTTGGTGAGCGGGCCCGGCGCGGGCACCTCGCGGCCGTCCACGCGGTGCACGCCCTGCACGTCGCGCAGGGTCGAGGTCAGGAAGATCTCGTCGGCGTCCAGCAGCGCCTCGATCGGCAGGTCGGTCTCCTCGGCGGGCACCCAGCTCAGCACCAGGGCGCGGGTGATGCCGGCCAGGCAGCCGGTGTCCAGGGTCGGGGTCATGATGCGGCCGTCGCGGACCACGAAGATGTTGCTTCCGGTGCCCTCGCACAGCCGGCCGGTCGTGTCGGCGAAGATCGCCTCGGTGGCGCCGGCGCGCTGTGCGTGGGCCAGCGCTTTGGCGTTCTCGGCGTAGGAGGTCGTCTTGATGCCCGCCAGGGCTCCGCGCTCGTTGCGGGGCCAGGGCACGGTCGCGATCGCCGTGGTGTCGGCGCGCGCCCGGCTCGCGCCGATGGCGACCACCAGGGTGGGCCCCTGGTCGCCGCGTTCGGAGCCGAGCGGCGCCAGCCCCGCCGAGTAGGTGATCCGGATCCGGGCCAGCGGCGGCACGTCGTTGGCGAGCAGCGTCTCGGTCACCGCGTGCCGGACCGCGTCGACGTCCACCGGGGGCAGCCCGAGACCGTCCGCCGAACGGGCCAGCCGTGCCAGGTGTCTGGTCAGTGCGAACGGCCGGCCGCCGACCGCCTTGACCGCCTCGAACACCCCGTCGCCGACGGTGAAGCCGTGGTCGAAGACCGAGATGTGCGGGGTGGTGGCGTCGACCAGGCCGGAGCCGACCCAGACTTTGTCAGTGCTCATGGCTCCCAAGTCTCCTTCACTGCCCGGACGGCTGCGGACCTGACGCGACCGCCAGCAGCCGCGCGGCCTTGAGCTCGGTCTCGTCCCATTCTCCCTGCGGGTCCGACCCCCACGTGATGCCGGCCCCGGTCCCGAAGCACAGCCGGTCGCCGTGCCACCAGAACGTCCGGATGCCCACGGCCAGCTCCCCTATGCCACGGTCGGCGTCCACCCAACCGACGGCACCGCAGTACGGGCCGCGCGGGGCGTTCTCCAACTCGTCGATGATGCGCAGGGCACTGCTCTTGGGGGCCCCGGTGATGGACCCGGCCGGGAAGGTCGCCGCCATCAGCTCCGGCCAGCCGGCGTCGGCGGCGAGCTCGGCGGTCACGGTCGAGACCAGGTGCACGAGCCCGGGGTGCGACTCGACGCGCAGCAGCGCGGGCACCTCCACGGAGCCGATCTCGGCGACCCGGGCCAGGTCGTTGCGGACCAGGTCGACGATCATGATGTTCTCGGCGGTGTCCTTCGGCAGGAACTCCGCGGCGGTCCGGGCGGTTCCCTTGATGGGCTCCGAGGTGACGGTGCGGCCCTCACGACGGAGGAAGAGCTCGGGGGAGGCGGTCACCACGCGGGTCCCGGGGACGTCCACCAAGCCGGCGTACGGAGCGGGATTCCCGCTGCGCAGCCGCGCCGCCAGGGCGAGGGGTTCGGCCCGCGGATCGATCGGCGCGGACAGGACCCGGCACAGGTTCACCTGGTAGACCTCGCCGGCGGCGATCTCGTCGCGGATGGCCTTGACGGCGCCGACATAGGCGCCCTGGTCCATGGAGGAGACCCACGCGCCGCGGTCGGGGCCGGTCCAGGGCACCGCCGGCGGCGGGAGCGGAGCCTCCCGGACGTCGTCGAAGCGCGCCAGCGTCCAGTCGCCCTCGTAGGTGCCCACGACGGCCCAGAAGCCGCCGGAGTCCAGGGCGGTCAGGTCCGAGGTGACGTCGCGCAGCCCGGTCGCGAGCCGGCCGGCGAAGTGGGCCACAGGCTCGGGGCCGGATATGGGGGTCGGGCGGGAGGGCACATCTCATTGTCTCCCCGATGGTCTTCCGGCCGGTGACCGGGCCGCTTCCGGCCTGGTCGTCCTGCCGATCCTCCTGGCTGAACTCCCGCCCGATCTTCCCGCCCGATCTTCCCGCCCGATCTTCCTGCCTGATCGTCCTGCCCGATCTTCCCGCTCGTCCCGGCCTCGGCCGACCGTCACGGGCCGAAGTCGCCCGCCCCGCCCGCGCTCGCCACGAAGGAGTGGATGTCCGGCGCCGACAAACGCGTGAACACGCCGGGCGTGCCCGGCACCGCGCAGCCGTTGCCCCAACTGGTGACGCCGATCAGCTCCCAGGTGCCGCCGGGCAGCGGGCTCAGCAGCGGACCGCCGCTGTCGCCGGTGCAGGCGTCGTGCCGGCCGTCGCCGCCGGCGCAGAGCATCTCCTGCGGGTAGAGCGCGGGATTGCGGACGCCGTCGAACACGCTCTGGCAGGGACTGTCGCCGACCAGCGGGAGGTCCACCTGGCGCAGCTCGTCCGGGTAGACGCCGCCGCCGACGTCGGCCGGTCCCTGCGGCTGGGTGCTGCCCCAGCCGATGGCCCGCGCCGGGATCCCGGGCTGCTCGTAGGCCTGGTTGCCGGAGGTCGGCATGGTCGGCGGGACGACGCCGGCGATCGGCGAGTCCAGCTGCACCATCGCGGCGTCGTCGACCTCGGTGGCCGAATCCCAGGACGCGTCGACGCGGATGGCCTGCGGCACCCGGATCGCGCCGTCACTGCCGCTGAGCACAGTCCGCCCCACGATGATGCGTTCCTTGGCCTCCCCGTCTCCGGCCGTCTGCCCGACCGACCACTGATCCACGCAGTGCGCCGCGGTCAGCACCTCGTCCGGCGCGATGAGCGTCCCGCCGCAGATGGTGAGGTAACCGTTGCCGACCCACTGCTGCAAAGCCGCCATGAACGGATACGCACCTTCCGGTGCCGCCGCGCCCCCGACGATCCGAGGAATCGGCCGCAGCGTGGCCGCCACGGGCGACGCCGGCGCTCCCAGAGCCGTGGCCGCAGCCACCCCGGCCACCGTCAGCACCCCGCCGGCGCCCCACGCCGCCATCCGTGCGACCCGCCGCCTCAGCCGAGCCATCCCCGTACCTCTTCCCGTCCACACCCGAAACCCGAACCGACCGCCGACCCGCCGACCGGCCCGCACCATCGTCGCCGCGCCGACCAGCACCACGGTGGTCCACCACCGCCGAACCACCCGAACGAATGGCGACTCAGTGTATCGGCATGATCGCGCAGTGAGACCATGGACACCGTTCTGCCCCGCTTCACAGTGATTTCAACCCCACCCTGTGACCCCTGAGGGGAATGGTTTTTGGATCCCCGCCCCTATCCGCTACAGTTCTTGGTGTCGCCAGGGGGCGCAGCAAGGGAAACCGAGCTAACGCCCCGGAAGCACATGCGGATGTGGCTCAGTTGGTAGAGCATCACCTTGCCAAGGTGAGGGTCGCGAGTTCGAGTCTCGTCATCCGCTCGGTTGGAAGGCTGGTCGGGTACCGTGTTCCACGCCTGATCGAGCCCACTCCCACGGTGGTGTGGCCGAGAGGCGAGGCAACGGCCTGCAAAGCCGTCTACACGGGTTCAAATCCCGTCACCACCTCGCACGACGGCAGGTAGCAGGACCGCAAGGCCAGCAGTGAGCAGGACAATGTAATACAGCACGGGCGATTAGCTCAGCGGGAGAGCGCTTCCCTGACACGGAAGAGGTCACTGGTTCAATCCCAGTATCGCCCACTTGTGCAAAGGGCTCGGATCTACGGATCCGGGCCCTTTGTCGTTGGCTGGCTGGATTCTGTTGGCTGGCCGGATTCTGGGGAGTCGTCCTCCGCCGAAAAGTCGGTGCGCTTGTCAGACCGCGTCGGTAACGTCTCGCGGGGCGTGGCGGTGATTACCGGGCGCATGGCGGGTTGCGGGTCGGCGGTGTGGACTGGGGTGGGCTGTGCGGGCGAGGGTGCTGCGTGTGCTGGATGTCGGGGGGCTGCCGCGCGTTTTCTGGTGGGTGTGGGTCAGTACCTTGGTGGCGCGGACGGGGGCGTTTGTCGCGCCGTTTCTGTCGTACTACCTGACGCGGTCGTTGGGGCACTCGGCGGCGTTCGCGGGGTTTGTCGCGGCGTTGAACGCGGTGGGGGCCGCGGTTTCGGCGGTGGTGGGGGGTGTGCTGGCTGACCGGGTGGGGCGGCGGGGCACGTTGCTGGGGGCGCTGGTGGCGTCGGCGGTGACGTTGGTGGCGCTCGGGTCGGTGCATGCGGTGTGGCTGATCGCGGTGCTGGCGTTCCTGGCCGGGTTGGCCAACAACGCGACGCGGCCGGCTACCGGGGCGATCATCGCGGACATCGTGCCGTCGGCGGATCGGGGGCGGGCCTACGCGCTCAACTACTGGGCGATCAACCTGGGGTTCGCCGTGGCGATGCTGTCGGCCGGTGCTGTGGCCTCGCACGGATATTCGCTGCTGTTCATGGGCGATGCGCTGGCGAACGTGGGGTGCGCGGTCGTCGTCTTCTTCACGGTGCCGGAGACGCGGCCGGTCGTCGGGCCCGGTGCTGGGGACCATTCGGGGAGTACCGGAGATGTGGCGTCCGAGCGGGTCGGCAGGCTGGCCGATGTGCTGCGGGACCGGGTCTTCCTGGGGTTCCTGGGAGCGGTGCTGGTCGGGGCTGTCATCTACTCGCAGGCGCAGACGGTGCAGCCGATCATGATGGGCCAGGACGGCCTGGGACCCGGTGCCTATGGTGCCGTCGCGGCGCTCAACGGCATCCTCATCGGGGTCCTGCAGCTTCCGATGACGTCCTGGATGCGCCGCTACACGCACGGCTCGGTGCTGGCCGCCTCGTCGTTCCTGATGGGAGCCGGGTTCGCGGTGCCGCTGCTGATCTCGGCGGTGGGGCATCCCATGGGGGTCTACGCGGCCTCGGTGGTGGTGTGGACGATCGCGGAGATCGGGAACACGCCGCCGCAGATGGCGCTGGGTGCCGACCTGGCGCCGGCGCACATGCGCGGGCGGTATCAGGGCATGTCGACGCTGGCCTGGAGCGTCGCCGGGATTGTCGGGCCGCTGGTGGGCGGGTGGGCGTTGAGCGCGGTCGGGGCCTCGGCGGTGCTGTGGGCGAGCCTGCTGCTCGGTGCGGTCGGCGTGCCGGCGTGGCTGCTGCTCGATCGGCGCTCGACGGTGCGGGTGGCCGCGCTGCGTGCGGCCGAGGCGCGCTGGGAACCGGTGTCGGTGGTTGTCGCGTCGTCTGGGTTGTCGGCTGAATTGACCGGACTGGGGTCGGAGCCGGTGTGCACATAGGCGGGGCGGCGACGGCGCCGGAAGCCCGCCGGAAAGGGCGCCCCTTTGGTTGAGTCGGCGGTTGAGCGCGCGGTCGAGCCCGATCCGATACCGGAGCCCCGGCGGCGCGATCCGCTGAAGCGGCCCGTGGCCTGGTACCGGCGCCTGCCGCGCTGGTCGCGCAGGACGCTGGCAGCGCTGGTGGCGCTGTGCACCCTGCTGGGGACACTGGTCGGGGTCACCGGCGCGGCGCTGTTCGTGGAAGGCGCCGGCACGCCCCCGGCCGCCGCGCACAGCACCGGCGACGACGCCCTGTGGCTGGGCCACGCCTGGGTCGGGTGGCAGCCCGGCAGCGCCGGGGCGCCCAAGACCGACGCCGACCTGCAGGCCCTGGTGGACCAGGTTCGCTCTTCAGGTATCAAGGATCTGTTCGTGCACGACGGCCCCTTCGAGATGGACGGCTCGCTGAACCCGGCGCGCAGCCCGAAGGCCGAGTGGTTCATCGACGCCGTCCACCGGGAGCTCCCCGGGGTGCGGGTCCAGGCCTGGCTCGGGCAGGTCGTCGGCGGGACGAGCCTGCACTTGGACGACGCCGCCACCAGAGGCCGGATAGTGGCGGGCGTGGGCGCCGCGCTGGACCGCGGCTTCGACGGCGTCCACTTCGACTTCGAGCCGGTGGCCGACGGCGACTCCGGCTTCCTCGACGTGGTGGGCGCGGCGCACGCCGTCACCGCGTCCCACCACGCGCTGCTCTCGGTGTCGGTGCCCCAGGTGGAACCGATGACCGGCTTCCGGCTCCCCGGCGACCTCCTGGCCGGGCATCCGAAGTGGTGGTCCCAGGACTACCTCCGCCGGGTCGCGGTGGACTGCGACCAGGTGGCGGTCATGGCCTACGACACCTCACTGCCCACGGCGTGGGCCTACCGGGGCTACGTCGCCCGGCAGACACAGGTGGCTCTGAGCGCGGTGCCCTCGAACGTCCAGTTGCTGATGGGGGTCCCGGCCTTCCACACCCACGATCCGGGCCACTGGGTCGACGCCGAGACCATGCCCGCGGCACTGGACGGCATCCGCCTGGGGCTCGGTGCGCATCCGCCGGCGCGGCCGTTCGGCGTCGCGCTGTACGTCGACTTCGCCGCGACCCCGGCCGACTGGTCGGCCTACCGTTCCGACTGGCTCACCACGGCTCACTGAGTCGGCGGACGCGGTGCTCTCATGCGCCCGCCGCGGCCGAGGGGAACAAGCTCCTGACGCGCCGGACGAGGTGAGCGGCTCTCAGCCCGGCCCCGGTGGCGTGACCAGCGCCTGGGCGTCGACGTAGCGGGTGCTGGGGTCCAGGGGCAGCGGCTCGCCGCTGCTGGCCTCGGAACAACAGAACGCGAACATCCCGGCGGCGTCGATCGGCGTGGTCGTGCCGCCGGCCATGCGCCAGCCCCGCACCACGTATCCGGGGGCTCCGGAGCCGGCGTCCGGCTCCAGGAGCGGACGCGAGCGCAGGATCAGCGTCGCATCGGCGCCGCTGACGTGCGCCAGCGCGAACAGCTCGCACAGCTCGCGCTCGGCGCCGGAGGCCGGCAGGCCGACCGCCGGGATCTCCGTGGCGATGTCCAGCCGCAGATCCTCGCCCGCGGTGACGGGGCCGGACGGCGTCGGCACCGAGCAGTTGAGCCGGTGCGCCCCGGAGCCGATGGTCAGGACGAGCCCTATGAAGACGGACTCGGCGACCTCCCGGGCCCGGACGACGGCCAGCTGCGGGTCGTCGGTGGCCCGGGCCGCGGCCCAGATCAGGGCGTCGAGGTCGTCGACGCGTTCGGTGAGGTCAGGTACCGCGGCCGGGCCCGGGAACGTGGTGCGGGGGTGCGGCAGGTTGCTGATGGCGGACATGAGATCCCTCCCGGTGGATTCGAACTTTCGTGCTCGAATCCACTGTAATCGGACATTGCCGACTGTGGGAGGTTTCTGTCATTCTGTTACGAGAAAGGGCGCTGGTATTCGGGTCCTGCGGCCTAGCACGAGGGGACTTGAGTGATGCGCAGTGGGCGGTGTTGGAGCCGTTGTTGCCGGTGGCGGTGACGGGCTGTGATCTCCGGTCGCGACCTGGAATGCTGGTCGCGACCGGATTGCCAGAACCTCGGGGGAGTCGATGCCCGCTTCGTACTACCGCGCGGATGCCGAGAACGGCGACGGCATCGACGACCCGTCTGAAGACGCGCTGTTCATGATGGTCGGCGACCTGAACCACGCCGACAACACATTCGTCGTCATCCAGCCCGATGCCGACGGCCCGGCCTGGTACGTATCGGTATCGCTGCTGGACGAGGGCGGCTATGAGGTCGAACTGCGCGACGTTCGCCACCGCGAGCACGAGCTGACCATCCAGAACGACATCGGCCGCATCGCCAAAGGACGTCACCATCTGGATGGCCGCTCGCAACGGCGCCAAGCCGTCAGCTGACTTCTGAAACGCGCCCTTAGTACGACTTCGGCAGTCCCAGCGTGTGCTGCGCGACGAAGTTCAGGATCATCTCCCGGCTGACCGGTGCGATCCGTGTCACCCGGGTCGCCACGAGCAGGGGCGCGAGGCCGTACTCGGTGGCCAGGCCGTTGCCGCCGTGGGTCTGGATGGCCTGGTCGACGGCCTCCACCGCGGCGTCGGCCGCGGCGAACTTCGCCATGTTCGCGGCCTCGCCGGCGCTCAAGTCGTCGCCGCTGTCGTAGAGCCAGGCGGCCTTCTGCGTCATCACCTTGGCCAGTTCGACGTGGATCGCGGCCTGGGCCAGCGGGTGCGCCACGCCCTGGTGGGTGCCGATGGGGCGATCGCGCCAGACTGTGCGGGTCTTCGCGTAGTCGGCGGCCTTGTCCAGGGCGTACTTGGCGGTGCCGATCGCGAAGGCCGCGGCCATGATGCGCTCCGGGTTCAGGCCCGCGAACAGCTGGAGCAGGCCTGCGTCCTCGTCGCCGATCAGGGCGTCGGCGGGCAGGCGGACGTCGTCGAAGAAGAGCTGGAACTGCTTCTCCGGGCCGGCGATCTCCATCTCGATCATGGTCTTGGTGAAGCCGGGGGCGTCGGTGGGGACCACCATGAGGGCCGGCTTCAGGTCGCCGGTGGCGGCGTCCTTGGTGCGGGACACCACCAGGACCGCGTCGGATTCGTCGACGCCGGAGATGAAGACCTTCTGTCCTGACAGGATCCACTCGTCGCCGTCGCGGCGTACCGTGGTGGTGATCTTGTGCGAGTTGGAGCCGGCGTCCGGCTCGGTGATGCCGAAGGCCATCTTGAACGAGCCGTCGGAGATCCCGGGCAGCCACTTGCGCTTCTGCTCCTCGGTCCCGAAGCGGCTGATGATGGTGCCGCAGATGGCCGGGGACACCACGATCAGCAGCAGCGGGCAGCCGGCCCGGGCCAGTTCCTCGCCGACCGCCGCCAGGTCGGCCATGCCGCCGCCTCCGCCGCCGTACTCGGCCGGCAGGTTCACCCCGAGATAGCCGGCCCGGCCCACCTCGTCCCACAGCTCGGTCGACTTCAAGCCGGCCTTGGCCTGCTTGCGCACGTAGTCCGGTCCGTACCGCTTGGCCAGGTCGCGCACCGCCTGGCGGAGCGCCACGCGCTCCTCGGGCTCCACGAAGCTCATGTCCGCCAGCCTGCCAGGCCGGGAAACCAAAAACAATCCTGCATGTTTGTTTTTTGGCGACGACCGGGCCCGGGCTTGGAGAGAGCTCCGGGCTCAGCGCTGCCGGGCTCTTAAGAGTCCGGCACATCCTTCCAGTGCGGTGCCTCGACCAGCGGCTCGGTCAACGGCCTGGCGATGGCGTCGGCCGGGGGCTCCATGTCGGTAGCCGGATCCGCGGTGGGAGTCTGCTCAGCGGGGGCGGCGTCTTCGGACTCTCCGCCCTCGATCGCGATCGACTCCGACCCGGTCTCCACCGGCTCGGGCTGGTCCGAGGTCAGCGCGTCGACCGCCTTCTGGGCGGCCTTCACCGCCTGGGCGGGAGCCGCGCCGCCGGCGCTTTCCAGGAAGCGCAGCAGCTCGACCGGGAACGGCAGGACCAGCGTCGAGTTCTTCTCCGCGGCGACCTCGACGATCGTCTGCAGCAGCCGCAGTTGCAGGGCCGCCGGGGTCTCGGCCATGATCCGGGCGGCGTCGGAGAGCTTGCTGGAGGCCTGGTACTCACCGTCGGCGGTGATGATGCGGGCCCGGCGTTCGCGGTCGGCCTCGGCCTGGCGGGCCATCGAGCGCTTCATCGACTCCGGCAGCGCCACGTCCTTGATCTCGACCCGGTCGATCTCCACGCCCCAGCCGGTCGCCGGGGTCTCGAGCATCAGCTCCATGCCCTGGTTCAGCGGCTCGCGGTTGGACAGCAGGTCGTCGAGCAGGCTCTTGCCGATGATCGAGCGCAGCGAGGTCTGGGCGACCAGCGACACGGCGTACTTGTAGTCCTGCACGTAGATGAGCGCGCGGGCCGGGTCGACGACCCGGAAGTAGACGACCGCGTCCACCCGCACCGTGACGTTGTCCCGGGTGATGCCCTCCTGGGCCGGCACCGGCATGGTCACGACCTGCATGTTGACCGTGCGCAGCCGGTCCACGCCGGGGATGATCCGGGTCAGGCCCGGCTGCCGGACGTTGTCCAGGACCCGGCCGAAGCGGAAGACGATGCCCCGCTCGTACTGTTTCACGGTGCGCAGCGAGGCACCGAAGGCTGCCGCTCCCGCCGCCGCGGCGGCGATGAGGGCACTCACGAGCGCAGTGATCATGGCGGTCCTTCCACGAAAGGACGCGGTGTCGGTGCCCGCCGACCGGCGTTCGCACCCTCCTCGATCTGTATACGAATTCTTATGGTAACCGGGATCTTCCCGGCGCGGCAGATTGTCGGTGTCGCAGATCGGCGTGTCAGCGGTATTCGGCGAGCCGCCGCCAGACTCCCGCCAGGGTCAGCGCCATCACCGCGCCGAACAGCACCGCCGGCACCGCGCCCCAGCCCGAGGCACCCGACTGCGCGTCGCTCATGGTGGCCTGGAAGGCTCGCAGTTGCGTGTCCGCGGCCTGGCCGAGGTGGGTGTCCAGGGCGTAGAAGTCCTGACCCAGCTGACCTCCGGCGATGCCGGTCGCCTCGGTGAGCGCGGAGTCCACGTCGCCGCCGTCGGCCTCGCTCTTGATTTTACCCGCGTCGCGTTGGACCGATGCCCAATCGGTGCCGGCGCGTCGGGAAAGCGCCTGGTCGGTGTCGGTGAGGCCGCTGCTGAGCAGTCCCGGGGCGCCGGCGGTGCCGTTCAGCGCGGCCACGTCTGCGGTGTAGCCGCGGTCGTAGCCGAAGTTCGGCGCGACGGTGTAGCGGACCATGGCGCCGACCGCGTCGAAGGAGACCGCGCGGGCGTGCTGGATGCCGAGGTAGGGGTCCATGTGCTGGTCGACGGCGCTCTTCAGGCGGTCGCTCTGCTGCGCGGTCATGCTCAGGCCGGACACCAGGAAGACCGCCGTGGCGACGGTGGCCAGGGCCAGGAACGGGTTCAGCGTCCGGTGGAACATGCGGGACAGCCTCACCTGGAAGACGATCAAGGCCGCGAGCAGCAGTAGCGTGGTCACGACCACCAGGATCGTGTCCAGGGACCACGAGTCGTTCTCGCTCTTGGCCGAGTCGGTCAGCTGGTGCGCGTAGGAGTCGCGGATCTGGGCCGCGACCGGCAGCAGGTCGAAGTGCATGACGTCGGTGGCGCGGCTGTAGTAGGCCAGCGCGACGGGGTCCGGGTGCCCCTTGGCGGCGTTTGTCGAGAGCTGGTCCAGCGACAGCGCGGTGGCGGACAGGTCGTGGTAGAGCGTGACCTTGTCCAGCATGGTCTGGAACTGGCCCTGGACCGCCGGGTCGGACGTGCCCCCGATGGCCTGGCGCAGGTCCGCGTCGATCTCGGCGACCCGGCTGTTCACGGTGGCCTGGGCGTCGCCCTGCTCGGTGTCCAGATCACTGTCCCCGATGGTCAGGATCTGGCGCGCGGTCTGCGAGTCCAGGTCGCTGAGCGCGAAGTACAGGTCGGAGGCGGACTGCGCCAGCGGCGCGGTCTCCCGCCCGACGCGGTTCACGCCGTGCTGCGTGTCCGCTACTGCCACCGTCCCCGTGATCAGCGCCGCAGCCGCGAGGACCATGATGGATCCGGTCCACAGCTGGAGCCTGCTCGGTGTCTTACGTTCAGTTGTCCTCCCCACATCGCCACCGTAGGCACCGTTCGTGAATGGATGGCGACAGCACGTAGAACATTGATTCAACAGGGCGTTCCAACGGGGCCCGGGACCGCTCCGGTACTACTGTCGCGCGAAGTACCCACGGCGGTCGGTAAAGTTTTCTCCTGTTCGGCTTGTTGGCCAAGCCAGTTGACCCCTTTGAAGGAGCGCCCAGTGTCCGACTTCGCAGTGACGATCGCCGACGGCCCCAGCCGGGACGAGCGGACGGTCACGGTCGGCACGACGCTGGCGGACCTGTTCGGGGGAGACCGCTCGGTTGTCGCCGCCCGCCTGACCGACGCGGCCGGGACCCGCCTGGTCGACCTCGCCACCCTGGCCAAGGCCGATGACCTGGTCGAGCCGGTCCCCGCCGACTCCGAGGACGGCCGGGCGATCATCCGCCACTCCACCGCGCACGTGCTGGCGCAGGCCGTGCAGCAGGCGTTCCCGGAGGCCAAGCTCGGCATCGGCCCGCCGATCCGCAACGGCTTCTACTACGACTTCGACGTGGAGCGCCCGTTCACGCCCGAGGACCTGAAGGCCCTCGAGAGCCGGATGCAGGCGATCATCAAGCAGGGGCAGCTGTTCTCCCGGCGCCCGGTCGCCGATGAGGACGCCCGCAAGGAACTCGCCGACGAGCCCTACAAGCTGGAGCTGATCGGGCTCAAGGGCAAGGCCTCCTCCGACGACGCCGGCGAGGGCGTGGACGTCGAGGTCGGCGCCGGCGAGCTGACCATCTACGACAACCTGGACGCCAAGACCGGCGACCTGTGCTGGAAGGACCTGTGCCGGGGCCCGCACGTGCCCACGACCCGGTTCATCCCGGCCTTCAAGCTGATGCGCTCGGCGGCCGCCTACTGGCGCGGCAGCGAGAAGAACCCGCAGCTGCAGCGCATCTACGGAACCGCCTGGGAGTCCCGGGACGCGCTCAAGGCGCACCTGGAGTTCCTGGCCGAGGCCGAGAAGCGCGACCACCGCAAGATCGGTGCGGAGCTGGACCTGTTCTCCTTCCCGGACGAGCTCGGTAGCGGTCTGCCGGTCTTCCACCCCAAGGGCGGCACCATCCGTCGGGTCATGGAGGACTACTCCCGTAAGCGGCACGAAGAAGCCGGGTACGAGTTCGTCAACACGCCGCACATCACTAAGGGAAACCTGTACGAGATCTCGGGCCACCTCGACTGGTACAAGGACGGGATGTTCCCGCCCATGGTGCTGGACGAGGGACACGGCAAGCAGGAGTACTACCTGAAGCCGATGAACTGCCCGATGCACAACCTGATCTACCGGGCGCGCGGGAAGTCCTACCGCGACCTGCCGCTGCGGCTGTTCGAATTCGGCACCGTGTACCGCTATGAGAAGTCCGGTGTGGTGCACGGACTGACCCGGGTCCGCGGACTCACGCAGGACGACGCGCACATCTACTGCACCCGCGAGCAGATGCGCGACGAGCTCGTCAGCCTGCTGCGGTTCGTCCTGGACCTGCTGCGCGACTACGGTCTGAACGACTTCTACCTGGAGCTGTCCACCAAGGACCCGGTGAAGTACGTCGGTAGCGACGAGGAGTGGGAACTCGCCACGGACACGCTGCGCGAGGTCGCCGAGGGCGAGGACTTGGAACTGGTCATGGACCCGGGCGGCGCGGCGTTCTACGGCCCCAAGATCTCGGTGCAGGCGCGCGACGCCATCGGCCGGACCTGGCAGATGTCGACCATCCAGCTGGACTTCCAGCTGCCGCAGCGGTTCGACCTGGAGTACCAGGCCGCCGACGGGTCGCGGCAGCGGCCGATCATGATCCACCGCGCGCTGTTCGGCTCCATCGAGCGCTTCTTCGGGGTGCTCACCGAGCACTACGCCGGCGCGTTCCCGGCCTGGCTGGCGCCGGTGCAGGTGGTCGGGATCCCGATCACCGACACGCACGTGCCGTACCTGGAGCTGGTGGCGGCCAAGCTGCGCGCCGAGGGGATCCGGGTCGAGATCGACGCCTCGGACGACCGCATGCAGAAGAAGATCCGCAACGCGCAGAAGCAGAAGATCCCCTACATGCTGCTGGCCGGCGACGACGATGTGGCCAAGGCCGCAGTTTCGTTCCGGTACCGGAGTGGGGAGCAGAACAACGGGGTGCCGGTCGACGAGGCCGTCGCCGAGATCGTGAAGGCGGTGCGGGAGCGGGTCTGACCACGGAGCCGTGGCGCCGCCGTCGGCGCGTCCGGCCGACCGGGACCAACGGGGGCCCCGGTCAGCCGGCCGGACGCGGACGGGGAAACAGGGGGATGGGCTGTGCTGATCACGCATGAGAAGTGGCCGCGGACGGCGGAGGACGCCGAGGCGGAGCAGGAACGGCTGGCCGGGCGCGTGGACGTGTCCGCGCCGCTGGCGCCGTTCCGGTACGTCGCGGGGCTGGACGTGGCCTATGCGATCGACTCCTCGCGGGTCGCGGGGGCGGTCGTGGTGCTCGACGCCGACACCCTCGCGGTCGAGGACATGGCCACGGCCGTGATGGACGTCGAGTTCCCGTACGTGTCCGGGCTCCTGGCGTTCCGGGAGATGCCGGCGCTGATCACCGCGTTGGGGCGGCTGTCGGTCGAACCGGATGTGCTGGTCTGCGACGGGTACGGGATCGCGCACCCGCGGCGCTTCGGGCTCGCGTGCCACCTCGGGGTGCTGGCCGGGAAGCCGGCGCTGGGGGTGGCGAAGACGGCGTTCGTCGGGCGGGCCGCCGAGCCGGGGATCCAGCGCGGCGAGGCCGCGGACCTGGTGCACGGCGGGGAGGTGGTCGGGGCGGTGCTGCGCACGCAGCTCTCGACGAAGCCGGTGTACGTCTCGCCCGGGCACCTGATCACGGTGGGCGACGCCACGCGGCTGGCGCTGCGGCTGGCGACCAAATTCCGGCTGCCGGAGACGACACGGCTGGCTGACCAGCTGTCGCGGCGGGCCCTGGTCGGGGCCTAGCCTCTACTTTCCTTCTTCGGGCCGGCCGTCCGGCGCTTCGGCGTCGGCGGCCAGCTGCTTCAGGATGCGCACGAACAGCTCGGCCTCGATCGGCGTGAGGCCGGCCAGGAACGCCTTCTCCGTCTCCTGATGGCGGCGCTCGCCCTCGGCGAGCGTGGACTTGCCGTGCGCGGTGAGCTCGACGATGTTCTTGCGGCGGTCATCGGGGCTGCGGCGGCGCTCCACCAGACCCTTGTCCTCGAGCTCGTCGACCAGCGCGACCATCGTGGTGCGGTCGACGCCGAGCTCCTTGGCCGCGTCGAGCTGCGACAGCGGCTCCGCGGCGTCGAGGACGACCAGCACGGCGAGCTGGCGGCCGGTGATGTTCAGCGGCTCCAGGGCGCGGGCCCCGGACTGCGAGAAGTTCAGCTGCGCGTGCTTCAGCAGGTAGCCGAGTCGGGAGGTGAGCAGTTCGGCCATACGGAGTACTGTACCCGCTCGCTGATCGTCATTGCGGCTGATGATTTGGTACGGTGACGATATGGAGTTGAGGATGGGCATCAAGACCACGCCGATGCATGTCTCGTACGAGGACATACGCCGCGTGTGGCAGGAGGCCGACGAGATACCGGAGATAGCCGACGCCTGGCTGTGGGACCACATGATGCCGCTGGCCGGCGACCGGGGCGGACCGGCGCTGGAGGGGTGGACGACCCTCGCGGCGCTGGCCGGGCAGACATCGCGCCTGCGGATGGGGCTGCTGGTGACGAGCAACCGCTTCCGCCCGCCGGCGGTGCTGGGGAAGATGGCGACGACGGTGGACGTGATCTCCGGCGGCCGCCTGATCATGGGCCTGGGCGTCGGCGGGACGGTGCAGCCCGCGGACACCGGCGGCATCCCGGGCGAGAACCCGGGGGTGATGGAGTACGCCGCGTATGGCATACCGCTGATCAGCCCGCGCGAGGGGATAGCGCGCCTGGTCGAGACGGTGACCATCCTGCGGAGGATGTGGACCCAGGACGCGTTCGACTTCGAGGGGCCGTTCACCACCCTGGCCGGGACCCGGAACGCGCCGAAGCCGGTCCAGCCGGCGGGCCCGCCGCTGCTGATCGGCGGATGGGGAGACCGGACCCTGCGGGTGGTGGCCGAGCACGCCGACATCTGGAACATACCCGGGCCGCCGCACAACTCGGTGGAGTCGCTGGCCGAGCGCTCGCGGGCGCTGGACCGGCACTGTGCGGCGGTCGGGCGGGATCCGAGCGAGGTGGTGCGCTCGGTACAGGTGATCGTGGCGGAGGACGGGGCCGCCGAGGCTCGGGAGACGATCGCGGAGCTGGTGCGGGTCGGGTTCCGGCATGTGGTGGTCGGGTCGCGGCGGATGTATCAGGACGGTGGGATGAAGTGGTTGGTGGAGGAGGTGATACGGGCTGGGTGTGAGGTGGGAGTGGGGTGAGGGAGATATCAGGCCTGGTAGAGGATGAGGCTATGGGCCTGCAGGGCGGCAGGGTGGCGGACTGGATCGCGCAGACCTGAGAGCAAGAGCGCAGCGATGCCGAAGGTCGATGGCGGGGATGAGGCGCGATGACGGCGGGCGACGGGCGGCTGGACTTGTCCGGGTGCTGGTGGCGGACGCGGGCGCTGGAGTCCTGAGGGCCGGTTGGCGAAGATGAGAAGCGGACTTCAGCGCGGGCTTGAGAAGCCAGGTGCCGACGGCGAGATCGGGCGCGGACAGGGTGAGGGCGGGAGCGTGCCGGGCCTTCGTGGCCGTGGGAAATGCGGCATTGAGGCCTCGGCTGCGCGCGGTACCGCGCTTACTGTGTGACTTATGCAGCCTCGCGTTGAGAATCCCTTGACTCGTCTCGGTCTGGCCGAGCTTCGGACTCGGACCAGTATGAAGTGGCGGCAGTATCCGGAGGATGTGCTGCCGGTGTGGGTGGCGGAGATGGATGTGGCGACGCCGGAGCCTGTTGCCGCGGCGCTGGTCGATGCTGTGCGGCGGGGTGATACGGGGTATCCGCTGGGTGATTCGTATGCGGAGGCTTTGGGTGGGTTCGCTGTGCGGCGGTGGGGGTGGGACGGTGTTGTCGCGGAGCGGGCGGCGATTGTGCCGGATGTGATGTTGGGCGTCGTGGAGATGCTGAAGCTGGTCACCGGGCCGGGGGATCCGGTGGTGGTGAACCCTCCGGTGTATCCGCCGTTCTTCGACTTTGTGGCGCATATGGATCGGGAGGTGGTCGAGGCGCCGTTGGGTGGCGATGGCCGGATCGACTTCGGGGTGATGGAGGCGGTGTTCGGGCGGCTCGCGGGTGAGGGGCGGCGGGGTGCCTTCCTGCTGTGCAATCCGCAGAATCCGACCGGCGCGGTGTATACGCGGGAGGAGTTGGAGCGGGTTGCCGAGTTGACCGCGGCGTTCGGGGTGCGGGTGGTCTCCGATGAGATTCATGCGCCGTTGGTGGCGGCGGGGGAGAAGTTCACGCCGTACCTGAGTGTGGCCGGGGCCGAGGATGGGCTGACGCTCATGTCGGCGTCGAAGGGGTGGAATCTCGCCGGGTTGAAGGCGGCCGTGGCGATCGCGGGTCCGGCGTCGGCGGTGGATCTTGCGCGGATGCCGGAGGAGGTGGGGCACGGGCCGAGTCATCTGGGCGTGATCGCGCATGTCGCGGCGTTGCGGGAGGGTGGCGCGTGGCTGGATGCGCTGCTTGCCGGGCTTGATGAGAACCGGGTGCTGCTCGGGCGGCTGCTGGCCGAGTACCTGCCGGGCGTGGTGTGGCGTCCGGGGCCGGGGACGTACTTGCAGTGGCTGGATTGCCGGAGTCTGGGGCTGGGTGATGATCCGGCGCAGGTGTTCCTGGAACGCGGCCGGGTGGCGGTGAACTCGGGGATTCCGTTCGGGAGCGGGGGTGCCGGCCACGTGCGGATCAACATCGCGACGTCGCCGGCCATCCTCACCGAGGCGGTCGAGCGGATGGCTACGGCGGTGGCGTCGGTGAGGTGAGTGCCTGGGCGAAGACCTGGTAGGCGCTCTCGTCGAACAGCACGAAGCGCACCTCCTCGACCTCGGTCGCGGCGGCCCTGACGGTGGCGACGGCGATGCGCGCGGCGTCGGCCATCGGCCAGCCGAAGATGCCGGTGGAGATGGCCGGGAAGGCGACGGTCTTGGCGCCGAGGGTGTCCGCGACTTTCAGGGAGTTGGTGTGGCAGGCGGCCAGCAGGGCTGAGCGGTCCTCGTTGCGGGAGTACACCGGGCCGACCGTGTGGATGACCCAGCGGGCCGGGAGGCGGCCGGCGGTGGTGGCGACGGCTTGGCCGGTGGGCAGGCCGCGGCCGTAGTGCGAGGCGCGGAGGGCGCGGCAGGCTTCGAGGATCTCCGGGCCGCCCGCGCGGTGGATGGCTCCGTCGACTCCGCCGCCGCCGAGCAGGGAGGAATTGGCCGCGTTCACGATCGCGTCCGTGTCCTGCTTGGTGATGTCGCCGCGGACCACGGTGATGCGGGGCTTGGGCATGGCGGCTACAGCGTCAGCGAGGACGACACCCACACGCTGTCCGGGTGCTCGTTGCGGTCCAGCCACAGGAAGGGCTGCTGGTCCCGGCGCTCGGGGTCCGCGCCCTCCTCCCAGGGGAAGCGGCCCTGGCGGTCCGGCCAGACGGCCTGGAGGATCGGCCACGGCGGGGTCTGGAAGAAGTCCAGGCCGGCGCCGAACATGGCCGGGTACCAGCTCTTGTGGACCGGGCGGGTGGCGACTTCGTAGCCTTCGATCACGTTCAGGCGGCGCTTCTCCGCGCCGAGGGCGCGGCCCTCGCGGACCTGGACCGCGATCTTGGCGACCAGCGCCATGGCGTTCTCGACGGGCAGGCCCGTCATGCAGACGTCGTAGCCCCCGTGGGTGTGCCACATGCCGATCGAGTAGGCCCAGTCGGGGGTGTCGTCGCCGGTCACGCCCATGATGTGCCAGCCGTGTTCGCGCACGTTGTGGGCTATCGCGCGGTCGCGGGGGTCCCACCGGGCCTCGTCGGGGTTGGCGGGGGCGCACAACAGGCAGCGGCAGGGAGCCGGTTCTATGTCCACGTCCTGAAGGTTACCCCGTGTCAGGCTCCTTGTGACGGACCGGGGACGAGGTGGCCCGGGCCGTCGATCAGGATCTGCAGGGCGTTGTCGAGGATGGCGAACATGTCCGCTTCGGGGTCCGTGAGCCACAGTTGCTGGGTGGCCAGCAGGGCGCCTATGACGGTGCCGGCCAGGACGCGGACCTCCAGGTCGTGGGGGGAGCGGTTCAGGCGTTCGGCGAACAGGTCGGCGAGCATGTCCGTGGTGGTGAACATGTGGTCCATCGCGCGGGCCCGGACTTCGGGGATGGTGTAGCTCAGGCGGGCGCGTTCCAGGGCCTCGGCCTGGTCGGCGGGCGGGACCTGGAGCATGGCGGCGTCGACGGCGGCGCGGAAGGCCTGCAGGATCGGGACTTCGGGGGGCTGGGCGCGGAAGGCCGCCGCGAGCAGCGGGTCGTAGTCGTCGGTGAGGATCAGGTCTTCCTTGGTCGGGAAGTAGCGGTACAGCGTGCTCGGGGACACGTCGGCCGCGGCGGCGATCTGCTCCATGGTAGTGGCGCTGTAGCCCCCGTCGCGGAAGAGGCGGAGCGCGTGCCGCTGGATCGCGGCACGCGTCTGCGCCTTCTTGCGTTCCCGCAGGCCCAGGGGCGCCGGTGCCTGCGCCGGGGCCGGGGCCGAGGCCGAGGTCTGGTCAGTCGGCGGCATTGAGGAGATCACGACTCGATTCTGCTGCCTCGGACGCCCCGGCGTTCACTCGGGCCCGGCGCGGGAGCTGCGTGGCGGCCAGGACGCCGATCACCGCGAAGCCCGTGCTGACCCACATCGTCATGCTCGTGGCGTGCACCAGGGCCGAGCGCACCGACTCCAGGAGCGAGGGCGAGTGCAGCTGCGCCGCGACCGCGACGCCGGAGCCGGCGCTGCGGGTGGCCGCCGCGGCCGCCTCGGCCGGCAGGTGGGCCACGGCCGGTGTCAGGTGGCTGCGGTACTGGCTGTTCAGGACCGTGCCCAGGATCGCCACCGCGCAGGTGCCGCCGATCTGGCGGATGGTCATCAGCAGGCCGGAGCCGACCCCGGCGCGCTCGGCGCTGAGCTCGTCCAGGGCCACGGTCATGGTGATCGGCATGGCCAGGCCCACGCCGACGCCGCCGACGGTGAGCCAGGCCGCCACGAAGCCGTAGCCGTCGTGCACGCCGGTGGTGCTACCGACCATCAGCGAGACGGCCAGCAGCAGGAAGCCGGCGGCGATCAGCGGGGCCGGTCCCAGCTTCTTCAGGAACGGCTGCCCGATCCGGACCCCGGCCATCAGGCCGGCGATCATCGGCAGCAGGCGCAGGCCCGTGCCGAGCGCGTCGGCGCCCTCGACCGCCTGGTAGAACTGCGGCAGCGTGAACATCAGGCCGAACAGCGCGAAGCTGACGATGGTGGCCAGGATGGTGCCCCAGGTGAAGCCGCGGGCCCGGAACAGCTCCAGGTCGATGAGCGTCTGCTTGGGGCTGCGCTGAAGCTGGACGAACCAGGCCAGCACCGCCAGCCCGCCGATCAGCGGGACCAGCGCCTGGGCCGAGCCCCAGCCGGTGTCCCCGGCCTTGATCAGGCCGTAGGTGATCGCGGCCAAGCCGACCGCCGAGGTGGCCAGGCCCGGCAGGTCGATGCGCGGCTTGCGCTCGGCGCGCGACTCCGGGACCAGCCAGACCACCGCGATCAGGGCGATCACCACGACCGGCAGGTTGATCAGGAACACCGAGCCCCACCAGTAGTGGTCCAGCAGCCAGCCGCCCAGGATCGGGCCGAGCGGGATGCCCAGCATGTTGGCGGTGGCCCAGATGCCCATGGCGCGCGGCCGCTCCTCCGGCGTGAACAGCACGGTCAGCACGCTCATGCTCAGCGGGATCAGCAGCGCCGCGCCCACACCGAGCACCGCGCGCCAGGCGATGAGCTCGCCGGCGTTGGAGGCGAAGGCGCAGAAGCCGCTGGCCACGCCGAACGCCGCCAGCGCGATCACCAGCAGCTTCTTGCGGCCGAACCGGTCGCCGAGCAGGCCGCCGGGCAGCAGCGCGATGGCCAGCGCCAGGTTGTAGGAGTTCGCGAACCACTGCAGCTGGCTGGTCGAGGCCTTCAGCGACGTGGCCAGTGTCGGCAGCGCGACGTTCAGCACCGTCAGGTCCAGCCCGACCACCAGCAGGCTCAGCGCCAGGCCGCCGAGCGCCCACCACTTGCGGCCGTCCGTCCCCGGCGGGACCACTGCTTTCTCTTCCGTCTCCGACATGAGAGCCCCCTTCGTTTGGCAGTAGCTTCAAAATGAAAGCTACTCTCAGAATTTGAAGGGGGCAAGAGCAGCGCCTGCGGCTAGCCGCCGTAGAACTCCAACGCCGAGGTCAGAGGCTTGCGGGTGAGCGCGGGGACCTCGCAGTCGGCGGCCGGGTAGCCGACCGGGAACAGGATGTAGGGGCGTTCGGAGGAGGGACGCTGGAGGATCTCGGTGAGGAAGGCCATCGGGTTCGGGGTGTGGGTCAGCGTGGCCAGGCCCATCGTGTGCAGGGCGGCGATGAACAGGCCGCAGGCGATGCCGACGCTCTCGTTGACGTAGTAGTTCTTGCGCAGGTGGCCGTCGGGCTGCGGTGTGCTCTTCTCCGCGAAGGCCACGACGATCCACGGGACCGTGTCCAGGTAGGACTTGTCGGAGTCGGTCTCCAGCGGCCCGAGGGCTTCCCGCCAGGCCGCCGGCAACCGGCCGCCCTCGTAGTTGACGCGCTCTTCCTGCTCGGCGGCCTCGCGGATCCGGTGCCGCAGCACCGGATCGCCGACGGCGACGAACTTCCACGGCTGCTGGTGGGCGCCGGACGGGGCGGTGTTCGCGGCGGCCACGGCCAGTTCGATCATCTCGGCCGGGACCGGATCGGGGGAGAAGAAGCGGACGCTGCGGCGGGCATCGAGGTGGGCGTGGAACTGCTCGCCGCGCCGGATCGCCTCAGCCTGGTCGAGGCGTTCGGGCGTGTACGGCAGGAACGGATGCGTGTGGCTCCGTGTGCTGGCTGTCATGACGCTCAGCGTAGGGTCGCCGTGTGGCTGGAATCACGTGCTCGCAGCGCCTTCGAGGCCGGAACGCGGGCTGCGATTGAGGTACAGCTGAGGCTATGAACGATCTCGAGGCCGGCGGTAACGAGCCGCCGCTGCACGTCTTCCGCACCCGGGTCTGGTTCGACGAGCTCGACAAGGTCGGCGTCCTGCACAACGCCCGCTACGCGATCCACGCCGAGCGCGCCCTGAGCACCTGGTACGAGAGCCGTCCGGAGCTGATCGAGGGGCCGGACATGCGGCACCTGGTGAAGGCGTACGAGGTCGAGTTCCGGGTCCCGGTCGCCGAGGTCGGCGAGCTGGACGTGGAACTGCGCGTGGTGAAGATCGGGACGACCAGCTGCGTGTACGAGTTCCGCTTCGTCGGCGACGGCGGCGTGGTGCACGCGGTCGGGCGGCGGACGATCGTGCGGACCGGCGCCGACCGGCGGCCGACGCCGTGGTCAGAGGAGTTCCGCCGGATTCACGAGCGCGGCGCGGAGTAGAGAACCCGGATGCGCGAAGGGTCGGCGGGATCGCGGTCGACGACCTGCACCGGCGGCCATGCCCATTGCCAGACACTGCCGCTGATGCCCGGGACGCGCGAGAACCGGATCGGGCCGCGGGTGCCCTCGAGCGCGACGTGGGGCCAGGCCTCGGCGATGGTCTTCCGGTCGGTGCCGTGGGCACGCAGGATCTCGCCCAGGACGGCGATGGTGTCGTAGCCCTCGAAGGCGACGAACGACGGCGCTCCGGCCAGGCGCTCGCGGAGCGCGGCGTCCACGCGCGCGCCGAGCGGGCTGAGGCGGTCGGGCAGGTAGCTCAGGAACGGGATGCCGGTGCCCTCGGCACCGAGCAAATCGGCCCATTCGGCGAACTCCGGCTGGCCGGCCGGGGCGCCGATGAGCAGGTCGGCCAGGCGGGGGTCGGCACGGACCGCTTTGACGATCGGCACGGCCGGCTCGGGGGTGCCGACGAGAAGCAGCAGGGCGGTCGCGCCGCTGGCGGCAAGACCGGCACAGGCCGCGGTGATGCCGACCTTGACGAGGGTGGCGCCGCGCGAGGCCAGGCGGGCGCGCAGGATGCGGGTGCCGGATGCCCAGTAGACGGTCGGCTGGGCGGCGACGGCGATGCGCGTGTGGCCCGCGGCGAGCAGGAAGTCGGCGTAGACCTGCCAGCAGTGGGACTGTGCGGGGGCGATACGGGCGACCCAGTCGGTCGGCTGCTCGGTGAGGGTGTCCAGGACCGCCGACGAGCAGAGGAACGGGACGCCGAGCGCGTCGGCGCGGGCCGCGGCGGAGCGGGCCACGACGCTGTGATACTCGCCGACGATCGCCGCCACGCCGAGGTCGGCGAGCTCGTCGACGGCGGCCGCGGCCTTGTCGGGGTCGGCGGCGGTGTCGCGGACCAGGAGCTCGATGGGGATGTCGCTGTCGCTGACAGCTAGTTCGAGGCCTGCCAGGAGATGCCGGCCGGCTTCGTCCCAGCCCGGTTTGCTCAGGGGAGCCAGGGCGCCGATGCGGATGGGCGACTGCGGCGGCGTGTTCATGGGCTGATCGTAGGGGTGATCAGGAAGTCGCTTCCAAGGCCACTCGCCGGGTGATGGCCTGGTCGGATAAAGAAAAAGTGCCGCCGGGATCCGAAGACCCCGGCGGCACTCAGCGTTCTGACCAGCTCGACTCAGCTCAGCTCAGCGAGTACGGCGCCAGCTCCTTGGGCAGCTCCGAGGCCGAGGCCCGGTCCAGCAGGAACAGGCTCCGCCCGCGCCCGAGCGCCCCGGCGGCCGGGATCTGCACCGTTCCGGCGCCGGACAGCGCCAGGTGCGTGACCTTCGCCTTCTCCGCGCCCGCGGCGACCACCCAGACTTCGGCGGCCGCCTGGATCGAGGGCAGGGTCAGCGAGACCCGCAGCGGCGGGGGCTTCGGCGAGTTGCGGACGCCGACCACGCTGCGCTTGTCCTCGTACAGCTCCGGGTGGCCCGGGAACAGCGAGGCGATGTGGCCGTCCGGGCCCATGCCCAGCAGGAGCACGTCGAAGGCCGGGACGTCCGCGCCCTCGCGGGCGAAGTCGGCCAGCGTCGCCGCGTACTGCTCCGCCGACTCCTCGGGCGTGAAGCCCGCCTTGTCGGCGGCCGGCACCGCGTGGATGTTCTCCGGCGGCAGCAGTCCCTCGGCGACCAGGCCGTCCAGCAGTGCCTCGCGGGCCTGGGTCTCGTTGCGCTCCGGGTCCCCGGAGGGCAGGAACCGCTCGTCGCCCCACCACAGCTGGACCCGGGACCAGTCCACGGCGCCGCGCGCCGGGGAGGCCGCGACCGCCGCCAGCGTCTTGATGCCGACGGTGCCGCCGGTCAGGACGACGTGCGCGGCGCCGCGGAGCGCCTGTACGTCAAGCACCCGGGTGATCAGCCGCGCCGCCACAGCCTGCGCCAGGACCTCCGCGTCGCGGTGGACGATGACGACCGGAGTGGCGCTCATGGAGCGTCGCCCAGCGGCTTGTCGATGTCCAGGTTCTGCTTTTCCTTCTCCTCCTCGACCGACTCCTTGGGCAGCTCGCCCAGGGGGCCGGCGTCCGGCTCGGCGACCATCGTGATGGTGGCCTGCTGGGCCGGCTTGGGCGCGACCTCCTCGATCTGCGCCACGTCGCGCTCGGTGACGTGCCGCAGCACCTCCTCGTACGTCTCGTCGACGTCCAGGCGGCGGAGCTCCTCGGTGAGCAGGTCGGCCAGCTCGCGGCGCTTGAGCGCGACGTGCCGGTCGGGCTGCTCGGGCATGGAGAGCACCGCGAGCATCCCGTCCGGGCGGGTCAGGCTGATCTCGCCCCGGTCGGTGCCCAGGTGCACGCCGGTGATGCCGGGGCCGGTGTCCGTGGACAGTGTGACCGGCACCCCCAGGCGCCAGCCCAGCCAGACCGCCAGCAGGTTCGAGGAGGCGTTGTCCATCTCGGCGGTGACCTTGACGCTCTGCACCATGCAGGGCATCTGGTCCAGGGCCGCGGCCAGCATGGAGCGCCACGGGGTGCAGCGGGTCCAGGCCAGGTCGGTGTCGCCGGGGGAGTACCCGCGCAGCCGGTCGGCGATCGGCTGCGGCTGGTGCGTGCCGGAGGCGTCGGTGATGCGGCGCATCGCCAGCTTGCCCAGCGCCGACTCGGCCGGGTCCGTCGGGGAGTCCGAGGGCCACCAGGTGACCACCGGGGTGTCCGGCAGCAGCAGCGGCAGCACGACCGCGTCGGCGTGCGCGGCCAGCTCGCCGTTCAGGCGCATCACGACCGCCTCGCCCGGGCCCATCTCGTCGCCCACCCGCACTTCGGCGTCCAGCCCCGAGAAGGGCTGCTCCGGGTGCGGTATCACGACCAGGATGCGCGAGGGGTGCGCGCGCGAGGCCTCACGCGCGGCCCGCAGGGCGTAGTAGTGGTGCCGTTCGTCGGTCTCGATCACCAGGGTCAGGACCGCGCCGGTGGTGGCCGCCCCGGCCTCCTTGCGGATGTCGATCAGGGCGCCGGCGATCTTCGCCGAGGTGGTGGAATCCAGGTGCTTGATCATGGCCGCCGCCAGCTCCGTCCGTCCTTCGCGAGCATCTCGTCCGCCTTGGCCGGACCCCAGGTGCCCGAGGTGTACTGCTCCGGCTTGCCGTGCTGGCCCCAGTACTCCTCGATCGGGTCCAGGACCTCCCAGCCCAGCTCGACCTCGGCCACGCGCGGGAACAGCGGCGCGTCGCCCAGCAGCACGTCCAGGATCAGCCGCTCGTAGGCCTCCGGGGAGGACTCGGTGAACGCCTCGCCGTAGGCGAAGTCCATGTTCACGTCGCGCACCTCCATCGAGGTGCCCGGGACCTTGGAGCCGAAGCGGACCGTCACGCCCTCGTCCGGCTGCACCCGGATCACCAGGGCGTTCTGCCCCAGCTCCTCGGTCTGCGTCGGGGTGAAGGGCAGGAACGGCGAGCGCTTGAACACCACCGCGATCTCGGTGACGCGGCGGCCCAGGCGCTTGCCGGTGCGCAGGTAGAACGGCACGCCGGCCCAGCGGCGGGTGTTCACCTCCAGCTTCACCGCGGCGTAGGTGTCGGTCACCGAGTCCGGCGAGATGCCGTCCTCCTGCAGGTACCCGACCACCTTCTCGCCGCCCTGCCAGCCGGCCGCGTACTGCCCGCGGACCGTGTAGGTGTCCAGGTCGTCCGGGAGCCGGATGGCCGAGAGCACCTTGGTCTTCTCCGCGGCGATGGCGTCGGCGTCGAAGGACACCGGCTCCTCCATCGCGGTCAGCGCCAGCAGCTGCAGCAGGTGGTTCTGGATGACGTCGCGCGCCGCGCCGATGCCGTCGTAGTAGCCGGCCCGGCCGCCGATGCCGATGTCCTCGGCCATCGTGATCTGGACGTGGTCCACGTGGTCCCGGGTCCAGATCGGCTCGAACATCTCGTTGGCGAAGCGCAGCGCCAGGATGTTCTGGACGGTCTCCTTGCCCAGGTAGTGGTCGATGCGGAAGACCGCCTTGGCCGGGAACACCGAGTCCACGATCGCGTTGAGCTCCTGGGCCGAGGCCAGGTCGTGCCCGAACGGCTTCTCGATGATGACGCGGCGCCAGGAGCCCTCGGGCCCCTGGTCCAGGCCGACCTCGTGCAGCTGCTCGACCACGCCGGGGAAGAACTTCGGCGGGACCGACAGGTAGAACGCGTGGTTGCCGTTGGTGCCGCGCTCGGCGTCGAGCTTGTCGATGGTCTCCTTCAGCTCCATGAAGGCCTGCTTGTCGCCGAACTCGCCGGAGACGAAGCGGAAGCCCTCGGAGAGCTGGCGCCAGACCTCTTCGCGGTACGGGGTCCGCGCGTGCTCCTTGACCGCCTGGTGCACTTCCTCGGCGAAGTCCTGGTCGGCCCAGTCCCGCCGGGCGAACCCGACCAGGGCGAAGCCCGGGGGCAGCAGCCCCCGGTTGGCCAGGTCGTAGATCGCCGGCATCAGCTTCTTGCGGGACAGGTCGCCGGTGACGCCGAACATCACCAGGCCGCAGGGCCCGGCGATGCGCGGCAGACGGCGGTCCGCGGCGTCGCGCAGCGGGTTGGCCGAGCCCTCGGGGGAGGACTCGTGCGACAGCAGAATCTTCTCTGCCTGGGAGAGCTGGTAGCCCTGGTGCCCTACCCCTTGTTTCGGGTGATGCGGCAGAGTGCTCACCGGAGCTTGTCCAGTTCGCCCTGGACCGCCTCGAGGAGCTCCTTCCAAGACACCTCGAACTTGTCCACGCCCTCGTCCTCGAGCACCTGGACCACGTCGTCGTAGGAGACTCCGGCCTCGGCCAGGCCGTCGATCACCTTGTGGGCGTCGGCGTAGTGCGCGCGGATCGAGTCCTCGGTCGGCTTGCCGTGGTCGGCCTCGGCGTCCAGGGTCGCCTCCGGCATGGTGTTCACCACGCCGCGGGTGATCAGGTCGTCTACGTACATGGTGTCCACGTACGCCGGGTCCTTCACACCGGTGGAGGCCCACAGCGGACGCTGGGCCTTGGCGCCGGCGGCCTCCAGGGCCTTCCAGCGGTCCGAGGAGAAGACCTCCTCGTAGGCCTCGAAGGCCAGGCGGGCGTTCGCGACGCCGGCCTTGCCCTTGAGCTCGGTCTTCCCGAGCTTCTCCAGGCGCTTGTCGATCTCGGTGTCCACCCGGCTGACGAAGAAGGACGCGACCGAGGCGATCTTGCCCAGGTCGTGGCCGTTCGCCTTGGCCTGCTCGAGGCCGGCCAGGAAGGCGTCCATCACAGCGCGGTAGCGCTCCAGCGAGAAGATCAGGGTCACGTTCACGCTGATGCCGGCGGCCAGCACCTCGGTGATGGCCGGCAGGCCCTCGCGGGTGGCCGGGATCTTGATGAACACGTTCTCGCGGTCCACCAGCCACCACAGCTGCTTGGCCTCGGCCACGGTCGGCGCCGTGGAGTGCGCCAGGCGCGGGTCGACCTCGATCGAGACCCGGCCGTCCTGGCGGTCGGAGGCGTCGTAGGCCGGACGCAGCACGTCGGCGGCCTCGCGGACGTCGGCCGTGGTGATCATGCGGATCGCCTCGTCGACCGTCAGCCCGCGGACGCTGAGGTCCTTGAGCTGGTCGGTGTAGACCTCGGAGCCGACGATGGCCTTCTGGAAGATCGTCGGGTTGGTGGTCACGCCGACCACGTTCTTCTGCGCCATCAGGTCGGCCAGGTTGCCGGTCTGCAGACGCTTGCGGGACAGGTCGTCCAGCCAGATCGCCACACCGGCGCCGGACAGCTTGTCCAGGTTCTCGTTCGTCATCTCGTCATCTCCCTCTTCACCTAAAAATCAAGCGCCGGCGGCGGCCAGGGATTCCCGGGCCGCGGCCTCGACGGCCTCGGCCGTGATGCCGAACTCGCGGTACAGGATCTTGTAGTCCGCCGAGGCGCCGAAGTGCTCCAGCGAGACACTGCGGCCGGCGTCCCCGACGTACTGCTTCCAGCCCGCGCCGACCCCGGCCTCCACCGAGACGCGCGCCTTGACGGCGGCCGGGAGGACCGACTCCTTGTACTCGGCGTCCTGCTCCTCGAACCACTCGGTGGACGGCATCGAGACCACGCGGGTCGGGAT
Source organism: Catenulispora sp. MAP12-49 (assembly GCF_041262705.1). Classification (NCBI taxonomy): domain Bacteria; kingdom Bacillati; phylum Actinomycetota; class Actinomycetes; order Catenulisporales; family Catenulisporaceae; genus Catenulispora; species Catenulispora sp. MAP12-49. The sequence goes on along the minus strand of NZ_JBGCCP010000018.1, from coordinate 66,318 downwards.
GCCGTCGGCCTCCAGCGCCTCGCGGGCCTGGATGGCGAGCTGCACCTCGGAGCCGGTGCCGATGAGGATCACCTTCGGCGCGCCGCCGGTGGCCTCTGCCAGCACATAGCCGCCCTTGGCGGTGCCCTCGACCGCGTCCAGCGAGGAGTTCAGCGCCTCGTGGTCGAAGGTCGGGATGCCCTGGCGGGTCAGCGCGATGCCGACCGGGCCGTGGTCGTCGGTGCCGGTGTGCTTCTCCATCAGCGCCTTCCAGGCACCGACGGTCTCGTTCGCGTCGCCCGGGCGGACCACGGTCATGCCCGGGATCAGGCGCAGCGCGGCCACGTGCTCGACGGGCTGGTGCGTCGGGCCGTCCTCGCCCAGGCCGATCGAGTCGTGCGTCCAGACGTAGGTGACCGGCAGCTTCATCAGCGCGGCCAGGCGCACCGCCGGGCGCATGTAGTCGGAGAACACCAGGAAGGTGCCGCCGAACGGCAGGGTGTTGCCGTGCGCCGCGATGCCGTTGAGGATCGAGCCCATCGCGTGCTCGCGGATGCCGAAGTGCAGGATGCGGCCGTAGGGGCTGGAGTCGCCGAACTCGGTCTCGCCGTAGACCGCGGGCAGGAACGACTTGCCGCCCTTGATCGTGGTCAGGTTCGACTCGGCCAGGTCGGCCGAGCCGCCCCACAGCTCCGGCACCGACTCGGCGATGGCCTGGATGACGGCCTCGGAGGCCTTGCGGGTCGGCACGTCCTTGCCCGCCTCGAAGGTCGGGAGCTTGGAGGCCCAGCCGGCCGGCAGCTCGCGCTTGGCGATGCGGTCGAAGTCCCCGGCGCGCTCCGGGTTCTTGGTGCGCCAGCCCGCGAACTCGGCGTCCCAGGTGGCGTGCGCGGCCGCGCCGCGCGCGCCGACCTCGCGGGCGTGGGCCAGGACGTCCTCGGGGACCACGAAGCTCTTGTCCGGGTCCATGCCCAGGACCTTCTTGGTGGCCGCGACCTCGGCCTCGCCGAGGGCCGCGCCGTGCGCCTTGCCGGTGTTCTGCAGGTTCGGGGCCGGCCAGCCGATGATGGTGCGCAGCCGGATGATCGAGGGCTGGTCGGTCACGGCCTCGGCCGCCAGCAGCGCCTCGTGCAGGGCCTTCACGTCCTCGTGGTACTCCCCGCCGGCCAGCCAGTCCACGTGCTGCACGTGCCAGCCGTAGGCCTCGTAGCGGTGCAGGACGTCCTCGCCGAAGGCCACCTTGGTGTCGCCCTCGATGGAGATGTGGTTGTCGTCGTAGACCACCACGAGGTTGCCGAGCTTCTGGTGGCCGGCGATCGAGGAGGACTCGGAGGTGACGCCCTCCTCCAGGTCGCCGTCGGAGGCGAAGACGTAGATGTTGTGGTCGAAGGGGGACTCCCCGGCCGGCGCGTCCGGGTCGAACAGGCCGCGCTCGTAGCGGGTGGCCATCGCCATGCCGACCGCGTTCGACAGGCCCTGGCCCAGCGGGCCGGTGGTGACCTCGATGCCCTTGGTGTGGCCGTACTCCGGGTGGCCCGGGGTCAGCGAGCCCCACTGGCGGAAGTGCTTCAGGTCTTCGAGCTCAAGACCGAGGCCCGAGTAGTACAGCTGGATGTACTGGGTCAGCGAGGAGTGCCCGCAAGACAGGACGAAACGATCGCGGCCGACCCAGTGGGGGTCGGCCGGGTCGAAGCGAAGGTGCCGCTGGAAGAGAAGGTAGGCCGCCGGGGCCAGGGACATCGCGGTCCCGGGGTGGCCGTTACCGGTGTTCTGGACGGCGTCCATGGCCAGGGCTCGGACGGTGTCCACAGCGCGCTTGTCCAAGTCGGTCCACTCGAACGGGGTTGCGGTGCTTGCGGTGCTCACCGGAAGCGCTCCTTCGCAGTTCACGCGCCGGGGCCCCACGCTCGGGTACAGCTGGTGGGACCCCTGCGCAACATGATTCAGATCTCGTTTCGCCAGCCTACTCGGACCTCAGGGGCATCGCGTTCCGAGTCAGCTGGTGGGACGCGTACGCCAAAACATAGTGGCGCTTGCGCCTCCGATTTTGGGGCGGCGGTGGGAGACGGGTGGGCAACCCTTGGTGAACAGGGGTGGTGCAGTGCTCGTACACGTGCGGTGCGTATCGCCGCGGCGACTCAACGCGCGTTAAACCGACCCGCCGCATGAGCGCGGAGGCGGACGGTTTAAAGTTGCGTGTTGTCCGAATCAGGTATCCATGGAGGACGGGCTTTTGACCACGGTCGAGACACCCCCGACCACGGCTCCGTCCCGGGCCGCGGGTCCCTCTGTGGAGGCGGCGGGCGGAGCACGCGGCGGGCACGCTATGGCGGTGGTCAAGGCGTATGTCGCCCTGACCAAACCCCGCATCATCGAGCTGCTGCTCGTCACCACCATCCCGGTGATGTTCCTGGCGCTGCGCCACGTTCCGCCGCTGTGGCCGGTGATCGCGGTGACCATCGGCGGATATCTGTCCGCCGGCAGTGCCAACGCGCTGAACTGCTACGTCGACCGCGACATCGACGCCGAGATGCGCCGCACCCGGCGCCGTCCGGTGCCGGCCGCCTCGGTGCGCCCGCACAGCGCGCTGGTGTTCGGGCTCGTGCTCGGGGTCGTCTCCACGCTGTGGCTGGGCCTGGCGGTGAACTGGCTGTCCTCGGGCCTGGCGCTCGCGGCGAACGCCTTCTACGTGCTCGTCTACACGATGGTGCTCAAGCGGCGCACGCCGCAGAACATCGTCTGGGGCGGCGCGGCCGGTTGCTTCCCGGCGCTGATCGGCTGGACCGCGGCGACCGACCACCTGGCGTGGGCGCCGGTGGTGCTGTTCATGGTCGTGTTCCTGTGGACGCCGCCGCACTTCTGGGCCCTGGCGATCCGCTACCGCGAGGACTACGCGGCCGCGAACGTGCCGATGCTGCCGGTGGTGGCCCCGGCCCGCGAGGTGACCAAGCAGATCGTCTGGTACTCCTACGCGACCGTGGCCTGCTCGCTGCTGCTGTGGCCGATCGGGCACACCGGCCTGGTCTACCCGATCGCCGCCGCCGTGCTCGGCGTGGTCTTCCTGGTCGAGGCGCACCGGCTGGACCTGCGGGCGCGCTCGGGCAAGGACGGCGTGGAGCTGCAGCCGATGCGGCTGTTCCACTTCTCGAACATGTATCTGGCGCTGCTGTTCGTCGCCGCCGCGGTGAGCCCGCTCGTCCACTAGCGCTTGCTGGTTGGCGCTCGCCCACCACAACCGCCGCCCCGAACGACAAGCGATAGCCCGCCCCGCGAAACACGCACAAGACCTGAGCTCGAACAGCGCGCGGGCCCCTGGGGCACTAACCTTTCCAGCGTGTATCGGCTCACCAACACCACCCAGCATTATGCGTGGGGTTCGCCCAGCGCCATCAGCGACCTGTTAGGCCGCGAGCCCTCCGGCAAGCCGGAGGCCGAGCTGTGGATGGGCGCGCATCCGACCGCGCCGTCCCGCATCGACGGCGGTGAGGCCACGCTGCTCGACTTCGTCTCGGCCGACCCGGTGGGGATGCTCGGGCCGCAGGTCGCCGCCCGGTTCAAGAACCGGCTGCCGTTCCTGCTCAAGGTGCTGTCGGCGGCCAAGGCGCTGTCCATCCAGACGCATCCGACGCGGGCCCAGGCCGAGGCCGGGTTCGCCGCCGAGCAGGCGCGCGGACTGGCCGCCGGCGACCCGAACCGCAACTACGTGGACGACTGGCCCAAGCCGGAGATCCTGATGGCGCTCACCGACTTCGAGGCGCTGGCCGGATGCCGCAGCCCCCAGGACGCCGAGCAGGTGCTCGGGGCGCTCGGCGCGCTCGGGGTGGACGCGCTGGAGCCGGTCCGCGCCGAGCTCGCCGCCAAGCCGGAGCCGGCCACCGTGGCCGCGGCCATCGGGCGGCTGCTGGAGTGGCCGGCGGACACCCGCGGGCAGCTGGTGGCCGACGTCGTCGAGGCCTGCCGCGCCGGGGCCGACAAGGGCGGGGAGTTCGCCGAGGACTTCGCGGCCGCGCTGCGCGTCGCCGAGGACTTCCCCGGCGACGTCGGCCTGGTGGCGATGCTGCTGATGGAGCGGGTCGTGCTCAAGCCGGGCGAGGCGATCTTCCTGGAGGCCGGAGGCCTGCACGCCTATTTGCGCGGCACCGGCATCGAGCTGCTCGCCAACTCCGACAACGTGCTGCGCGCGGGCCTGACGCCCAAGCACATCGACGTCGCCGAGCTGCTGCGGATCATGGACGCCGGGGTGCCCGTCCCGGTCCGGCACGGAACGGCGGTCGGCACCGGCGTCGTGGAGTTCGACACCCCGGCCCCGGAGTTCCGGCTGTACCACGCCAGCCTCGACACCGGCACCACGCTGCGCGCCGAGGTGCCCGGCACCGGACCGCGGATCGTGCTGGCGCTGTCCGGCGAGGTCGAGCTGCGGGGGACCCGCGGCACGATGACGCTGACGCAGGGCGAGTCCTGCTTCGTGCCGGCGCGCGAGGGCCGGGTCGAGGCCACGGGGATCGCCGATCTCATGGTGGCCGCGCCGGGGGTGTAGCGAGAAAGTCCGCCGGCCCGGGCAACCCGATGCCCGGGCCGATCCCTCAAGGACCGGTGAGGAGAAAGACCATCGGGCCGTCGCGAAAGGTCTCGTTGCTGTCGCAGGACCAGTTGGAGGCGATGGTGTTGGACCCGCGGTGGGGTCTCACCGTTCCGCCCGGCTTCGCGCAGCAGGCCGAGCAGGCCATCACGCCCTACCTGGACCAGTCGCGGAAGCCCTGACCGCCCGCACGAACGTGTCCCCGGCCCGCGAGCATCGGACCGGGGACACGGGTACGGGTGTCAGGCGGGGGCCGCCTTACGCCAGGGCGGGCTCGGCGCCGGTCGCAACCTCTGCGCCGGTCTCAGACTCTGTGCCGCCCTCAGACTCTGCGCCGGCCTCGGCCTTGCGCTCCCGCATGGCCAGCAGCACCCGCCACGTCGCGGCCCACACGATCGCCGCGCCGAACATGTGGATCCCGACCAGCAGGACCGGCAGGTGCGTGAAGTACTGCACGTAGCCGATCACGCCCTGCGCCATCAGCAGCAGGAACAGGTCGCGGACCGTGTTCAGGATCCGGAGGGAGGCCCCGGTGGCCTTCAGCGCGAACCACAGCGCCACTGTTAGGCCGACGACCAGGAACACCAGGTCGGCGTGCAGCTGCGTGGCGTTCGCCGGGCTGAGCGGGAAGCGCTTGTGGCCCGGGTCGCCGGCCTTGGCGCCGGAGTGCGGGCCGCTGCCGGTGACGATGGTGCCGGCGATCAGAAGCGCGCCGACGCTGGCGGTGAGGACGTAGCCGAGCGTGCGCAGGACCGGCTGGACGGTCGGGGTCGGGGCGGCGTCGTGGGGCTCGCGGCTGCGGACCCACAGGACGTACGACAGCGCGACCATGCCCATCGACACCAGCATGTGCAGGGAGACCCAGATCGGGGCCAGGTGGGTGCGCACCGAGATGCCGCCGATGACCGCCTGGACCACGACGCCCACGAACAGCGTCCAGGACAGCTTGTTCAGCACCGCGCGGCGCGGGTGCCAGCGCATGCACGCGATGATCGCCGCGCCGACCGCGACCGAGACCGCGAAGGTCAGCATGCGGTTGGTGAACTCCACGACGCCGTACGCGCCGAGCCGGCTGGTCGGGACCAGGCTGCCGTCGGTGCAGGTGGGCCAGGTCGGGCAGCCCAGGCCGGAGTCGGTGAGGCGGACCGCGCCGCCGGTGACGATGATGCCGATGTTGGCGACGAAGGCGGCGAAGCAGGTCCAGGTGAGGATGGCCGGGGTGGTGCGCCAGGCGAGGACGCGGGAGAGGAGGTTGGTGGCGGCCGGATTGGCAGCCGGGGCGGGCTCGGCGGTCGCCGCGGCGGCCTCGGCCTGCTCGCTGGCCGGGGCGTCCCCGGCGGTCTGCGTCATCGTCCTGCTACTCCCACTTGAAGGTCCGGGCGGCCACCGCGATCGCGGCCACGGCCCAGGCGGCGAGGATACCGACGTTCGCCCACGGCAGCGTGGAGCCGTGCTGGAGCACGTCGCGCAGGCCGTTGGTGAGGGCGCTGATCGGGAGGGCGTCGAGCACGTGGCGCACTCCCGAGGGGAACTTGGACAGCGGGATGATCACTCCGCCGCCGGCCAGCAGCAGCAGGAACACGAAGTTCGCCAGGCCCAGGGTGGCCTCGGCGCGCAGCGTGCCGGCCATCAGCATGGCCAGGCCCGCGAAGGTGCCGGTGGCCAGGATGATCAGCACCGCCACCGCCAGCGGGTCGCCGTGCGGCTTCCAGCCCATCGCCAGGGCGATCGCCGACAGCAGCGCGATCTGGATCACCTCGACGCACAGCACGCACAGCGCCTTGGCCACGATCAGGCCCCAGCGCGGCAGCGGGGTGGCGCCCATGCGCTTGAGCACGCCGTAGCGGCGCTCGAAGCCGGTGGCGATGGCAAGGCCGGTGAACGCCGTGGACAGCACCGCCGCGCCGAACAGGCCCGGGGCGTAGAAGTCGATGCGCTTGCCGGGGCCGGAGGTGGCGACCAGCGACTCGCCGGAGAACAGGACCATCATCAGCGCCGGGATCACTATGGTCAGCAGCAGCTGCTCGGGGTTGCGGAGCATCAGGCGGACCTCGTGCGCGGCCTGCGCGAGGATCATGCGGGAAGCCGGGGCGGCGCCGGGCTTCGGGGTGAAGCTCAGCGCGGCCGGGCGGGCGTCGGCGTTCAAGGCACCGGTGTCGTCGGCGGAGGCGGTGGTCGTCAACGGAGTTCCCGTCCGGTCAGATCGAGGAAGGCGTCTTCGAGGGTACGGCGTCCCACGCTCAGCCCCTGCGGCATCACGTCCTTCTCCGCGCACCACGCGGTCACCTTCGCCAGCACGCCGGGGGTGATGTCGCCGCCGACGGTGTAGGTGCCGGCCGGCTGCTCCTCGGCGCTCAGGCCGGCCGGCAGCGTCGCCAGCAGCCCGGCCACGTCCAGGCCGGGCGGCGCGGTGAAGCGGATCGCGGTGTCGGCGGTGCCGTTCGCGGCGGCCAGGGCCGCCGGGGTGTCGTGCGCGATCACCCGGCCGGAGTCGACGATCGCGACCGCGTCGGCCAGCCGCTCGGCCTCGTCCAGCAGGTGGGTGGTGAGCACCACGGTGACGCCGTCGGCCCGCAGCTGCTCGATCAGCTCCCAGGTGGCGTGGCGGGCCTGCACGTCCAGTCCGGCGGTGGGCTCGTCCAGGAACACCAGTTCCGGGCGCCCGACCACGGCCAGCGCCAGCGAGAGCCGCTGCTGCTGCCCGCCGGACAGCCGCCGGAACGTGGTCCGGCCGGCCGAGCCCAGGCCCAGGCGCTCGATCAGCGCGTCGGTGTCCAGGGGGTTCGCGTAGAGCTTGGCGGTGTGCTTCAGCATCTCCACCGCGCGCACGCTGGGGTAGATGCCGCCGGACTGCAGCATCACACCGATCCGCGGCCGCAGCTGCTCACCCTGGGCGACCGGGTCGAGCCCGAGCACGCGCACGGTGCCGCCGTCGGGCCGGCGGTAGCCCTCGCAGCACTCGATGGTGGAGGTCTTGCCGGCCCCGTTCGGGCCGAGCACGGCGGTGATGGTCCCGGTCTGCACGCGCAGGTCCAGGCCGTCCACCGCGGTCTTGGCGCCGTACCTCTTGACCAGGCCGGTCACTTCTACGGCTGCTTGTCCCATAGCGGAGATTCTACGAAGACAACCTGTAGTGCTCCCTGCCGGGTCTTGCTGTTATGTGCGCCACACGCTCTCAGGTGGCGGTTCGGGAGCCGGCTCAGCACCGGCTCAGCGCCGACTCGGCACCGGCTCAGTAGCCGGGCCGCTTGATCGGGTTGGAGGTCGGCAGGTCCAGCTCCACGACCTCGAACTCCTCCAGCGCGATCAGCTGGACACCCTCCTTGATCTGCTCGAACGCCGCCTTCCGGATCGCGGCCTGCGGCCCGCGCGAGGCCGCCAGCGCGTCCATGTCCTGGAAGATCACGCTCACCCCGCCCATGCCGAGGTTCCGCTCCAGGAGCAGGCTGGCGCCCTGGAAGCCGTCGAGCTCCTGCAGCTGGGGCAGGCCGACCTCCTTGAACGCCTTGACGAGCTTGTCGGCGTGGTCCGGGGCGAAGGCCATCCGCTGCAGGCGGAAGCCGCCGCTGCTCGCCGGGGCGGGCCGGGTGAAGACGGCCGCCTCCAGATTCATGGTGGTGATCGTCGAGACGAAGCGGGACAGCATCTCGGTGCGCCGGTCGCGCAGGTTCTCGTCGCTGTCCTTCAGCGCCTGCTCGGTCTCCCACCAGGAGCCGGTGAGGATCTTGCCCAGCGTCCGGTCGGCGAAGACGCCGATGCCGTCGAACCCGGGCTGTTCGGCCATCATCCCCGGGACCGCCTTGGCGATCACGTCCAGGGCCGGGCCGACGTCCGCCGGGTCGGTGGTGATGTAGAGGCTGCGGACGAACATGATCGTCCTCCCATCCGCGTGTTCTCTCTTCAGGCCAGTGCAGGCGGGGCGACGGGGCAAGCGGGGGTGGGCTGTTCGTGGGAGGTGACGGTCGGTTACTGAACCGGTTCATGCGAATCACTGAACCGGTTCATGCCCCGCGTTCGCTGTAAGGGGCTCGGGTGCTCTCCCGGACCGTGAGCCGGGGCGTGGCGCTCTGCACGTCGCGGACCGAGCCCGGCTCGTCGATCGCGGCCAGCAGCATCGCCGCGACCTGGCCGCCGAGCGCGAAGGTGTCGCGGCTCAGTGCGGTGATCGCCGGGTGCACGATGCGGGTGAGCAGCGAGTCCTCGAAGGAGACCACCGACAGGCCGGCCGGCACCGCCACCCCCATCTCCGCGGCCACCGCCAGCCCGGCGACCGCCATCACGTCCGAGTCGAAGATCAGCGCGCTGGGCCGGTTCGGGCTGCTCAGCAGCGCGCGGGTGGCCGAGGCGCCCTGGGCGTCGCTGAAGTCGGTCGGGACCGAGACCGCGTCCACCAGGTGCAGGCGGCGGGAGGCGTCCTTCAGCGCGCGGATGCGGCGGCGGGTGTGGTGGAACGCCTCGTCGCCGGCGACGTGCGCGATCCGGCGGTGGCCCAGGGCCGCCAGGTAGTCCACCAGCGACAGCATCGCCTCCCGGTCGTCGGCCCAGACGCTGGGCAGCGCGCCGTGCCCGCCGGGCCCGCCGATCACCACGGCCGGGACGCCCAGGCCCTCCAGGACCGGCACGCGCTTGTCCCGGTGCTGCAGGTCGACCAGGACGAAGCCGTCCACGTGCCGCTCGGAGGTCCAGCGCCGGTAGACCTCGATCTCGGCCGCGGTGTCCTCGACGATCATCAGGTGCAGGGCCACCGAGCGGGCCGAGAGCCCGGCCTGCAATCCGGCCAGCAGCAGGCCGAAGAACGGCTCGGCGCCGATGGTCTGTGCCGGGCGCGCGACCACCAGGCCGACGGCGTCGGCTCGGGCGCCGCCCAGGGCCCGCGCGGCTTTGTGCGGCCGCCAGTTCATCTCCGAGGCCACACGAAGGATCCGCTCCCGGGTGGCGGGGCTTACGCCAGGGCGGTCGTTCAGCGCGAACGACACGGCGCTCTTGGACACCCCGGCACTGCGGGCGATGTCGTCGATCGTGGGCCTGGTCACGAATCGGTATCCCTTCCCCGGTGGGGGTCGTCTCGCCCCTTGACACCCCGGATGACGCAGAGCATAGTCCCCTTTCACTAGAGCGGTTTAGTAAAACTCTCGTGAACGAGAGAGCACTCCCCGAACGCACCTCCACCACGAACCCCTCACACGGAAAGCCGGGAGTCATGACCATGCGCAGGACCACAGCGGTATCCGCCATAGCCGTCGCCGCGACGCTGCTGGCGGGCTGCGGCGTCGGGAGCAAGTCCTCCTCCACGGACGCGAACAAGACGGTCTCCACGACCGCGGCGCTGTCCGGCTCGATCACCTTCCAGACCTGGTCGCTGAAGAACGACAAGTTCACGCCGTACTTCACGAAGCTGATCGCCGACTTCAAGGCGGCGCACCCGGGCACGGACATCAACTGGATCGACCAGCCCGGCGACGGCTACCCGACCAAGGTGGCCAGCCAGGTCTCGACCAACAGCCTGCCCGACGTGATCAACCTGCCGCCGGACATCGCGCACGCCGTGGCCAAGACCGGCAACCTGCTGGACCTGAAGCAGAACGTCCCGACGCTGCAGGCGGACTGGGTCAAGAGCGGTCTGAACGCCTACAACTACCAGGACATCTCCAGCGCCTCCCAGTTCTTCGGCTTCCCCTGGTACCTCGGCACCGACGTGAGCTACTGGAACAAGACGATGATGGCCAAGGACGGCCTGGACGCGGACAACCCGCCGAAGACCTTCGACGACCTGGTCGCGCAGGCGAAGACGATGCACGACAAGTCCGGCGGCAAGGACTACCTGATGTCGCGCGCCCCGGGGCTGTCCGACATCGCGAACACCGGCACCAAGCTGCTGTCCGACGACGGCACGAAGTTCGCCTTCAACACCGCGCCGGCCGAGGCGATGCTGGACAAGTACACCGCCGCCTACAAGGCCGGGTACCTGCCGTCGAACGTCCTGGACAACAGCTACGAGGGCAACTCCACGCTGTTCAGCAAGCAGCAGGTGGCCTGGACCACCGGCGGCGGCAACCTGATCACCAGCCTCCAGCAGGACAACCCGACCCTGGCCCCGAACGTGGTTCCGTCCCCGGCACTGGACACCGCGCCGCTGTACGTGCAGGGCCTGTCGGTGGCCAGCAAGAGCAAGAACCTCCCGTTGGCCCTGGCCTTCGCCGAGTACGTGACCGACGACGCGAACCAGCAGGCGTTCCTCAAGCTGGCACCGGGCTTCCTGCCGGGTTCCTCGGCCTCGGCCAACAACCCGATGTACAGCAAGAGCGACGGCACGCCGCAGGGCGACGCCGCGGTGATCGCGTACAAGGACATGCAGACCGCGGTGAACTTCACGCCGCCGATCTGGACCGACGCGATGAACACGATCCTGAACCAGGAGATCGCCAAGGCGATGACCGGCAAGGAGACCTCGAAGCAGGCCCTGGACAACACCGTCAACCAGGCGAACGCGCTGCTCACGCAGTGATGTGTGTCCCCCCCCGGCCTGAGTAGGAGTAGGAGTTAGAGGAAACCGATGAGGTCCCACCGGTTCTACACCCCATGGCTGCTGATGCTGCCGGCGCTGGTGTGGCTCGCGCTGTTCAGCGTGTGGCCGGCGATCAACACCGTCACGTTGTCGTTCACGAACGTGCACCAGCTCACCGGTGGGCACTTCATCGGTCTCAAGAACTACTGGCTTCTGTGGAACGACCCGCACATCCGGGACGCGGTGATCAACACCATCGTCTTCATGGTGATCTGCGTCCCGCTGCTCACGGTGCTTCCGCTGCTGCTGGCCATGCTGGTGCAGCGGAACATCCGGGGCATCGCCTTCTTCCGGACCGCGTTCTACTTCCCGGTCATCGCCTCGGCGGTGACGGTGGCGCTGATCTGGAAGTGGATGCTCGACGACCGCGGTCTGTTCAACAACCTGCTGCAGACCATGGGCGTCGTCCACAAGACGGTCCCGTTCCTCACCGACCGGTGGCTGCTGCTGCTCAGCGCCATCGCGCTGACGGTGTGGAAGGGTCTGGGCTACTACATGCTCCTGTACATGTCCGCGCTGGGCAGTGTGCGGCGGGAGCTGCATGAGGCCGCGGCCGTGGATGGCGCCGGGTCGGTGCGCCGGTTCTGGAGCGTCACCGTTCCCGGGGTGCGTGGCACCATGATCCTGATCTCGGTGCTGATCGCGGTGAACGCCATGCGGGTGTTCAGCGAGCTGTACATCCTCGGCGGCGCGACCGGCGGCGTCGGGGGCCAGGACGTGTCGATCGTGATGCTGGTGCAGCAGGCCGCCTCCGGCAGCGACGGCCGCCTCGGGTACGCCAGCGCGATCAGCGTGTTCCTGTTCTTCCTCACCGCCATCCCGCTGTTGTTCCTGACCCGCCTGAACAAGAACAGCCAGGAGGAGTCGTGACCGCGACCACCGCCGAGGACAGCCGCGAGTCGAAGACGCGCGGGAAGCGGCCGGCGCGCCGCGGCACCGCGGTCCGGCATCCGGACCGCAAGGGGCGCTCGCCCATCTTCGACGCGCCGACGCCGCACGGGCTGGTCCTGCGCTACACCGCGCTGATCGTCGTGCTGCTGGTCTCGGTCGGCCCGATGCTGTGGGAGCTGTCGACCTCGCTGAAGAGCAAGGCCGAGGATGTCTACACCCAGAACATCCAGCTGCTGCCGCACCATCCGACGCTCGGCAACTACGGCGAGGTGCAGAACACCATCCCGGTGTGGCACTTCGCACTGAACTCGCTGACCGTGGCCGTCATCAATGTCACCGGCAACGTCATCGGCGCCACGCTGGCCGGCTACGTGCTGGCCAGGCTGAAGTTCAAGGGCCGCAAGCTGCTGCTCGGGGTCTTCGTCGCGACGCTGATCCTGCCGGCCGAGGTGACGATCATCTCCAAGTTCCAGATGATCACCAGCATGGGCCTGGGCGACTCGATCCTCGGGGTCTGTCTGCCGGACATGATCGCCATGACCAACGTGCTGCTCATGCGCAACGCGTTCATGGCGCTGCCCAAGGAGGTGGAGGAGGCCGCGATCATCGACGGCGCCACCGTCCTGCAGCGGATGCGCTACGTCGGCCTGCCGTCGGTCAAGGGCACGCTGAGCGTGATCTCGATCTTCGCGTTCATCGGCGCCTGGGACGACTTCCTGTGGCCCCTGCTGGTGTTGCAGAGCCCGAACAAGCTCACCCTCACGGTCGGCCTGTCCTACCTGAACGGCCAGTGGTCGCACGACCCGCGCACCATCGCCGCCGGAACCATGATGGCGCTGCTGCCGATCCTCGCGCTGTTCCTGATCTTGCAACGGTACTTCTTCCGAGGCGTCGCCGAGGGCGCCATCAAGGGCTGATCCGCGCCCCGCGCGCATCCCGGCACCAGATCCACCCGAACACACACGAGGGAAGCCCACCCCCGCCATGACCGCAGCACCGCTGTCCGCCACGCAGCCCACGACGACGCAGCCCACGACGACGCCGGCAACCACGACGCCGACAACGCGACCCACGACGACACAAGCCTCGCCGGCGCGGCCCACACCGCGCACGCCCCGCTTCGGCGTCAACTACACCCCCAGCGCCGGCTGGTTCCACCACTGGCTCGACTTCGACCTGGACGCGGTGCGCGCCGATCTGGACTCGATCGCCGCGCTCGGCCTGGACCACGTGCGGGTCTTCCCGCTGTGGCCGGTGTTCCAGCCCAACCGCACCCTGATCCGCCCGCGCGCCGTCGAGCAGCTGGTGGCGCTGGCCGACGCCGCCGGCGAGCGCGGTCTGGACGTCAACGTCGACGGGCTGCAGGGGCACCTGTCCAGCTTCGACTTCCAGCCGTCCTGGGTCAGCACCTGGCACCGCCGGAACATGTTCACCGATCCCGACGTGGTCGCCGGGGAGGCCGAGTACCTGCGCACGCTCGCCGCGGCGCTGGCCGACCGGCCCAACTTCATCGGGATGACCCTGGGCAACGAGACCAACCAGTTCTCCGGCGACCCGCACCCGGACCCGGACCGCATCACCTCCGCGCAGGCGGCGGCGTGGTTGGACCGGCTGCTCGCGGCCTGCGAGCAGGGCGCGCCGGGCAAGTTCCACCTGCACTGCTCCTACGACGCGGCCTGGTACCTCGACGACCATCCCTTCACCCCGGCCCACTCCGCCCGCTACGGCGCCGCGACCGCGATCCACTCCTGGGTCTTCAACGGCACGCAGCAGCGCTACGGCACGGACTCCGCGGCCGTGGCGCACCACGCCGAGTACATGATCGAGCTGTCCAAGGCCTGGTCCGCCGAGCCGCACCGGCCGGTGTGGCTGCAGGAGGTCGGCGCGCCGCAGCCGCACATCCCGGCGGACAAGGCGGCCGACTTCACCCGCGCGACCGTCGCTAACGCGCTCGACTGTCCGGACCTGTGGGGCGTCACCTGGTGGTGCTCGCACGACGTGAGCAAGGACCTGGCTGACTTCCCCGAGCTGGAGTACAGCCTCGGGCTGCTGACCACCTCCGGCGAGCCCAAACCGGCCGGACTGGAGCTGGCCAAGATCGTCGGCGAGGTCCGCGAGACCTGGGAGCCGCCCGCGGCCCGGTCCGTCGGCCTGGTCCTGGACCTGCCCGAAGAGGTCACGGCGCGCGCCACGTGCGCCCCGGGGGGCCGTTTCTACGAAGCCTTCATGCACCTGTTGGAAGAAGGGGCCCGGCCAACAGCTGTACTCGCCGGGCTCGCGGGGGATAAGAATCACTTGACTGCGCGCGGCATCACCGAGGTGCTGGCCGTCGAGGACGTTTGGAGCTAAAGCGATGCACGATAACCGGTCCTTGGTGGAACACCGCCTGAAGCGCGTCCTGGAGGAGCGCATCGCTCCGGCGGTCTACCCGGAGTCGGTGCCGTTGACGGGTTCGATCTGGGTCGCGCCCGGCGAGCCGGTGCCGGTCGCCGAAGGCCTGGCCGCCCCGCGTGAGCCCGTCGCGGTCGGCGACCGGTGGGGCGCGCCGTGGGGGACGAGCTGGCTGACGGTCGCCGGGACGGTGCCCGCCGAGTGGGCGGGCAAGACCGTCGAGGCGATCATCGACCTCGGGTTCGACAAGAACATGCCCGGCTTCCAGTGCGAGGGTCTGGTCTACCGGCCCGACGGCTCGCCGGTGAAGGGTCTGAACCCGCGCAACCAGTGGGTGCGCGTGGCCGATCGCGCCGAGGGCGGCGAGGACGTGCTGCTGCACGTCGAGGCGGCCTCGAACCCGGTGATCCTGGACTACCACCCCTTCCTGCCGACGCTGCTCGGCGACAAGGAGACGGCCGGCGACGAGCCGCAGTACCAGTTGGAGAAGCTGGAGCTGGCGGTCTTCGACGAGACGGTCTGGAACCTGGTCGCCGACCTGGAGGTGCTCGGCGAGCTGATGGTCGAGCTGCCCGAGGACTCGGCGCGGCGCTATGACATCGTGCGCGCGGTGGAGAAGGCGCTGGACGCCGTCGACCTGCAGAACGTGAACGCTACGGCTGCCGCGGCGCGCGAGTGTCTGGCCTCGGTCCTGGCCAAGCCGGCCGTGCCCTCGGCGCACCAGATCTCCGCCATCGGCCACGCGCACATCGACTCGGCCTGGCTGTGGCCGCTGCGCGAGACGGTGCGCAAGGTCGCGCGCACCACGGCGAACATGACCAACCTGCTGGACTCCGAGCCGGAGTTCATCTACACGATGTCCCAGGCCGCGCAGTTCGACTTCATCAAGACCCACCGCCCCGAGGTCTACGAGAAGGTCAAGAAGGCCGTGGCCGAGGGCCGCTTCGTCCCGGCCGGCGGCATGTGGGTGGAGTCGGACACGAACATGCCCGGCTCGGAGGCCATGGCCCGGCAGTTCGTGCACGGCAAGCGCTTCTTCCTGGACGAGTTCGGCGTCGAGAACGACGAGGCCTGGCTGCCGGACACCTTCGGCTTCGCCGGCGGCCTGCCGCAGATCATCAAGGCGGCCGGCAGCAAGTGGCTGCTGACCCAGAAGATCAGCTGGAGCCAGGTCAACAAGTTCCCGCACCACACCTTCCTGTGGGAGGGCATCGACGGCACCCGGATCTTCACGCACTTCCCGCCGATCGACACCTACAACTGCTCGATGAAGGGCAGCGAGATCGCGCACGCCGCGCGCAACTTCAAGGACAAGGGCCGCGCCTCGGTGTCGCTGGCCCCGACCGGCTGGGGCGACGGCGGCGGCGGGACCACCCGCGAGATGGTCGCCAAGGCACGGCGGATGAAGGACCTGGAGGGGTCGGCGAAGGTCGCGTGGGAGAAGCCCGCGGACTTCTTCGCCAAGGCCGAGGCCGAGTATCAGAACCCGCCGGTGTGGGTGGGGGAGCTGTACCTGGAGCTGCACCGGGCCACGCTGACCAGCCAGGCCGGGACCAAGCAGGGGAACCGGCGCAGCGAGCACTTGCTGCGCGAGGCCGAGCTGTGGGCCGCCACGGCCGCGGTGCGGAACTCGTTCGAGTACCCGTACGCCGCGCTGGACCGGATCTGGAAGACGGTGCTGCTGCACCAGTTCCACGACATCCTGCCGGGTTCCTCGATCGCGTGGGTGCACCGCGAGGCCGAGAAGACCTACGCCGAGCTCGGCGCGGAGTTGACGACGCTGATCCTGGAGGCCCAGGGCCTGCTGGCCGGCGAGAGCACCGCCGAGGACGCGCCCCGCGTCGTCTTCAACGCGACCCCGCACACCCGCGAGGGCGTGCCGGCCGGCGGCGCGCGCGTGGCCGACCCGGGCCCTGGCCAGACCTCGGTCTCCGAGCGGGCCGGCGGCGGCCACGTGCTGGACAACGGGCTGCTGCGGGTCGAGATCGACAGCCGCGGCCTGGTCGTGTCGGCGTTCGACATCGAGGCCGGCCGCGAGACCGTCCCGGCCGGCGCCGCGGCGAACCTGCTGCAGATCCACCCGGACTTCCCGAACATGTGGGACGCCTGGGACGTCGACGAGTTCTACCGCAACACCGTGACCGACCTGACCGGCGTCGACAAGATCGAGGTCGAGCGCGACTTCGCGCCGGGCCAGATCCGGGTGTCGGTGTACCGCTCGTTCGGCGCGTCCAAGGTCGCGCAGCACCTGACCCTGCGGAGCGGCGCGAAGCGGCTGGAGATCGGCACCACGGTCGACTGGCACGAGACCGAGAAGTTCCTGAAGCTCTCCTTCCCGCTGGACATCCACGCCGACCGCTACGCCTCGGAGACCCAGTTCGGCCACATCTTCCGGCCGACGCACACCAACACCTCGTGGGAGGCCGCGAAGTTCGAGGCCTGCAACCACCGGTTCGTGCACTTCGAGGAGCCGGGCTGGGGCGTGGCGCTGGCCAGCGGCTCGACCTACGGCCACGACGTGACCCGGACGGTCCGCGAGGACGGCGGAACCACCACGACCGCGCGGATCTCGCTGCTGCGCGCGCCGCGGTTCCCGGACCCCGAGACCGACCAGGGCGTGCACCACTTCCAGCACACGCTGGTGCCCGGTGCCGGGATCGGCGACGCGGTGCGCGAGGGGTACTCGGTCAACCTGCCGGCCGAGCGGGTGGGCGGGACCTCGGCGGTCGAGCCGTTGTTCACCATCGACAACGACGCCGTCACCGCCTCGGCCGTCAAGCTCGCCGACGACGGCAGCGGCGATGTGGTGCTGCGCGTCTACGAGTCGCACGGCGGCCGGGCCTCGGCGGGCATCACCCCGAACTTCGGTTTCTCGGGCTTTGAGATCTGCGATTTGCTTGAGCGGCCGATCACCCGAGAAGGTGTGACCGTGGTCTCGGACAACGATGGACTCCGCCTGAGTCTGCGGCCGTTCCAGCTCGTCACACTCCGCTTCGCCCGCACCACCGGTTCGGAGGCCTGAACCCGATGAACGTCCTTCCTTCCTACGCCGCCGATCCGGCGCGCTACGACGACCGCATGCCGTACCGGCGCAGCGGTCAGAGCGGGCTGAAGCTGCCGCTGGTCTCGCTCGGGCTGTGGCACAACTTCGGCGACGGCAAGCCGCTGGAGGACCAGCGCGCCGTGCTGCGCCGGGCCTTCGACCTCGGCGTCACGCACTTCGACCTGGCGAACAACTACGGGCCGCCCTACGGCTCGGCCGAGATCAACTTCGGGCACGTGTACGCCCAGGACTTCCGGCCCTACCGGGACGAGCTGGTGATCTCCACCAAGGCCGGGTACGACATGTGGCCCGGGCCGTACGGCGAGTGGGGCTCGCGCAAGTACCTGCTGGCCTCGCTGGACCAGTCGCTGACCCGGATGGGCCTGGACTACGTCGACATCTTCTACTCGCACCGCTTCGACCCGGAGACTCCGCTGGAGGAGACGATGGGTGCGCTGGCCTCGGCGGTGCAGCAGGGCAAGGCGCTGTACGTCGGCATCTCCTCCTACAACTCCGAGAAGACGCGCGAGGCCGCGGCGCTGCTGCGCGACATGGGTGTGCGGGCGCTGATCCACCAGCCGTCGTACTCGATCCTGAACCGCTGGATCGAGGAGGACTCGCTGCTGGACGCCACCGCCGAGACCGGCATGGGCTGCATCGCCTTCAGCCCGCTGCAGCAGGGACTGCTGACCTCGCGGTACCTGGACGGGAACATCCCGGCCGGCTCGCGGGCCTCGGTCGGCCGCTTCCTGTCCAAGGACAACCTCACGCCGGAGGTGCTGGCCAAGCTGCGCGGGCTCAACGAGCTGGCCGGCAAGCGCGGGCAGTCGCTGGCGCAGATGGCCACGCAGTGGGTGGTCCGCGACCCGCGGATGACCTCGGCGCTGATCGGCGCCTCGTCGGTGGCGCAGCTGGAGGAGAACGTGGCCGCGGTGTCCGGGCCGGAGTTCACCGCCGAGGAGCTGGCCGCCATCGACGAACTGGCGCTCGGCTAGCCGTTCGGTCCACAAGGCCGGACGCAGTCTCGCAAACCGCCGCCGAGCCGGGGATCCTGAGCCCCCGGCTCGGCGGTTTCGCCCGTTCGTTGAGAACGTTCACAAGAGCACCCGGAGGAAGCGTGTACGCGGCCATCGACATCGGCGGCACCAAGATCGCAGCGGGTTTCGTCGATGCCGAGGGCGAGCTGCTCGCCCGCCACGAGCGGCCGACACCGGCCGTCGCGCCGGTCTCGGCAGTCGAGGACCTGCTGGCGGCCCTGATCGCCGACCCGCGCTGGGAGCAGGTGACGGCCGTGGGCATCGGCAGCGCCGGGCCCATCGACGCCTCCAAGGGCACCATCAGCCCGGTGAACATCCCCGCCTGGCGCGACTTCCCGCTGGTCGAGCGGGTCGCCGACATCACCGGCCGGCCGGTGACGCTGGCCGGCGACGGCGTCGCCATGGCCGCCGGCGAACACTGGCGCGGCGCCGCGAAGGGCCGCGAGAACGTGCTGTGCATGGTGGTCTCCACCGGCGTCGGCGGCGGCCTGATCCTCGGCGGCCGCCTGCGCCCCGGCCCGAGCGGCAACGCGGGGCACATCGGGCACATGTGCGTGGAGCTGGACGGCCCGCCGTGCCCCTGCGGCGCGCGCGGCTGCGTCGAGATCATCGCCAGCGGCACGGCCATCGCGGCGCGCGCCGTCCGCGAAGGCTGGCAGCGCCCCGGTGGCGGCCCCGCGACCGAGGCGACGGCCGCGGAGGTGGCGGCGTCGGCAGTGGCCGGCGACCCGATCGCGCTGGCCTCGTTCGACCTGTCGGCCAAGGCGCTCGCGGCGGCGATCGCCGGCACCGCGGCGCTGGTGGACATAGAGGCCGCGGTGATCGGCGGCGGCGTGGCGAAGTCGGGGGAGCTGCTGTTCGCCCCGCTGCGCGAGCACCTGAAGGAGTATGCGCGGCTGTCGTTCACACGGGATGTGACGGTGCACCCGGCGGCGCTCGGCGGCGATGCCGGGCTGATCGGGGCGGCGGCGCTGGTGGGGCACGCGGAGTCGATATAGCGGATAGATGAAGTGTGAGCGCGGCGGAGGCTTGCGTAGCGTGCGTGCATGCCTCCTCTCGCACATGCCTTGGTCGTGCCGGTTCAGGCGGATCGGGTGGACAGGCCACGCCTGGAGTATGTCGGCTTCGGAGCGATGCGAAGGGTAGGAACCAGGCCTGCGACGCGCTCTACTTCCCTTTGCCGTACGGCGAGGACGTCGGCCAGGGCCGGGTGACATTCGAGGGCTTGGACGCGGCGCGGGTGTGTCGCGGAGAGCACATGCCGTACCCGGGGGCAGCTCCGTATAGGCGGGGCGATTGGGTATACGAGATCTCCGATTCGCCGTGGCTGCTCGAACGCCATGAGTACGAGGTCGCGCACTATCGGACGCCGCTGTTGGAGACGTATCGGCACTACTTGTTCGTGTTCCACGGCGAGTTCGTCGAAGTCATCGCGCAGGGCATCTGGTTCGACCGGCCGGACCCGGCCGACCCGTCGGCGCTTCCCGTCGGCCATCCACTGCGCCGGCTCGACGGACGCGCCGCTCCGGAGATCCACACGTCGCCGACGGGCATCGTGTGGGAGCTGCGCCGCAATCCTGAGGCGGTGCCCGACCTCGTGGCGGGTTCGAGGCTCTGCTCGCAGCGTCTGTATCAGTTCAACTTCGTCTTCGACGGTCAAAGCAGCGAGTCGGCCAGCGTCTGGCTGCGCACGGCCGAGGGCCGTACGACAGCGCGGTTGGACCGCGACTGGGTCGGGACGTTCGCGACCTTGGACGGCGTCCCGTCGGCGGAGGACTTCTTCGAGGTGTGGGAGGCGTACGTCGCCGAAGTGGCCGCGCGGCGGCGGGAGATGGGAAAGGTCCCGTAGCCCTGGGGAGGAGACCGTCCGGATGGTCGGTGACGCACAGATTGGCGTCGCGCTGTGGAACGTCGACGACTCGTCGGACTCCAAGCCGGGATATGCGTCGACAAGCAGTTCTGCGCGGCTCTAAGATTCAGCGCCCTTATTCAGTGCCCAGCTGCGGAGTCACCAAGCCCATGGACTGCCCGACCTGCGCAAAGCCCGCCGAGCCAGGCGCGGTCGACTGCTACCGGTGCGGCGAGCGGCTCATGCCGTCCGCCGCGCATCCCGGCTACGCCGCGCCCGTTCCGCGGCTGTCGGCGGTCGCGGGTCTCGGCAAAGCCCTGACCGTCCTGCTCTCGGTCTTGGCGGTGGGGGAGGCGGCGCAGTTCGTGGTCACCCTGGCCGGTGGGCCGGCGGCTGCGCTGATCACGGTGAACCTGCTGCTCTTCGTGGGGATCGCGCCGGTGTTCCTCGTCTGGTTCTTCCGGGTCCGCAAGAACGCCGGGTTGTGGGGTCCGCAGACCCGCGCGCAGGGGTGGACGATAGGTGCCTGGTTCACCCCGGTGGTCAACTTCTGGTTCCCGGTGCAGATCATGCGGGACGTCTGGAGGGCCTCCGGCGCCGAGCCGGGCGGGCGGGCCGGCGTCGCCCGGGTGGCCGCCGGGTGGTGGACCTGTTGGAGCCTGGCCTGGCTGACCGGTTACCGCACCTTCACCGTGCACGGCACGGCGGCGGACGGGTCTATCGTGGTGACCCAGCAGGCCGGATTCTTCCTGGACGGGACCGTCGTCAGCGCGTCGTGCCTGGGGCTGGGCGCCCTTCTGATGGCGCGGATGATCGCGGGGATCACCGGGATGCAGGCGGCGCGCGGGGCGGCGTGAATTACGTCACATCCTCGTGACTTATTAGGTCTCCCTTACTTGGTACGCGGGAACGAATAAAGGCACACTGGTGTTGTGGAAAGTGTGCCGAGCCCCGTCGTTGAAGCGTCGTCGTCTGCCGACGATGCCTCTGACGTGCACGTCGGCACGCGCAACCGGGTCGCGCGCAGCATTCTGGCCAACGGCCCCTCGACCGCGGTGGACCTCGGCAAGCGGCTGAAGATGACGCCCGCCGGCGTGCGGCGTCACCTGGATGCCCTGCTCGCGGAGAACCTGGTCGAGGCGCGGCAGCAGCGGACGTACGGGCAGCGGGGCCGGGGCCGTCCGGCCAAGGTCTTCGCGCTCACCGACCGCGGCCGCGGGGTCTTCTACCAGGCGTACGACCAGCTGGCCGTGGACGCGCTGAAGTTCCTGGCCGACAGTGCCGGGCCCGCAGCCGTCGAGGCGTTCGCCCGCAAGCGGGTGGCGGAGCTGGCCGACCGGTTCCGGGAGCGGATGGACTCCGTGCCCGAGCAAGAGCGTCCCGCGCTGTTGGCGAAGCTCCTCACCGAGGACGGCTACGCCGCCGGACTGCGCGAGACCGGCAAGGCGCCCGCCGCCGGCGAGCAGCTGTGCCAGCACCACTGCCCGGTGGCCCATGTCGCCGAGCAGTTCCCGCAGTTGTGCGAGGCCGAGACCGAGGCCTTCGCGGAGCTGCTGGGGACCCACGTCCAAAGACTCGCGACCATCGCCCACGGCGACGGCGTGTGCACGACTTTCATCCCGATGACCGCTACAGCCACCGGGAGCAGCAAGAGCACCGAGGTTTCCGGAGGGAACGCGCTATGACCACCACCTCGCATGAGCAGCTCGAAGGCCTTGGCACCTACGAGTACGGCTGGGCCGACTCCGACGTCGCCGGATCCTCGGCGCGCCGCGGCCTGAACGAGGACGTCGTCCGCGACATCTCCGCGAAGAAGAACGAGCCGCAGTGGATGCTCGACATGCGGCTGCGGGGCTTGCGCCTGTTCGAGAAGAAGCCGATGCCGGTCTGGGGCGCGGACCTCGGCGGGATCGACTTCGACAACATCAAGTACTTCGTGCGCTCCACCGAGAAGCAGGCCGAGTCCTGGGACGACCTGCCGGCGGACATCAAGAACACGTACGACAAGCTGGGCATCCCGGAGGCCGAGAAGCAGCGGCTGATCGCCGGTGTCGCGGCGCAGTACGAGTCCGAGGTCGTCTACCACCAGATCAACAAGGAGCTGGAGGAGCAGGGTGTCATCTTCCTGGACACCGACACCGCTCTGAAGGAGTACCCGGAGCTGTTCCGGGAGCACTTCGCGACGGTGATCCCCACCGGCGACAACAAGTTCTCCGCGCTGAACACCGCGGTGTGGTCCGGCGGGTCCTTCATCTACGTCCCCAAGGGCGTGCACGTCCAGATCCCGCTGCAGGCCTACTTCCGCATCAACACCGAGAACATGGGCCAGTTCGAGCGGACGCTGATCATCGCCGACGAGGACTCCTACGTCCACTACGTCGAGGGCTGCACCGCGCCGATCTACTCCTCGGACTCGCTGCACTCGGCGGTCGTGGAGATCGTGGTGAAGAAGAACGCCCGCGTGCGCTACACCACCATCCAGAACTGGTCGAACAACGTCTACAACCTGGTGACCAAGCGCGCCGCCGCCCAGGCCGGCGCCACCATGGAGTGGATCGACGGCAACATCGGCTCCAAGGTCACCATGAAGTACCCGGCCGTGTGGCTGCTCGGCGAGCACGCCAAGGGCGAGACGCTGTCCGTCGCCTTCGCCGGCGAAGGCCAGCACCAGGACGCCGGCGCCAAGATGGTGCACGCGGCTCCCCACACCTCCTCGACGATCATCTCCAAGTCGGTGGCCCGCGGCGGCGGCCGCACCTCCTACCGCGGCCTGGTCCAGGTGCAGGAGGGCGCGCACCACAGCAAGTCCACCGTGAAGTGCGACGCGCTGCTGGTCGACACCATCTCCCGCTCGGACACCTACCCCTACGTGGACGTCCGCGAGGACGACGTGTCCATGGGCCACGAGGCGACCGTCTCCAAGGTCAGCGAGGACCAGCTGTTCTACCTGATGAGCCGCGGGATGACCGAGGACGAGGCGATGGCGATGATCGTGCGCGGCTTCGTCGAGCCGATCGCCCGCGAGCTGCCGATGGAGTACGCGCTGGAGCTCAACCGGCTGATCGAGCTGCAGATGGAGGGTGCGGTCGGCTAAGGCCCGCCGCGCAACTCCTCGAACAGACCTCATTACGAACCACTAGTGACGAGTACGGGACATCGATGTCTGATCCGCAGAATTTGATGGGCGCGCAGAACCAGGTCGGCTCCAAGACCGCTGCTGCCGTGACCGTGAACGAGCCCGGCGCGGGCAACCGCCTCGCCGGGCCCGGTACCGGCCGTGCCGTGAGCCAGCCGACCGACGCGCGCGTGGAGCGCCACACGTCCTTCGACCCCGCGGACTTCCCGGCCCTGACCGGCCGCGAGGAGGACTGGCGCTTCACCCCGTTGAAACGGTTGCGCGGGCTGCACGAGTCCCCGTCCGCCGACGGCAAGGTCGCCGTCGAGGTCGAGGCCCCCGAGCCGGTCCTCGTCGAGACCGTCGGCCGCGACGACGCCCGCCTGGGCAAGGCCGGCGCGCCGGTGGACCGCACCTCGGCGCTGGCCTGGGCCGGGTTCACCGAGGCCACGGTCATCACCGTGCCGCAGGAGGCCGAGGTCGCCGAGCCGGTGCGTGTGACGCTGACCGGTACCGGCGGCACCGTGTTCGGCAACGTGCTGGTGGATGTGAAGCCGTTCGCCAAGGCCGTGGTCGTCCTGGACTACCAGGGCAGCGCCACCTACTCGGAGAACGTGCACTTCCTGGTCGGCGACAGCGCCGACCTGACCGTCATCGCGCTGCAGGACTGGGCCGACGACGCCGTGCACCTGTCGCAGCAGCAGGCCCGGCTGGACCGGGACGCGCGCTTCCAGTCCATCAACGTCAGCTTCGGCGGCGACCTGGTGCGGATCACGCCGCAGGTGGCCTACACCCAGCCCGGCGGCGACGCCGAACTGCTGGGCGTGTACTTCGCCGACGCCGGCCAGCACCTGGAGGCCCGGCTGCTGGTCGACCACAGCGCCACGCACTGCAAGTCCCGCGTGACCTACAAGGGCGCGCTGCAGGGCCAGGACGCGCACACGGTCTGGGTCGGCGACGTCCTGATCCGCGCCGAGGCCGAGCAGACCGACACCTACGAGCTGAACCGCAACCTGGTCCTGACCGACGGGGCGCGCGCCGACTCGGTGCCGAACCTGGAGATCGAGACCGGCGAGATCGTCGGCGCCGGGCATGCCAGCGCGACCGGCCGCTTCGACGACGAGCAGCTGTTCTACCTGCAGGCCCGCGGCATCCGCGAGGACGAGGCCCGCCGCCTGGTGGTCCGCGGCTTCTTCGCCGACGTGATCGGCCGGATCGGCATCCCGGAGCTGCAGGAGCGGCTGATGGCCAAGGTGGAAGAAGAGCTCGCCGGAGCCGTCTCATGACCGAGACACGGCCCTCGGAGAAGACACAGCCCTGGGTCCGCGTCTGCGGTGTCTCGGAAGTGACCGAGGACCAGCCCAAGGCGGTCGTGGCCGGCGAGACCCCGGTGGCTGTCGTGCTGCACGACGGCGAGTTCTACGCGATCCACGACGTGTGCTCGCACGCCAACGTCGCGCTGTCCGAGGGCGAGGTCGTGGACTGCGAGATCGAGTGCTGGCTGCACGGCTCGATGTTCGACCTGAAGACCGGCAAGCCCTCCAGCCTGCCGGCCACCGAGCCGGTGCCGGTGTACCCCGTGAAGATCGAAGGCGATGATCTGTACGTCGCCGTGAAGGAGGCGTAACAGACATGGCGACTTTGGAAATCAAGGACCTGCACGTCACCGTCGAGGGCGAGGGCGGCCCGCGCGAGATCCTGCGCGGCGTGAACCTGACGGTCAAGGAAGGCGAGACGCACGCCATCATGGGGCCCAACGGCTCCGGCAAGTCGACCCTGGCCTACTCGATCGCCGGGCACCCGAAGTACACCATCACCTCCGGCACCGTCACCCTGGACGGCGAGGACGTGCTGGCGATGACCGTGGACGAGCGCGCCCGCGCCGGCATGTTCCTGGCCATGCAGTACCCGGTGGAGATCCCCGGCGTCACCGTCTCCAACTTCCTGCGCACCGCGGCCACCGCGATCCGCGGCGAGGCCCCGAAGCTGCGCACCTGGGTCAAGGAAGTCAACGGCGCCATGGAAGCCATCCAGATGGACAAGGCCATGGCCGAGCGCAACGTCAACGAGGGTTTCTCCGGCGGCGAGAAGAAGCGCCACGAGATCCTGCAGATGGAGCTCCTCAAGCCGAAGATCGCGATCCTCGACGAGACCGACTCCGGTCTGGACGTGGACGCGCTGAAGACCGTCTCGGAGGGCGTGAACCGGGTTCGCGAGTCCGGCGAGGTCGGCACGCTGCTGATCACGCACTACACGCGGATCCTGCGCTACATCAAGCCGGACTTCGTCCACGTCTTCTCCGACGGCCGCATCGTGGAATCGGGTGGCCCGGAGCTGGCCGACAAGCTGGAATCTGAGGGCTACGAAAGCTACGCCAAGGCTGGAGCCTGATCCTCATGGGCATTACCCCTCAGTTCCTTGATACGGATGCCATCCGCAAGGACTTCCCGATCCTGCAGCGCCTGGTGCACGGCGACAAGCCGCTCGTGTACCTGGACAACGCGGCGACCTCGCAGTCGCCGCAGCAGGTGATCGACAGCATCGTCGAGTACTACTCGCTGCACAACGCCAACGTGCACCGCGGCATCCACGTGCTGGCCGAGGAGGCCACGGCGCTGTACGAGGGCGCCCGCGACAAGGTGGCCGCGTTCATCAACGCCCCGCGCGAAGAGGTCGTGTTCACCAAGAACTCCTCCGAGGCGCTGAACCTGGTCGCCAACGTGCTGGGCTGGGCCGGCGAGCCCTACGGCATCCGCCCGGGCGACGAGATCGTCATCTCGGAGATGGAGCACCACTCCAACATCGTGCCGTGGCAGATGACCGCCGAGCGGCTCGGGGCGACGCTGCGCTGGTTCGGGATCACCGACGAGGGCCGTCTGGACCTGTCGAACCTGGACGAGCTGATCAACGAGCGCACCAAGGTGGTCTCGCTGGTCCACATCTCCAACATCCTGGGCACCGTGAACCCGGTCGAGACCATCGTCAGGCGCGCGCACGAGGTCGGCGCGCTGGTGGTCCTGGACGCCTCGCAGTCCGCCCCGCACCTGCCGCTGGACGTGCAGGCCCTGGGCGCCGACTTCGTCGCCTTCACCGGCCACAAGATGCTCGGCCCGACCGGCGTCGGCGTGCTGTGGGGCCGCCGGGACCTGCTGGAGGAGCTGCCGCCGTTCCTCGGCGGCGGCGAGATGATCCAGACGGTCACCATGGAGAAGTCCACGTACGCGGGCCTGCCGCACAAGTACGAGGCCGGCACGCCGCCGATCGCCGAGGTGATCGCGCTGGGCACCGCCGTGGACTACCTCAACGGCATCGGCATGGAGAACGTCGCGGCGCACGAGCACGCGATCACCGAGTACGCGCTCAAGCGGCTGCAGGAGGTCGAGGGTCTGCGGATCATCGGCCCGGCGACCAACGAGGACCGCGGCGCGGCCATCTCGTTCACGCTCGGCGACATCCACCCGCACGACGTGGGCCAGGTCCTCGACGAGCACGGCATCGCGGTGCGCGTCGGCCACCACTGCGCGCGTCCGGTGTGTGTGCGGTTCGGAATTCCCGCGACCACGCGAGCGTCGTTCTATCTGTACTCCACGCCCGCCGAGGTCGACGCCCTCGTCGCGGGTCTGGACGAGGTCAAGCGGTTCTTCGGAGTCTGAAAGCCTTAATCAGGAACACTGTGCAGGCGGGAAGTTAAGAGATGCAGCTGGAATCGATGTACCAGGAGATCATCCTGGACCACTATCGCCACCCGCACCACAAGGGTCTGCGTGAGCCGTACGCGACCCAGGTGCACCACGTGAACCCGACGTGCGGTGACGAGGTGACCATGCGCGTCGACCTCAAGGGCGACGTGATCAGCGACATCTCTTACGAGTCCCAGGGCTGCTCCATCAGCCAGGCCTCGGCCTCGGTCATGGCGGACCTGCTCATCGGCAAGTCGGTGGAGCAGGCGCGCGAGGTGCAGGAGACCTTCCTGCAGCTGATGCAGGCCAAGCTGGACGGTCCGGAGTTCGCCGAGGAGCACGAGGAGGTGCTGGAGGACGCCGTGGCGTTCGCCGGCGTCGCCAAGTACCCCGGGCGTGTGAAGTGCGCGCTGCTGTCGTGGATGGCCTGGAAGGACGCGACCGCGCAGGCGCTGGCAGACACAGAGAAGAAGAGTGGTGTGAAGGCATGAGCACGACCGAACTGGCGCCGATCGAGGACGTCACCGAGGCGCTGCGCGACGTGGTCGACCCCGAGCTCGGGATCAACGTCGTTGATCTGGGCCTGGTGTACGGCCTGACCGTGGACGACGCCAACATCGCCGTGGTCGACATGACACTCACCTCGGCGGCGTGTCCGCTGCAGGACGTCATCGAGGACCAGATGCGCATGGCCCTGGACGGCCTGGTCGCCGACTTCCGGGTGAACTGGGTCTGGATGCCGCCGTGGGGTCCGGACAAGATCACCGACGACGGCCGGGAGCAGCTGCGCGCCCTCGGGTTCAACGTCTGACCGATTCAACGTCCGACCGGTTCGACGTCTGATCGGTCCGGAGTCTGAGACTCCGATGTCCGAGTACTGATTCGAAAACGCCCGATCCGTTACGGATCGGGCGTTTTCGTGTGCGCACTCGCCGGATGCATGTGCATTCGCAGGCGCAGAGGTCTTGCGTAAACGACGGTACGTGTGGGTAGGTTGGTACCTGTTACAAGTAACGGGATGGTCAAGACCCGCGTACAAAGGGGGAGCCTGTGTCCGGGATCCGGAAGGCGACTGACAGCAGCCGAGAGGCGTGCATGCTCGCCGTCCACCTCATCTTGCAGCGGCCCGAT
This sequence comes from Catenulispora sp. MAP12-49, assembly GCF_041262705.1. NCBI lineage: Bacteria > Bacillati > Actinomycetota > Actinomycetes > Catenulisporales > Catenulisporaceae > Catenulispora > Catenulispora sp. MAP12-49. Next base: position 38,058 of record NZ_JBGCCP010000018.1, on the reverse strand, counting down.
GACGAGCGCGTGCTTCTGGGACTGCGCAGAGGGGCCGTGTGGGGTTCCGGACGGTGGCACGTGCCCGCCGGCCACGTCGAGCCCGGCGAGGACGCTGTGCAGGCTCTGGTCCGCGAGGCGCGCGAGGAGCTCGGCGTGCGCATCGACCCCGCCGATCTGGAGCACGCGGTGACGGTCCACCACCGCGAGGCCGACGGCGAACCGCGCATGCAGCTGTTCTTCGCGGCCAGTCGCTGGTCCGGCGGCCCGGTGAACGCCGAGCCCGGCAAGTGCGAGAAGCTCGGCTGGTTCACGGTCGACGACCTGCCCTCGGCGACGGTCGGCTACACCCGCACGGCGTTGAGCTCCTGGCGGGCCGGACGCTCGTTCGCGGTGTGCTGGCGGGACAGCCGGCGGGTGGACCGGGGTCTGGGCAGCCGTCTGATCGCGGGTCTGCAGGCGATCTGAGTCACATCGCCGCATTCGCGGGCGATGTGGGAGCACCGGTGGCGAAAACCCGTTCCGGAGCGGTGTCGCACGCACCGTAAAATGGTGCGTTGTGATCACCGCAACCGACGTCGAGCTCCGGGCCGGCAGCCGCATCCTGATCGAGAAGGCCTCCTTCCGAGTGGGGCCCGGCGACCGCATCGGCCTCGTGGGCCGTAACGGCGCCGGCAAGACCACGCTCACCAAGACCCTGGCCGGCGAGACCATCCCGGCCGGCGGCAGCATCCACCGCTCCGGCCAGGTCGGCTATCTGCCGCAGGACCCCCGCACCGGCGACCTGGACGTGATCGCGCGCGATCGCATCCTGTCCGCCCGCGGCCTGGACGACATCCTGCGCCGGATGCGCGAGAACGAGAAGCGCATGGCCTCCGACGACCAGGCCACGCACGACAAGGCGATGCGCCGCTACGCCCGCCTGGAGGACGAGTTCATCGCCGCCGGCGGCTACGCCGCCGAGTCCGAGGCCGCGACCATCGCCTCGGCCCTGGGCCTGCCCGACCGCGTGATGAACCAGCCCCTGCACACCCTGTCCGGCGGCCAGCGCCGCCGCGTCGAGCTGTCCCGGATCCTGTTCGGGGACAACGAGGTCCTGCTCCTGGACGAGCCGACCAACCACCTCGACGCCGACTCGATCGTCTGGCTGCGCGACTTCCTGAAGACCTACAAGGGCGGCTTCATCGTCATCTCCCACGACGTGAACCTGGTCGAGCAGTGCGTGAACAAGGTCTTCCACCTGGACGCCAACCGCGCCGCGATCGACTACTACAACATGGGCTGGAAGCTCTACCTCAAGCAGCGTGAGGATGACGAGCGCCGCCGCAAGCGCGAGCGGGCCAACGTCGAGAAGAAGGCCGCTGTGCTGAACGCGCAGGCCGACAAGATGCGCGCCTCGGCCACCAAGACCGTCGCCGCGCAGAACATGGCCCGCCGTGCCAACCGCATGCTGGCCGGGCTGGACGAGGTCCGTCAGTCGGACAAGGTGGCGAAGCTTCGTTTCCCCACGCCGGCGCCCTGCGGTAAGACGCCGCTGTTCGCCACCGGCTTGTCGAAGTCCTACGGCTCGCTGGAGGTCTTCACCGACGTCGACCTGGCGGTGGACCGCGGCTCCAAGGTCGTCATCCTGGGCCTGAACGGCGCCGGCAAGACCACGCTGCTGCGCCTGCTCGGCAGCGTCGAGACGCCGGACACCGGCCAGGTCGAGGAGGGCCACGGTCTCAAGCTCGGCTACTATGCGCAGGAGCACGAGACGCTCGACCCGGAGCGCACCGTCCTGGAGAACATGCGCAGCGCGGCGCCGGATCTGGACCTGGTCGACGTGCGCAAGACGCTCGGCTCGTTCCTGTTCTCCGGCGACGACGTCGACAAGCCGGCCGGTGTGCTCTCCGGCGGCGAGAAGACGCGTCTGGCGCTGGCCACGCTCGTGGTCTCCACGGCGAACGTGCTGCTGCTCGACGAGCCCACCAACAACCTGGACCCGGCTTCGCGCGCGGAGATCCTCGGGGCGCTCGGGACGTATGAGGGCGCTGTGATCATGGTGACCCACGATGAGGGCGCCGTGCAGGCGCTGAATCCGGAGCGCGTGATCCTGCTTCCGGACGGCGACGAGGATCTGTGGAGCGAGCAGTATTTGGATCTCGTTTCGCTCGCTTAGCGGCGACGGGTGGCGGGGGCGGGCGTTCGCCGCGTCCGCCACCTCAATTCGCCACGTCTCGCCAGGGCGGGACCTTCGCCCACCCGTCTCCCACCGCCGCCCGTCATGGAGACCCTTCGGGTCGCAATGTTTCATCGAGGGCTGATTCGTACAGGGAAATAGATCATGCGATAACCGGTCAAATCGGCATGATCTACTGGTCGGATCGGGCGACGTGACATTGATGTTATGGGCAACATCGCCGAATCGGTGGCCAAGAGCGCTGCGAGGGGTGATCATGTGTACCTAGAGCGCACATCCACTCCAGGAGGCACGTGTGGCCGAGACTCTCAAGAAGGGCAGCCGGGTGACCGGCGACGCGCGGTCGCAGCTCGCGATCGACCTCAAGGCGAAGTACGAGGCGGGCGAGTCCATTCGCGCCCTCGCCCAGTCCACCGGGCGTTCGTACGGGTTCGTGCACCGGATGCTCAGCGAATCCGGTGTGACGCTTCGGGGCCGGGGCGGCGCGACGCGCGGCAAGGCGAAGACTGCCTGACGAGCGTACTAGCCGGCCGGAGCTCGGGTGAGCCGACCGGTGACGAAGGGGCGGGGTGCGTGATGGGCACCCCGCCCTCTTCTGTTCTCTTCCGTCCCGTGCCGCTCCAGGCCGGCGCCGGGACACCTCCATTGTCCGGCCCCGCGCTGGCGCAACAAGTTACCCGCGGGTAGTCTCGCTCTTCGGCACCGTCCGCACGGATTCAGGAGAGCGCATGAGCTGGGAAGACACCGCACGCCAGGCCGCGGACGCGGGCATCGACGTGCTGCTGGAGGGCGAGGCCGCGACCATCGCGCTGAACCGTCCGGACAAGCGCAACTCGCAGACTCCTGAGTTCTGGGCCGCGCTGACCGCGATCGGCGCCGCGCTGCCGGGCACGGTGCGCGTCGCGGTGCTGCGCGCGGAGGGCAAGTCCTTCTCCGCGGGCCTGGACCGGTCCATGTTCGAGAACTTCGCCACCTTCGCGGCCTCCTCCGACGAGGAGGTGGACCGCACCATCGAGGGGTACCAGCAGGCGTTCACCTGGTGGCGCCGCACCGATCTGATCACCGTCGCCGCGGTCCAGGGCCACGCCATCGGCGCCGGCTTCCAGCTGGCACTGGCCTGCGACATCCGGATCGCCGCCGACGACGCGCTGTTCTGTATGAAGGAGCCGGCCCTGGGACTGGTGCCGGACCTGGCCGGGACGCAGCCGCTGGTCGACGCGGTCGGCTACTCGCGCGCGCTGGAGATCGTGGCCACCGCGCGCTACGTGGACGCCGAGGAGGCGCTGCGCATCGGGCTGGCCAACCATGTCGTGCCGCGCGAGGAGCTGCACGCCGCCGCGGCGAAGCTGGCCGCCGACCTGCTGGCCGCCCCGCGCGGCGCGGTCACGGAGTCGAAGGCTCTGCTGCGGGCAGCGTCGGGGCGTCCGTACGACGAGCAGCGAGCTGCGGAGCGGGCTGCTCAGACGCGGCGGTTCCGGGATCTGGCCGGGACGGGAGAGTCCTGACGCTCAACGCGCTCCACTCGCGCGAGCGCCAGAAGTCCGCGACCAGCATCAGCGCCATCGGGTACATCGGCACGAAGTAGCGCAGCGAGGTGCGCCCGGTGGCGTCCAGGATGCTCAGGAGCGTGCAGGCCAGCGCCGAGCCGACGACCATGGCCGCGTAGACGTTCCGGAACCGCACCACGATGGCGATCGCGGTCAGCAGCCACAGCACCTGCAGGCCGTGGTCGCCGGCGAAGGCGCCCCGGAACTCGCGCGCGAACATGTCCACGACCAGGCCGGGAATCTTGCCGAGGGTCTGGCCCGGATGCGCCTCGACGTAGGCGGTGTCGCCGAGGTGGTTCACCTCGGAGTAGTGGCGCAGCTCGTTGAACGGGAACAGGGCGCTCACCAGGCCCACGGCGAACACACCGAGTCCTCCGGCGACCAGGGCCGGACCGCTCCAGACGTTCCCCTTGCCCCAGGTCTTGGTCCGCACCGCGGTCCACAGGTAGGCGAAGACTATGGCCGCGACCGGCACCGGGACGGTCTGCCGGGTGAAGGCCAGGACCAGCAGCAGCACGCCGATGCAGATCAGATCGTTGCGTGAGGTCTCGCGGTCCAGCGGGAGCCTGGTGATGATCAGGACTATGAGAAGCGCGGCCAGGGACTCGGTGTATATGCCGGTCTGGAAGAACCAGAACGCGTAGGCGATCTGGTACAGGACCAGCATTCCCAGGGCGAGCTGCACGCCGAACAAGCGGGTCAGCAGGCGCATGGTGACGAACAGGAACGCCGCCGCGCACAGGAACGACAGGACCCAGACACCCTTGGCGCCGAACACCCAGATGAACGGAACCGCCAGCGCCGAGTAGAAGAAGCGCGGCGCCTCCAGGTTGAACTCCCCGACGCCGGGCTGGCCCGCGACGCCGGTGAGGGTGCCGCGTATTCGCCCGACGGTGGATTCCTGGTGGAAGAAGGCCCCGGTGAGCCGCAGCGAGTCGTCGGTGGAGTGCCCGGCGAACTTCAGGGCGGCCGCGACGTAGTAGAGGGCGTCGCCGTCCCACAGCTTGACCCGGCTGTGCCACCACCAGTACTCGGTGACGAACACCGCCAGCAGGATCAGCCACGCGGCGGTGGGGACGTCGCCGCGGGCCCGCTGGCCCAGTCGCCGGAGCGTATCCAATTGGGGCCCTGCCTGTCGGTCGTGGGGTGGGTTGCCGGTCCTTTGTCGCGGGATCGCGCCATTTTTGTGGACGGCGCGGCCCCGGCACAACCCCGTGCCCGACTATGCCTGAGCGGGCTCCACCACCGGGGTCGGCTCGGGCCGCTTGGCCGCGCGGCCGTCGCCGGAGGACTTGCCGGTGATCCGGCGGCCGATCCAGGGCAGCAGGTAGATCCGTATCCACCGCAGGTCCTGGCGGCGGGCCTGGAGCCAGGGCTTGGGCCGCGCCGGCGGCGGTCCGGCGCGCCAGTCGAAGCTCGGCTCGGCGCCCATGGCCTGCAGGACCGCCTCGGCGACGCGGCGGTGGCCCTCGGGGGAGAAGTGCAGGCGGTCCTCGGCCCACATGCGCGGGTCGTCGAAGACCCGGGCCGTGAACAGGTCCACGACCACCGCGCCGTGCGCCTGGCCGAACTCGTCGACCAGCTCGATCAGCCGGTTGACGGCCGGCATCAGGCGCTGCGAGCCGCGCATCCGGCGGCGCGGATCGGTGGGGCGGAACAGGACGATCGTGGCCTTGGTGGTGGCCAGCTGCCGGAAGCAGGACCGGACGCTGGCCTCGACCGCCTTCATGTCGCAGCCCGGCCGCAGCACGTCGTTCAGGCCGCCGGCCAGGGTGATCAGGTCGGCGTCCATCGTCGCCGCGAGCGGGATCTGGTCGCGCTCGATCTGGCCGATCAGCTTGCCGCGCACCGCGAGGTTGGCGTAGCGCAGGTGCGGGTCGTCGGCGGCCAGCCGCTCGGCGACCCGGTCGGCCCAGCCGCGGAACGAACCGTCGGTGCGGATGTCGTCGCACATGCCCTCGGTGAAGGAGTCCCCGACCGAGACCATGATCTTGCCCTGGCGGGCACTCAGTGCCGTGAAGTCCATGATGGCTCGATCCTAGCGGCGGTAGTTTCCAGGTTCGCCAGGGTGTCCGCGAGGTTGATCCAGCTCGCCCGCTCGTTGGCGTCGCCGAGGTGGGGGCGGCTGAAAAGGCCCAGGTAGACGGCGGTCTCGGTGAGGTCCCAGCGCAGGCTGTACAGGTCCTGCACCGCGGGGTCGCCGAGCTCGAAGTCCCACAGGTCGCGCTCCGGCGGGGCGATCAGCGCGGTGTCCCAGTCGATCAGCACCAGGCGGTCCCGGACCCGCAGGAAGTTGCCGAGGTGGGGCTCGCCGTGGGTGAGGACGAAGGTCTCCGGGCGGGCGCGGGCGGCGTCGGCGAGGGCGTCGTGGTGCGCCAGCAGCCGGCCGAGCAGCGCGGCGTGCCGGGCGACGAGATCTCCGGCCGGGCCGGCGAACGGGCCGGCCGCCGGATCGGGGAGGCGGCCGGCCAGGGCGGCGTCGAGGGTGGCGCGCTGGGGGATCGCGAAGTCCTCGGTGTCGGCGGCGCCCCAGTCGGAGCGCGGGACCGCGTGGAGTTCGCCGACGACGGCCAGGGCCTCGGCGCGCAGGGCGGGGTCGGCGCCTTCCCAGGGCTGCCAGGGGTGGCTGTCGCCGTCCAGGTGCGGGTAGACCGACACCGCGAAGCCGGGGCCGAGTCCGGCCACGACGGTGCCGTCCGGGGCCGCCACCGGGGCGACTGCGAAGGCGTGTCCGTGTTCGCGTAGGGTCCTGGGGACGGAGAGAGCGTTCCTCAACTCCCTCAGCCGCTCTGCCGCGGCCTCCGGTCCGCCGGGGAGCTCATCCACGGTGACGAACCACTGTCCGCCCTCGGCGTCCCGGATCGACCAATGGTGTGAACCGAAGCCGACCGGGGCGTATGCCGAGGCCGTCACCTGCAGCTCCCAGGTGTTCGCCAACAGCGCACGCAACTCGTCTTCAGGAAACGAGTCCGGAGGGTTCAACATGGCTGAAGGCTATGGGAATGGCCGCACCGCCTGACGGCATTTATCTCTGACGGGATCACGACAAAGGGAGCAGCACGCGTGTCGATGGGTGGTGGGATGGGCTCGCCGGGCATGGGCATGATGATGCGCGGCGCCCGTGGCCGGAACGACAAAGAGATCCTGAACCACAAGCTGGCTCCGGGGACCATCAAGCGGATCTTCACGATCGCCCGGCCCTACCGGCTGCTGATCGGCGTGTTCCTGGCGATCACGATCGTGGACGCGGTGCTGGTGGTCCTGCCTCCGCTGCTGTCCCAGAACCTGGTCGACGACGGCGTGCTCAAGGGCGACCGGGGCGTGGTGACCCGGCTGGCGCTGATCATCGCCGCAGTCGCGGTGGGCGACGCCGCGGCCTCGCTGGTGAACCGGTTCCTGTCCTCGCGGATCGGCGAGGGGCTGATCTACGACCTGCGGACCCGGGTGTTCGCGCACGTCCAGCGCATGCCGCTCGCCTTCTTCACCCGAACCCAGACCGGGGCGCTGATCTCCCGGCTGAACAGCGACGTCATCGGCGCCCAGCAGGCCTTCACCTCGGTGCTGTCCAACGTGGTGTCGAACGTCATCAGCCTGGTGCTGGTCGCCGGGACCATGTTCTACCTGTCGTGGCAGATCACCCTGCTCTCGCTGGCGTTGCTGCCGGTGTTCCTGATCCCGGCCCGCCGGGTCGGCAAGCGCATGCAGGGCCAGGTCCGGCGCCAGATGCAGCTGAACGCGGACATGTCGGCGATGATGACCGAGCGCTTCAACGTCTCCGGCGCGCTGCTGGCCAAGCTGTTCGGCCGGCCCGCCGAGGAGGACGCGGAGTTCGCCGAGAAGGCCGCCGGGGTGCGCAACGCCGGCGTCAGCATCGCCCTGACCGGCGCGTGGTTCATGACCGCGCTGACCCTGGTCGCCTCCCTGGCCACCGCGCTGACCTACCTGATCGGCGGCCGCCTGGCGATCAGCCACTCGATCACCCTGGGCACCCTGATCGCCCTGGCGGCCCTGCTCGGCCGGCTCTACGGCCCGCTGACCGCGCTGACCAACGTCCGCATCACGGTGATGTCGGCCCTGGTCTCCTTCGACCGCGTCTTCGAGGTCCTGGACCTGGAGCCGATGATCAAGGAGAAGCCGGACGCCGGCGTCCTGCCGACCGGGCCGGTCCCGGTCGAGTTCGACGACGTCGCCTTCCGCTACCCGACCGCCGACGAGGTGTCGCTGGCGTCCCTGGAGTCGGTGGCGCGCCTGGACCAGGCCCCGTCGGCGCAGGTGCTGCGCGGCGTGACCTTCACCGCGGCGGCCGGCGAGATGGTGGCCCTGGTCGGCCCGAGCGGCGCCGGGAAGACCACGATCACCTCCCTGGCCAACCGCCTGTACGACCCCCTCTCGGGCACGGTCCGCATCGGCGGCACCGACATCCGCGACGTCACCCTGGAGTCCCTGCACGCCACGGTCGGCACGGTGACGCAGGACGCGCACATGTTCCACACCACGATCCGCGGCAACCTGCTGTACGCGCGCCCCACGGCCACCGAGCAGGAACTGACCGAGGCCCTGCGCGACGCACAGATCCTGGACCTGGTCCAGAGCCTGCCCGAGGGCCTGGACACCGTGGTCGGCGACCGCGGCTACCGCCTGTCCGGCGGCGAGAAGCAGCGGCTGGCGATCGCCCGCCTGCTGCTGAAGGCGCCGAGCGTCGTCGTCCTCGACGAGGCCACCGCGCACCTGGACAGCGAGAGCGAGGCGGCCGTGCAGCGGGCGCTGGCCCGGGCGCTGCGCGGACGGACGTCGCTGGTGATCGCGCACCGGCTGTCGACGGTGCGCGACGCGGACCAGATCCTGGTGGTCGACGGCGGCCGGATCGTGGAGCGCGGGCGGCATGAGGAGCTGCTGGCCGCCGGTGGGATTTATGCCGAGCTGTATCGGGTGCAGTTCCAGGGGCAGGAAGGTGCGCGGAGCGGGGAGGGCGGCGCCGAGGCCGAGGCCGAGGTTGCCGCGGCTGCTGGGTGACATGCGGCGGCGCGGCAGGTGGTGGGGCGCGGCATTGTGTTAGGTAATTGCTACCCCTTATAGAGGTATACGCGGCGGCGCTGACATAGTCGCCGCCCCTTCGAAGCCGCTCGTCGCCTGCCCGAAGCGAGCCCTTATCGGCTCTTCCGCAGCGCCGTGAACCCGAACTCCATCGCCACCGGGCTGGGCTGCCGGATCAGCGTCGTGGACCGGGGGCGCCGGGCCACCCGGGTCTCGCCCTCGACCGCGCCGCCCTCGCCGCTGTCGATCACCCGGTCGAAGTCGATGCGGCGGGCCTCGGGGATCTCCTCGCGCAGGACGCGCGCGATGTCCGTCCAGATGCCGGCGCGCTGCCAGTCGCGCAGGCGGCGCCAGCAGGTCATGCCGCTTCCGTACTCCAGTTCCTGGGGGAGCTTCTCGAAGCCGATGCGGCGGCCGAGGACGACCAGGATGCCGTTCAGGACCGCGCGGTCGTCCAGGGGCTTGCGGCCGGGGTTGCGGCGGCGGCGGGGGCGTTCGGGGAGCAGGGCGCTGATGCGCTCCCAGGCACGGTCGGTCACCACGGGGTCCTGGTGGCCGGTGCGGCGGAGGCGTGTCAGGGTGTTGGCGCCGGAGGGGGAGGCAGCGGGGTCGCGGCGCGGGGCGGGGACACCCAGGAGGACCGCGCTGTGGACATCCGGCGGTTCTGTGTGCGGCGGGGTGTGGGGCACGTATCGCCCAACGCGGTCGAAACAGCAGACGTCACGCTTTCGGGTCGCATGTCACCCATTGGAGGCAGACGGAAGCACCGCGTGGCGTTACCCTGTCCGATGGTCCACTCGATGGGAGAGCGGGAAGGGATACGTGGCGCTTATACGGCGAAAGGACTAGCTCGGGACTAGATCGGTACTGTTCGGCAACCGAACGCGACCGGCTTTCGTCAAAATGTTGAGTGCGGGGAGCGATCGCGGGTAGCCGGGGGCTGCTTCGCAATCCGGTACGACGACTCTCTCTTGGGGGGATCCGCAGGTGGGAACGAACGGACGCCACGCCGCCGAGGCTCGCAGGAGCTGGCCGGAAGGGGACCCGGTAGCGGTGGCGATGGTGGGTCTGCTCGACGTGGAGCTGCGCCGTCGCGGCTGCGCGTGGTCGATCGTCGAGGAGGGGCTCATCGAGGTCTACGGCCCGCACCGGGGCCGCTGGCCGCTGGCCGCCCTCAAGCGCCGGATGGAGGTCGCCGAGAAGGCCGACTGGCCCGAGCTGGTCGAGGAACTGGTGCTCGCACGCGTGGACCCCTCAGGGTTCTACGCCAGCTCCGTGTCCTCCACCGGAGACCACGACTCGGAGTGGGCCTCGGTCCGCGGCCGGATCCGGGCCCGGCTGTTCGGCGGCGACGACGCCGACTCCGCGGCGCTGGCCGGGATAGAGCACCGGTTCTGCGCCGACGGTCTGGTCGAGGTGCTGGAGCTGGTCCCGCCCTCGCCGCTGCGCGACCCGCTGGGCGCCGGCGTGCGCTGGTACCGGCCCGAGGAGGGCCCGGTCGCCTACGGGGACCTGGCGCGCTGGAAGGTGACCGCCCGCGAGGCCTACCGGACCGCGCGGGAGAACGTGCGGCGCGAAGGGCTGCTGGAGACCCGGCTGCTGGAGGCCGAGGGCGTCAGCATCACGGTCGTGCGCGGCGGCTCCGGCTACGCGCCGACGCACTCCTTCTGGCTGCCCGACTACGTGTCCGTCGACGGGAATGGCGCACTGGTGGTGATACCGAACCGCGGCCTGTTCGCGGCACACCCGGTGCGCGGGCCGGAGGCGGTGGCCGCGGCCGAGGGCATGCTGCGCCTGGCCCGGCGGCAGTACGAGACCGGGCCGGGCCCGGTCAGCGATCAGCTGTTCTGGTGGCGCGACGGGGTCCTGTACCGGCAGGGCTCGCGCCGGGCCGAGGACGGGATCCGGTTCGAGCCCACGCAGGAGTTGGCGGACGTCCTCAGGGCGCTGGCGCGGTAGCGGCCGGGGCGGAGGCCGGGTCTTCGGTCTCCGCCCCGGCTGCGGTGTCCACCGCGTCTTCCGCTTCGGCGTCCTCGTACTCGTCCTCGTCGTCCTCGTCGTACTCGTCCTCTTCAGCCGCCTCGGCGGCCTCCCGGTCCCGGTGCTGGGCCTCGCGCCGGATGATCGTGATCCAGCCGCCGGCCGCGATCACGCAGAACAGCCACCACTGGAACCAGTAGGACAGGTACGGGCCCTCGTCCAGGGACGGGGCGTCGACCGGCGTGATCTGCACCCCGGAAGCGTTCGCCGCCGAGTCGGCCGGCTTCGAGGTGATCACCTCGGCGTAGCCGCCGCGCAGCTGCAGCCCGGTCTTGAGGGCCAGCGCGTCGGTGTTGATCAGGCTGATCTGCCCGGTCGGCAGCCCGGTGGTGACGTCCCGGATACCGGTGTTGCCCTTGGTCTCGGACTGCTGCAGGCGTCCGGTGATCGTGACCGTGCCGGACGGCGGCGCCGGAATCGCCGGCGACTCCTGCTCGTCCGAGCTCACGGTCGGGATCCAGCCCCGGTTGACCAGGACGGACGTGCCGTCGGCCAGGGTCAGCGGGGTGATCACGTAGAAGCCCGGGTTGCCGTTCTCCTGGTGGTTGCGGGCCAGGAACTGGTGCGCCGTGTCGAAGGTCCCGACCAGCGTGAGCTGCTTCCAGCGGTCCTGCTTCGCGACGGCGGCGCCCACGGCGTCGGCACCCTCGATCGGCACCGGCGGGGCGTTCATGGCGGTCCGGATCACCGCGTTCTCCGCGGTCCGCTCGTGATAGCGGGACCGCTGCCACATCCCCAGGCCGATGAAGGAGGGGATGAGGATCAGCCAGATCAGGACATGCAGGCGGATCCAGCGCCAGGAGAAGACGAAACGGTACCGAGACACAGCCCGACGCTACCCGACGTCGCTAAGCGTGCTGGAGGCAGGTCGCACTCAACTCAGCGCCAGCCCGACCACGATCCCCGCCACCACGACCGCCACCCCCGCCAGCTGCGCGATCCCCGGCGTCCCGACGCCGAGCGCGGCGCTGGCGGCGCAGGCCGCGACCGGCACGGTCCCGATCAACAGCCCCGCGCGCTGCGGCCCGAGGCCGCCGAGCGCGCGGTACCAGAGCAGGAACGCGCCGACGGTCAGCGGCAGCGCGAGGTACAGCAGCGCCGCGCCCTCGCCGAGCGTGGGCACGCGCAGCATCGCGGCGCCGTCCGTGGCCAGACCGGCGACCAGCAGGACCGGGACGGCGATGGCGGTGACGTACGCCGAGACCCGCAGCTCGCCGAACTTCGGCAGCAAGGGGACGGCGAGCAGCGAGAACAACGCTTCGCAGACGAGCGTCAGGACCGCGAAGACGATCCCGGCCGCGCTGCCGTGCCCGAAGCCCTGCACCATCGCGCTCCCGGCGACGACCAGCCCCGCGGCGCCGATCGCCGGGCCCTTGCGCAGCCGGTGGCCGCTCCTGCTGACCAGCGGCCCGGCGATCGCCAGGACCAGCGGTGAGCAGGCCACGACGCTGCCCAGGGTGGCGGCGTCGGTGTGCCGGAGCGCGGCCAGCACGAAGATGTTGAACAGCACCAGGCCGGTCGCCGACAGCAGCGCCAGCAGCAGCCATTCGCGCGCCGTCGGGCGGATGCGGGGCAGCCCGCGGCGCCGCACGATGACCGCGAAGACCGCGCCGGCCAGCGTGTAGCGCAGGGCTTGGCCGCCGAGGACCGGGTAGCGGGTGAGGTGGGCGCTGACCGCGGTGGAGGCGCCGAGGACTGTCATGGCCAGCGTGCCCTGGGCGACGTGGCGGGTGCCGACGCCGGCACCGGCACTGGCATGGCGGGCCGGGGTCCGCGTGGTCTCGGGGCCGAGGGCGGTGCCGGTGCCACCGCCAGCGCTGACGCCGGTGCCGGTGCCAATGCCGGTGCCACCGCCACCGCTGACGCCGGTGCCGGTGCCAATGCCGGTGCCACCGCCACCGCCGCTGCCGAGGCCGCTGCCGCTCGCCGCTTCCGTGATCGTGGACATGCTGTGAGGCTAGGATCCGATTGGTCTGCGAGTAAGAACCAATCGGCGGCACGAAAAGGGGACCAATCGATGGCCGAGATCCTGGTGACCGTGGACCGCTCGGCCGGCCGCCTGGTCGAGCAGCTGGTCGTCGGGCTGCGCGACGGCATCCGCGGGGGGCGCATCGCCGGCGGGACCGCGCTGCCGCCGAGCCGGCAGCTGGCGGCCGAGTTGCGGGTGTCGCGGGGGCTGGTGGTCGAGGCGTACCAGCAGCTGGTGGCCGAGGGGTACCTGCTCAGCCGGACCGGCGCCGGGACCTGGGTGGCCGGCGGGCACGCGGTGGGGGAGCGGGCCGCCGCCGAGCCGGATGCGGACGAGGCGGAGCCGGACTTCGACCTGACGCCGGGGCGGCCGGACCTGGGCGCGTTCCCGCGCACGGCGTGGGTGACCGCGCAGCGCCGGGTGCTCAGCGACCTGCCCAACACCGAGCTGGGGTACGGCGACCCCGGCGGCGTGCTGCGCTTCCGCGAGGAGATCGCGGCGTACCTGCGGCGGGTGCGCGCGGCCGAGGCCACGCCCGAGCGCGTGGTGGCCATCAACGGCTCGGCCCAGGGCCTGGCCCTAGGCCTGCGGGCGCTGTACGAGCTCGGACACCGGGTGCTTGCGGTCGAGGACCCCTCGGCGGACCGGCCGCGGCGGCTGCTGGAGGCCTCCGGCATGACGCTGGTCGGCGTGCCGGTGGACGAGGCAGGTCTGGTGGTCGCCGAGCTCCGGCACACGGCGGCGACGGTCGTCTTCGCGGGCCCGGCCCACCAGTACCCGACCGGCGTGGTCCTGGCCCCGAACCGCCGCGCGGAGCTGATCGCCTGGGCCCGCGCCGCCGACGGCCTGGTCATCGAGGACGACTACGACGCCGAGTTCCGCTACGACCGCGACCCGGTCGGCTGCCTCCAGGGCATGGCCCCGGACCGGGTGCTGTACCTGGGGACCACGAGCAAATCCCTGGCCCCGGCGCTGCGCCTCGGCTGGGCCGTCGCCCCGCCGCTCCTGGCGGAGCGCATGCGCGAGATCCGGCTGAACAGCGACCTCGGCGGCTCGGTCCTGGACCACCTCGCCATGGCGCACCTGATCGGCACCGGCGCCTACGACCGCCACCTGCGCACCGTCCGCCGCCGCTACCGCGCCCGCCGCGACGCGCTGGTGACGGCGCTGGCCGCGGAGCTGCCGCACTGGAAGATGCGCGGCGTGGCCGCAGGTCTGCACGTGTTGGCGGACCTGCCGCCGGGCAGCGACGAGGACGCGTTGACGGCGGCGGCTGCCGCGCACGGGGTGCGAGTGCAGCCGCTGGCGCCGATGCGCTTCGCCCCCGGGCCGCCGGGACTGGTGCTCGGCTACGCGGGGCTGCCGCCGAGCCGCCTGGTGGAGGCGGCTCGGCGGTTGGGGTCCGCGGCGCGGGAGGCGTAGGGCGATGTGCTTCAGGCCCCGGGCATCAGGGGTCAGGCATCAGCTAGGCGGCGAGGAATGGGCCGCGCAGCTTCTCCGTCTCCTGCCACAGCCGGTCGGCGTCGGCGCGGCTGGCCGCATGTGGTGACGGCGTCGCGGGGCGGCTGCCGTTGTAGTACCCGCCGTTGTCGATCGCCGGGGCCGTCGCCAGTTCGGTGAGCGGCCGGCCGCCCCGGGACGGTGAGGCGAGCATCCAGCGCGTCGCCGTGCTGAGCAGCCAGAACCCCGGGCTGTGCATGGAGCGCACGAGCCTGGTGCGCACCATGCCCGGATGTACCGCGGCGGTCTGGAAGCCGGGGTGGCGCCGGTGGAACTCCGTCGTGAACAGCAGATTCGCGAGCTTGGAGCGGCTGTACGCCAGATACGGGCTGTATCCGTGCGCTGATTGCAGGTCGTCGAAGTCGAGTCGGACGTCGCCGCCTCCGAACAGCGGAGCGCGGTGCCCCTCGGAGTTGGTGTTGACGACGCGCCCCGCCCCACGCGCGAGCAGCGGCATCAGCAGGCTGGTCGTGGTGAACGGCGCCAGGTGGTGGACGGCGAAGTTCAGCTCCATGCCCTCCTCCGTCAGCGTCCGGCGGGGGATCATGACGCCGGCGTTGTTGACCAGGGTGTCGATGCTGTCGGTCTCGGCTCGGACGCCCGCGACGACCGATTCGATGCCGGCCTTGGTGGAGACGTCTCCGCCGATGAAGACCCCGCCGGTCCGCCGCACCAGGTCCGCGCCGCGCCGGCGGTCCCGGCCCACCAGGATCAGCCGGTGACCCGCGCTCGCGAGGTGCAGTGCGCAAGCCCGGCCGATCCCCGAGGTGGCGCCGATGAGCACGATCGTGCGCCGACCGTGCTCGTGAGCCCTGCTCATCGGGCCGCGGGGATCTTGTTCAGGCCCATGACCCCGGCGAGCAGCCGGTCGCGGGTGCGCAGCGGCAGCCGGGCCAGCAGGCCGAGCAGGCGGGTGTCCGGCCCGACGGTGTAGCGGGGCTGGGGCTTGCGCGCGGTCAGGGCTTTGACCACGGCGTCGGCCACGATCTCCGGCGCGGCCGGCTTGGACTTGGCGAACGCGGCGTCGACCGCGTCGACCTGAGCCTCGTAGAGCGCCAGCTGGGCGGGGCTCAGGGCCGCCTTCGCCTTCGCGGTGGCGGCTGCCGCCTTGCTGAAGATCGTGGTGTCGATCAGCCCCGGCTCGATCACCACGACCGGCAGGCCCCAGTGCGCTAGCTCCAGGCGCTGGGCGTCGGACAGCGATTGCAGCGCCGCCTTGCTGGCCGAGATCGGGCCGAAGAAGGGGCCCGCGACGCGGGCGGTGGCGGCCGTGATGTTGACCAGGCGGCCGTGGCCGGTGCGCAGCAGCGGCAGGAACGCCTGGGTGACGGCGACCGCGCCGAAGACGTTCACGTCGAACTGATGGCGCAGGTCGTGCGGGCTGACCAGCTCCAGCGGGCCCTGCACGATGATGCCCGCGTTGTTGACGATGCCGTGCAGCGCGGTGCAGCCGTCGCTTCGGACGAGGGCGGCGGCGTCGGCTATGCCGGCGGGGTCGGTCACGTCCAGGCGCAGGGTCCGGACATCAGGGTGCCGGGGGACCTCCCCGCCGGGTTCGCGGACCGCGGCGTAGACCCGGAATCCGCGCTCGGCCAGCGCCTGTGTGGTCGCACGGCCCACGCCGCCGCCCGCCCCGGTGACCAAGACCGTGCGCGTCTGCTCGTCCTGCATGGCAGCCCCTCCCATACGTACGACTCAACATGTCTGTTCTTACATGTCATCGTCTACATGTCTCTGCCGATGTGTCAAGATGGGTCCGCAGAGCGCCCGCCGCCCCCACACCCCGCCAGGAGGACCCCGCCGATGTCGCTGCGCCACGGCCTGCTCGGCCTGCTCGCCGAAGGCCCGGCCAGCGGCTACGACCTGGCCCGCCGCTTCTCCGAGGCGCTCGGCTCGGTCTGGCCGGCCCAGCACCCGCAGATCTACTCGGAGCTGGCCCGCCTGGAATCGGCCGGCCTGATCGAGGTCGAGAGCACCGGCCCGCGCCGCCGCAAGGCGTACCGCATCACCGACGAGGGCCTGGCCGAGGTCCGCCGCTGGCTGGCGGAGGCGGAGGTGGATCACACCTTCCGCATGGAGACGCTGTTCCGCGCGTACTTCTTCTGGCTGATGGAGCCCGAGGACCTCAAGGCCCACCTGGAATCCGAGCAGGCGTTCTACGCTCAGACAGCGGAGGCGCTCCGCGGCTACGCGGCCACCAAGGACCGCGGCGACTGGGGTACGAGCGCGCAGACGCGCGCGATGCGGATAGCGCTGGAGGCGGGGATCCGCATCAACGAGGCGCTGGCGGGCTGGGCGCAGTGGGCCCATGACACCGACATCATGACGGCCGAGGACTTCGGCACGGCGAAGCCTGAAGGGGAAGCTGCCGCGGGGGACGGCGACGGCAGCTGACCAGCTGAGTCAGCCGCCTCACACACCGCCGCCTCACACACCGCCGCCGGCGGCGATCAGGTGCCCGGGGTGCGAAGCCTTGTCGACGTGGTCGGCGATGCCCTTGGCCCCGGCGGCGTTGGCGCAGTGCGCGCAGCAGTAGAACTTGCCGTCGGACTCCACGCCGTGGCCGACGATGCGGCAGCGGCAGTGCTCGCACGTCGGCGCCATGCGGTGGATCGCGCACTCGAACGAGTCGAAGGTGTGCGTCACGCCGGCGGCTACGACGTCGAACGACATGTAGTAGTCGTTGCCACAAACCTCACACACGGCCATTTCCGACTCCCGGGTCACAGTGATGGGCACGGCGGTGTGTCCCGCCGACAGGCGGCGCCTACCCGGGGTCGGAGGGCGGTAGTCGATCGCTAGGCCATGCAGGCCACCGGCGCGCTACGGCTCGCGCGGCAGAATGTGCACGACCTCGATCTGCTCCATCACGATCTGCGCCGTCAGCACCTGCGGCTCGCTGACCTTGTCGGGGTCCAGCTCGTCAGCGAACTGGGCCTCGGCCTCGGCGAAGGCCGCGTCCTCGTCGTGCTGCTCGGTGCCGGGCTGCGGCTCCTCGGCCGGGGAGGGGATCGGCACGCCGAGGGCCGGCTCCTCCGGGCCGCCTTCGAACGAGACCGTCACCGTCACCGTCGGTGTCGCCCCGTCGGCGCCGCCCGACGCCGGCTTGGCGAAGGCGTCGAACGTGTCCGTGGCCTCGGTGGCGGTGGCCTCGGCGGTCGCCGGCGCCGACGCCGCGTGTGCCCCGCCTCGGCCGCCGCCTCGCCATTCGGGCATCGTGATCGCGTACATCGCCCGGTCCTGCCACTGGCCGCCGACCAGGAAGCGGTCCAGGAGGACGCCTTCGGGGCGCATCTTCACGTGCTCGGCGACCCGCATGCCGGCGGTGTTGCGGGGGTCGACCGTGGTCTGGACGCGGTGCAGCTCCAGACGGGAGAACGCCAGCTCCAGCAGGAGGCGGGTGGCCTCGGTGCCCAGGCCCTCGGCCCAGCGGTCGGGGCGCAGGTACACGCCGATCTCGCCCTGGCGGTGCGGGAAGCTGAGGATGTCCAGCGTCGCCGAGCCGATCAGGTCCCCGTACTGCTCGACCGCCAGGTAGAAGCTGCGGCGGGGCTGGAGCTGCGCCATGCGCGCGGTCTCGGCCAGCCAGGCGCCGGCGGTGTCCGGGGTGGCCAGCGCGGGCCACGGGGTGTGCGCGGCCACGCGAGGGTCGCCGGCGATGCGCTGCCAGGCCAGCAGGTCGTCGGGGCGGAACTCGCGCAGGGACAGGCGAGGGCCCCTTGGGTAGTCGTCGAGCGGAGAAGGCACGGCAGAACGTTATGCGATCGCCGCGCCCGCGTCAGCCTGAAGGGGACAATGCTTTGAGAGTATCAGTACTTGGACAAGTGTCGTACTATCCGGGAACACCCAGCGTGAGCATGGAGAATCCGAAGTAGTCGCGGTGTCCGCGCAGCCAGATGCTCCGCTTGGTGTCGAGTTCGTCACGCACCGCCTCGGCGTCTGGGTGGTCGGGATGGGCCAGCAGCCATTCCTCGGCGTCCGAGGTCTCCAGCGATTCGTAATCGTCCCACTCCGAGCGGGTCGATGACTCTATGCGCAGCGGACGGAATCCGGCGGCGACGGCGTGGTCGACCAGGTCCGGCAGCAGTTCGTAGCGCTGGGCGGTGGTCCCCGGCCACATCGCGGCCAGCCGCTCCGGCGGCGGGACCGTCTCCCAGTGCTCGACCCCGAAGAACAGCCGGCCGCCGGGATTCACCAACGGCCGCAGCACCTCCAGCGACTGTGTCACGGTCCTGCCGAACACCTGCCAGGCCCCGCAGTTGATCACGACGTCCGCGGACCGGGTGTGCTCCTTGGCCGGGCCGTCGACGAACTCCACGCGGTCGCCGAGCCCGCGCGCCTGGGCGTTCGCCCGGCCCCGCGCGAGATCCCGCTCCGACATGTCCACGCCGAATCCCTGTGCGGACGGCGCCAGCGCCAGGATCCGCAGCATCAGCTCGCCCCAGCCGCACGCGTAGTCGGCGACCGTGGCCGGCCCGGTCGCCGCCAGGTCCGCGGCGATCCGGTTCGCGCGCTCCTCGGTCATCGGCGAGTGGAACACCATGTGCGTCGCCGGACCGACGATCTCTTCGACTGTCATGCCGATTCAGCGTAGGTGCGACGACTGAACGCAGGCTACTGATCCGCCAGGAGCGACCGCACCAGGGCCTCGGTCGACACCGCGAACAGCCGGTCGGCGTCCACCGGCGTGGCCAGCGCCCCGGCCAGGGCGGCGTCCGGGGCCGGTTCGGCCAGCCACAGCTCCTCGGCCGAGGGCCGCTGCTCCGGCGAGCGGTCGGTGTGCCGCTCGACCAGGATGAAGCCGATCACGTGGTACTGCAGGGCCCGCACCGCCTCGGCGGCCCGGGTGCCGCGCAGCCCCGCGGCCGAGATCTCCGCCACCAGCGTGCGCTGGGAGGGCAGGAACATCGCCGGGGTCAGGCCGCGCTCGTTCACCAGACCGATCAGGTGCGGGTGCTCGCGCAGCACCCGGCGCAGCTCCATCGCCAGCGACACCACGCGGGCCATCGGCGTCGTCCCGCGTGCCGGGAGCGTGTCCAGGCCGTGCACCATCTCCTGCACCAGTTCGTCGAGCAGCGCCTCGCGGTTGCCGACGTGCCAGTAGATCGAGGTGACCGCGACCCCCAGCTCGGCGGCGAGTTTGCGCATCGACAGCCCGGCCACGCCCTGCTGCTCGATCAGGCGCCTCGCGGCATCCAGCACGGCCCGCCGGGTCACGGTCTCACGCCGATCAACACTGTGCTGAGCCACGCGGCCATCCTCTCGCCCCCGATGGCCCTTTACCCTTCACGCTCCCGGGTGTAACGGTGTTACAGAAGGCTTATGACGAGGAGTCAGATATGCCGAAAGTGCGTTATGGCCCGCGCGACCTCGCAGCCGTCGCCGCCGCCCGCGAATCCGCCTCGAAGCTCCCCGACCTGTGGTCCACCGGCGTGCACGCCGTCTGGGAGACCGACCCCGACGCCCTGGCGCAGGTCCTGCCGCCGCCCCTGAAGCCCACCGCCAAGCCGTACGTGCGCGCCACGATCAACCAGGTTGACATCTTCGGCACGCCGCTTGGTGCCGCGGCCATTTCCGTCGCCTGCGCGCATGGTGACGAAGAGGGCTGGTACAGCCTGGTCATGCCGATGACCACCGAGCGCTCGCTGATCGGCGGCCGGGAGGTCTTCGGCGAGCCGAAGAAGCTGGCCGAGGTCGTCGTCGACCGGGACGGCGACCACATCGCCGGCACGGTCACCCGGCACGGTGTCACCTTCGCCGAGATCCGCGGCCGGATCGCCGGGGCGCTGGAACCGCCGGCGCCCTACGTCAAGGTTGACTGGTATCTGAAGTTCCTGCCCGCCGTGGACGGCTCCGGGTTCGACGCGGATCCGTTGCTGGTGCGGTGCCTGCGGACCGAGAAGACCAGGGCCCTGAACACCGTCGAGGGCGAGGTGATCCTCCGCGAGTCCGACCTCGACCCGATCGCCGACCTCCCGGTGCTGCGGCTGGTGGAGATCACGTTCGGGGAGAAGACCTCCGACCAGCGCGGCGAGGTCGTGGCCCGGCTGGACCCGACCGAGATCCTGCCCTACGTGCACCAGCGCTACGACGACCCGGCGCAGGTCCATGACTCGGTACTCGTCAAAGACGCAGCGGGGGTGCCCGATGCTGACTGACCTGCCCGGCAAGACCGCGGTCGTGACCGGCGCGGCCAGCGGCATCGGCCTGGCGATGGCGCGGCTGTTCGCCGCCGAGGGCATGAACGTCGTGCTCGCCGACGTCGAGGAACCCGCGCTGGACAAGGCCGTCGCCGAGGTGAACCAGCAGGCGGCCGAGGGCGCGAAGGCCATCGGCGCGGTCACCGACGTCTCGCTGCCGGAGTCCGTGGAAGCCCTGGCGGACAGGGCTTTCGCGGCGTTCCCCAGCATCGACGTGCTCTGCAACAACGCCGGCGTCGGTTCCGGCGCCGAGGGCCCGATGTGGCAGCACGAGCGTACCGACTGGCAGTGGGCCTTCGCGGTCAACATCTGGGGCGTCTTCCACGGCATCCAGGCGTTCGTGCCGCGCATGCTGGCCCAGGACACCCCCGGCCACGTCGTCAACACCAGCTCCCCGGACGGCGGCATCGCCCCGCTGCCCACGGCCAGCGTCTACGCCGTGACGAAAGCGTCGATAGTCACGATGACCGAGGCGCTGTACGCGCAGCTGAAGCAGGCCGACGCCAAGATCGGCGCCTCGGTGCTGTTCCCGGGCCCGCACATGGTCCGCACCGGACTGTGGGAGAGCTACCGCAACCGCCCCGACCGCTACGCGAAGAGCAAGCCCCGGCAGAACCCGTATCCCACCCTCGAAGGCTGGGAGAAGGCGATGAAGGACGCCGGGCTCGAAGCGAAGATGACCGAGCCCGAAGAGGTCGCGGCGCACGCCCTGGAGGGGATCAGGTCCGGGACCTTCTGGATCCTCCCGACCGGCGGCAGCTCCGACGACATGATCCGGCGGCGCTCGCAGTCGATGCTCGAGCGCGCCAACCCCGGATACCTCGAGAAGTTCATCCTCGACTGATCTGACTGAGGGGAGTCAAAGATCCCATGCCTGAACCGACAGAGTTCGACAACAGCCCGTACGTCGTCGTCTCCTCCGACTGCCACGCCGGGCTGCCGACCGAGCAGTACCGCACCTACATCGAGAGCGAGTACCACGCGGCCTTCGACGGGTTCCTGGCCGAGCAGGCCGCCCGCATCGAGGCCGCGACCAAGCTCGGGGTCCGCAACCCCGAGTTCGCGCGGAGCTGGTTCGAGGAGCACGAGGAGGGTCTGCGCGGCGGCTGGGACTCCGCGCAGCGCGACAAGGAGCTCGACGCCGACGGCGTCTGCGCCGAGGTGATCTTCCCGGACGCCGACGCCGTCGAGTCCACGACCGCCGCGCCCTTCGGCGTCGGCCTCACCTTCTCCGGCGGGCTGGACCAGGAGCTGGCGCTGGTCGGTGCCCGCGCCCACAACCGCTGGCTGGCCGAGCTGTGCGCGCAGTCGCCGGAGCGGCGCCGGGGTGTGGCCCTGGTGCCGATCACCGGCGATGTGGACGCCGCGGTCGCCGAGATCCGCCGGGCCAAGGAGTCGGGCCTGGGCGCGGTGATGATCCCGGCGATGTGGGAGGACAAGGCGCCCTATCACGACCGCCGGTACGACCCGGTCTGGGCGGTCTGCGAGGAGCTCCAGATGCCGGTCGCCACCCACTCCGGCGTGGCCCCGCGCGACGAGTACGGCGACCACCTGGGCATCTACGTCTCCGAGGTCACCTGGTGGCCGGCCCGGCCGATCTGGTTCCTGATCTGGTCCGGGGTGTTCGAGCGCTTCCCCGGCCTGAAGTTCGGCGTCACCGAGGCCGGCTGCTGGTGGGCGCCGAACCTGCTGTGGTTCATGGACCGGCTGTTCCTCGGCGCCCACGCCGCCGCCAAGCTCACGCCGTTCGAGGAGGTGAAGCGGCCGCCGAGCGAGTACTTCGACCGCAACTGCTTCATCGGCGCCTCCAACACCAAGCGCCGGGAGCTCGCGCACCGGTACGAGATCGGCATCGACAACATGCTGTGGGGCAACGACTTCCCGCACCCGGAGGGGACCTGGCCGAACACCCGCAAGTGGCTCAGGACCACCTTCCACGACATCCCGGTCGAGGAGACCCGGCGGATGATCGGCCTGGCCGCCGCCGAGGTGTACGGGTTCGACGTCGCCAAGCTGGCACCGGTCGCCGAGCGGATCAACCTGCGGCCCTCCGACCTCGGCCAGAGCGGCGGCGAGGCCGCCGGCTGGGCCGCCGCGCGCGAGGTCGGCCGGCACTGGCTGACCGGCCACGACTTCCCGGCCATCGGCTACGGCGCGAGCCTGGGCGGCCACCGCACCGAGGGCGTCGGACCGGAGGTGTCGTGATGGTCGGGAACACCGACGTCGCCGCGGCCCGCTACACCGTCGTCTCCGCCGACGGCCACGCCGGCGCCGATCTGCTGGACTACCGGCCCTATCTGGAGTCGAAGTACCACGAGCAGTTCGACGCGTGGGCCGCGACGTACGTCAACCCGTACGAGGACCTCCTGCACGGCGACGCCGAGCGCAACTGGGACTCCGCACGCCGCCTGGCCGACCTGGAGCGCGACGGGATCGTCGCCGAGGTGCTGTTCCCCAACACCATCCCGCCCTTCTACCCGAGCATGTCCCTGAGCGCCCAGCAGCCGTCCGCCGAGGAGTACGAACTGCGCTGGGCGGGCCTGCGCGCCCACAACCGCTGGATGGCGGACTTCTGCGGCCAGGCCCCGGGCCGGCGCGCCGGCACCTGCCAGGTCCTGCTGGGGAACATGGACGACGCGGTCGCCGAGGTCCGCTGGGCCCGGGAGCACGGCCTGTTCGGCGGTGTCCTGCTGCCCGGCACCCCGCCGGGGACGTCCGTCCCGCAGCTGTATTCGGACGTCTACGAACCGCTGTGGGCGGTGTGCGAAGAGCTCGACATGCCGGTCAACCACCACGCCGGCTCGGCCTCCCCGGAGATCGGCCAGGAGCCGGCCGGGCGCGCGGTCTTCATGATGGAGATCACCTGGTTCGCGCACCGGGCGCTGTGGCACCTGATCTACGGCGGGGCGTTCAAGCGGCACCCCGGCCTGAAGTTCGTGCTCACCGAACAGGGCTCCGGCTGGGTGCCCGGCGTCCTGGAGATGCTCGACTACTACCACCGTGCGCTGGTCCGCCGGATGTCCTCGGCGATGGACGACGCCGGCGCGGTCACCGCCGAGAGCCGGTTCGGCGCCGGGATCGCCGAAGCGGTGGGCCTGGCGCCGAGCGAGTACTGGAAGCGCAACTTCTTCCTGGGTGCCTCCTTCATGCGGCCCGACGAGGTGCCGCTGCGGCACGCCATCGGCCTGGAGAAGCTGATGTGGGGCAGCGACTACCCGCACGACGAGGGCACCTTCCCGTACTCGCGCGAAGCGCTGCGCAACTCCTTCGCGGGGCTGCCGCACGCGGAGATCGCCGCGATCCTCGGCGGCAACGCGGCCCGGGTCTACGGGTTCGACCTGGCCGCGCTGGACCGGATCGCGGCGGCGGTGGGCCCGACCGCCGCCGAGATCGACGAGCCGCTGCAGGCACCGCCGGCCGAGGCCACCTCGCCGACCTTCGGCGCCGACAGCGTGATCCGGGTGTGGTGAGGCCGGAGGCGGACTTTCCGAGGCGCTGATCTGCACCTTTCAGTAACCGGAGCTTAAGCCGTTGCTCGACGGGCATACGTGATCCCGTGGAACACGGCACAAGGCACCAGGCGATCCGCCGCCCTCACCCGGTCGGCGGATCTCTTTCCGTTCGGCGAAGTCCGTTCGCGCCTTCATCGCCCGCTCAGGTCCTGGAGGTTCGCTGTTCGGACCGGAGCCGGTGCTTGGTGGCGGTCGCGGGCCCGTGTTGACCTGTACGTGTGGCTTACATGCCGGGCGGCAAAGTGACCCGGGAGCGGCCGGACGGCCGGTGGACAGGTCTGGGTCTGAGGTGAGCGGAGGGTGACGCCGATGGAGGTTCCCGACCGGCTGTCGCGGGTCGCACGCAGGCGGCAGCGCGCCCAGGCCCGCAAGCGGGCGCGGGCCCGGCGTGCGGCGCTCGCCGCCGGGGCGGCCGGGATGCTGGTGATCGCCGTGATGCTCGGCGCGGCGTTCAGCAGTCCGTCCCCGGCCAAGGCGGTCGCCGCCGACGGCGCGGCGCCGGCCACGACGTCCCCGGCCGTGGTCTCCAGCAGCGTCTCGACCTCGATCTCGACCTCCGCGCGGGGCGCGGCCGCCGCCGCGTCCCCGCCGGCGGCGCTGGCGGCCGGCGTGAGCAGCGCCAACGCGCCCGGCAGCGTCACTCCGGAGCCCACCGCCGGCAACGGAACGAGCAGCGCCGTCGCGGCCGCCGGTCTGGGCTCCACGGTCGACCCGCCCGCGCAGCCGACGAGCTCGCCGAGCGGGAAGCCGTTCGGCGGCACCTCGGTGGCCGGCGTCCTGTACAAAACGGACTCTGGCGTCTCCAGTCACTTCTGCAGCGCCTCGGTCGTGCACAGCGCGGCCGGGAACCTGGTCATCACCGCCGCGCACTGCGTGTACAGCGACGGTCCCAAATCGGACATCGCCTTCGCCCCCGGGTTCCACGACGGCCAGCTGCCTTACGGCTCCTGGCCGGTCACCAAGGTCGTGGTCTCCCAGAACTGGCAGAGCTCCAACGACCCGGACGAGGACGTGGCGTTCCTTCAGGTGGCGCCGTCCTCGAGCGGGGCCTCGCTGGAGTCGGTGACCGGGGCCGACCAGATCGCGTTCGACGCGGGCTTCGGGATGCCGGTCACGGTCCCGGCCTACCCGCAGGGTTCGGACACCCCGATCACGTGTGTGGCGCCGGCGAAGAAGTTCAGCGCGACGCAGACCGAGTGGGACTGCGGCGGCTATCCGGACGGCACGTCCGGCGCGCCGTTCCTGACCGCCGTGGACTCCAGCGGCGAGAAGGGGACCGTCACCGGCGTGATCGGCGGGTACGAGCAGGGCGGCGACACCCCGGACGTGTCCTACAGCGCCTACTTCGGCTCCGCCGTCCAGGCGTTGTATCAGAACGCGACGTCGTGATCGGCGCGTTTCGGCCGATTCCAGCCCGTCGGGTGAGATAACATCCGACACACGCGCAACCACGCCTAGATCGTGTTCGGTACGATTTAGCCTCCCACCGATGCGGCGGGCCGTCGTGAGCCCGCCGTCCCCACTCGTGGAAGGCTCGGCATCTTGCTCTCCGGTTTTAAGAAGTTCCTGATGCGCGGCAACGTGGTCGACCTCGCGGTCGCGGTCGTCATGGGCGCGGCGTTCGGCGCCATCGTCAAGTCGATGGTCAGCGACATCATCATGCCGCTGATCACGGCGATCTTCGGCAAGCAGGACTACACCAAGCTCAGCTTCACGCTCAACAAGTCCACGTTCTCCTACGGCGACCTGTTGACCAACGTCATCAGCTTCGTGAGCATCGCGGCCGCGGTCTACTTCCTGATCGTGATGCCGATCAACCACCTCAACGACCGGCGCAAGGCGCGCCTGGGCATCCCGGAGCAGGCCACGGCGCCCACCGACGTCCAGCTGCTGGCCGAGATCCGCGACCTGCTCGCGGCGCAGCGCAGCGCCGAGTAGCGGCGAGTAGCTCCGCGTGACGCCGAGTGGCGCTCACGGGACTCTCACGCGGCCCACGGCCGGATCGGCCGGGAGTTCCGAGGTCAGGGACTAATCCGTGACGCCGTTCTGCGACACTCGCTCGCATGACCGCACAAGCTCAGCTCAAGACCTCGGTGAAGTCCGCCGTGAAGCACATATCCCCCGGGAGCTGGCGCCGGCATCCCGGCGTGCGCACCGGCGACCAGCTCACCCGGGGCGAGCGCGCCGCCGACTCGATGCGCAACAGCATGGGGTCGTGGGGGTTCGTCTTCGTGGCCTTGGGCTTCCTGGCCGTGTGGATGACGGTGAACGTCATCCTGGACGAGTCGACGGGGCACACGTTCGACGCGTACCCGTTCATCCTGCTGAACCTGGTGCTCTCCTGCGTGGCGGCCCTGCAGGGCGCGATCCTGCTGATCGCCGCGAAGCGCTCGGACCAGGTGGCCAGCGAGCTGGCGCAGCACGACTATGAGGCGGACTGTGCCTCCCGGGAGATGCTGCAGGTGCTCACCGAGGAGTTCGCGGCGCTGCGGACCCAGCACGCCGAGCAGAGTCAGCAGCTGGCCGAGCTGGTCGCGCGGCTGCCGAAGGCGTAGCGGCGGGCCGGAAACGGTCTGGCCGCCTGAGCCTAGTCGAGCCCTGTCGAGCCCTGCCGAACCCTACGGGTGCGGCAGCAGCGCCGGGCATCCCTGGGTCTTGTACCGGGCCTGGTACTCGAAGTGCCAGGTCTCGTCCGCATAGCGGCGGCAGAGCCCGTACTTGCCCTGTGAGGCCTCCAGCCACGAGGCGGCCGACGGCGGCGCGATGTCCATGGCGTAGCCCTGGACGTGCGCCGACTCGTTCGGCGGGAGCGCGTACTGGCGCGCGGCCTGCGGCGAGCCCAGCTGCTTGACCCAGCAGTCGAAGACCCGCTGCTGGTAGGCCGCGGAGCGGTAGCCGGAGTTGAGGACGAAACCCAGGCCGGCGGCCTTGGCGTCCTTCTGGGCGCTCAGGAACGCCGCCTGCGTTCCCCTGGTCATGCCGCTGAACTTCACCGCCTCGTCGGCGGCGGTGTCATGGCTCGTGTTCTCGCAGTCGCCGTTCTCGCCGTCCCCGGCCTCGGTCGGGGCGCCGGTCGTGCTCGGCGAGGACTTCGGGCTGGTCGCGGGGGTCTTCGGGGTGCTGGGCCTGGTGCCCGGGGTCGGGGAGGTGCCCGGGGTGGTCGGCGCGGTGGTGCCGCCCGTCGTGGTGCCGTCGGTGCCCGCGGTGCTCTGCGGGGTCGTCGGCGGGAGGGTCGGGCTCTGCTCGGTGCTCGCGGCGGCCGCGTTCAGGGCCGTGTCGTTCCGCGGGGTGTGCGAACGGCCGGCGATCGCCGTCGCGGTGCCGGCCACGGCCAGCGCGGCCACCGCGACGCCGCCCACGACCAGCCAGCGCCGGGGCTTGCGGCCGGCCGGCTCCTCGGAGCCGTAGCCGTGGCCGGAGTCGGCGCCGGGTCCGTACTCGCCGGCCCGCGCCGCCGCCTCCGCCGCGGCGCGGCCGATGTCCTCGCCGATGTCCTCGGCGGCAGGCTCCTGCGGCGTCTGATCGCGCTGTTCCATGTCAGGGAAGACGTGCGAAAGGCCCTTTCCGTTGCCATCTCCGGTGTCTCGGTTCAGTCACGACCGCCAGCGCGTGGCCGCTTGCACACGGCAGCGCACGCCGAGTTTCACGTAAGCGTGCTCCAAATGCTTGTCAACGGTTCGGGGACTGATTCCCAGCCGGGTCGCGATCTGTCGGTCCGTCAGCCCCCGGCACAGCAGGTCAAGCACGTCGGCCTCGCGCGGTGAGACCTTCTCCCGCCGGGGTGCCGGCCCGCCGAACCGGGCCAGTGCGCGGCCGATCCGGGGCCGCACGGCCTCGGCGACGGCCAGGTCGTGCTGCGTGAAGTCGGGGGAGGAGCGGTTGAAGAGCACGACGACCCGCCGCTGCTGGTCCGGCCGTACCGTCATCACCAGCTGGCGCCGGGCGCCCAGCGGGGCGAACAGCGCGGGGAAGACCGGCAGCCGGTGGAACTCGTGGTCGGTCTGCAGATCCGAGCGCCGCGTCGCCGTGCCCGCGCCGTGCCAGGCCGCGGCCATCAGCGGATCGTCGGCGTGCGCGGCGAGCACGGCGGCCTGTTCGGCGCTGACCGACCCGGGCGGCTCGGCCCGGCAGGATCCCGGATGCCGCCGCTCGGAGTCCAGCCACAGCACGGTGTCGGCGGGGACCGAGCGGCGCAGCACCGGCAGCAGCCGGTCCACCAGCTCGCCCTCCTCGACCGCGCCGAGCAGGACGTCCGCCACCGCCAGGACCCGGCGCAGCCCCACTTCGCCCGGAGTCGGGACGCGGGTTCCGGGGGCGGATCGCGGACGGGGCGGGAGCTGGGCCGGGGAAGTTTGCTGAGCCGGAGAGGGCATGGAGTCACCTGCGATCGCTACGGGTGCGGCGGCTTCGGTAGCGGGGGATGCCCGAGGTGGTGCTGCTCGGCAGGACATCACCGTCAAAGTGGACACCATGCACACTAGCGAGCATCAGCGGCCTCGGAAACGGCCATCCTCCGGTCCGTGGACGGGAACAACCTGTGCTTCTGAGAAGCTGGGATCGTAAGGCGGGATGATCCCGAAGCTCGGCGGAAGAGGGGCGCACATGCTGGTCGACACGTTCGGCAGAACGGCGACGGACTTGCGGGTGTCCCTGACCGACCGCTGCAACCTGCGCTGCACCTACTGCATGCCCGCCGAGGGCCTGCCCTGGCTGCCCAAGGCGGAACTGCTCACCGACGAGGAGATCCTGCGCCTGATCGGCATCGCGGTCCGGTTCCTGGGCGTGGACCAGGTGCGCTTCACCGGCGGCGAACCGCTGATCCGGCCGGGCCTGGCGGCCCTGGTGGCCGAGGTGGCGCGGCTGGAGCCCCGGCCGCGCATCTCGCTGACGACGAACGCGCTCGGACTGGCCCGCCTGGCCCCGACGCTGAAGGACGCCGGCCTGGACCGGGTCAACGTCTCGCTGGACACCCTGGACCCGGCGGTGTTCCGCGAGCTGACCCGCCGCGACCGGTTCGCCGACGTGGTCGCCGGCCTGGAGGCCGCGGCCGCCGCCGGGCTGACCCCGGTGAAGGTGAACAGCGTGCTCATGCGCGGTGTCAACGACGCCGAAGCCCCGGCCCTGCTCCGGTGGTGCCTGGAGCGCGGCTATGAGCTGCGCTTCATCGAGCAGATGCCGCTGGACGCCCAGCACGGCTGGGACCGCTCGCAGATGGTGACCGCCGACGAGATCCTGACGGCCCTGCGCCGGGAGTTCGAGCTGACCCCCGAGGGCGCGGCGGTCCGCGGCGCGGCGCCGGCCGAGACCTGGCTCGTGGACGGCGGCCCCGGGCGGGTCGGGGTGATCGCGAGCGTGACGCGGCCGTTCTGCGGGGCCTGCGACCGGGTGCGGCTGACGGCCGACGGCCAGGTGCGTACCTGCCTGTTCGCGCGCGAGGAGTCGGATCTGCGCGGCGCGATGCGCGACGGCGCGGGCGATGAGGAACTGGCCGAGCGATGGCGGGTGGCGATGCTGGGGAAGAAGCGCGCGGCCGGGATCGGCGAGCCGGGGTTCGTGCAGCCCGAGCGGCCGATGTCGGCGATCGGCGGGTAGGCGGCGCGTTCCGCGGCGCCACAGGATTCAGGTAGAGCCGAATCCAGTGCGCGTGTCGGCGGTGTCTGATTCGCTGGCCGCATGACATCTCAGCACGACAAGGCCACCAGCTTCCACGCCCTGCACGTCCCCGGCACCCCCCTCGCCCTGGCCAACGCCTGGGACGGCGCCAGCGCCCGGATCGTCGCCTCCACCGGCGCGCCCGCGGTCGCCACCACCAGCGCCGGCGTGGCCTGGGGCCTGGGTGCTGCCGACGGCGGCCACCTGGACCGTGATCGCGCCGTGGCGCTGATCCGCCGGGTCGTGGACACGGTGGGCGTGCCGGTCACCGCCGACATCGAGGACGGCTTCGGCCAGGACGGCGACGCCGTGGCCGCCACCGTCGCCCAGGTGATCGCGGCCGGCGCGGTCGGCATCAACATCGAGGACGGCCCGCGCGACCCGGCCGAGCTCGCCGCGCGCATCACCGCCGCCCGCCGGGCCGCCGACGAGGCGGGGATCCCGCTGTTCATCAACGCGCGCATCGACGTGTTCCTGTTCGGGTTCGGCGTCGAGCAGGACCGGCTCGGCGAGACCCTGGCCCGGGCCGAGCGCTACCTCGCGGCCGGCGCCAGCGGGATCTTCGTGCCCGGGGTGGCGGCCCCGGAGACGATCGGCGCCCTGGTCAAGGGCATCGACGCGCCGCTGAACGTGATGGTCGGGCCCGGCGCGCCGGCGGTCGCGGAGCTCGCCGCGCTCGGCGTGGCGCGGGTCAGCCTGGGCGCCGCCGTCGCCGAGGCCGCGTACGGGCTGGTCCGGCGGGCCGCCGAGGAGCTGGCCAAGAGTGGCACCTACACGGCGGTCGAGGGCGGGATGCCCTACCCGGAGCTCAACGGTTTGATGAGCTGAGGTTTTTAAGGCTCGCGCCCAGACAGCGTTGTCAGCGCTCCGCCCCGGGCCGGAAGGGCTCCACCTCGATGAGGAACCCCCGGACATCCAGGAAGTCGGCCAGGTGCTGCCGGTGGTCCTCGCAGGCCAGCCACGCTTTCCGCCGCTCCGGGGTGTGCAGCTTGGGGTTGTTCCACACCACGCTCCACACCGCCGGATTCCGGCAGCCCTTGGCTGAGCAGATGGCGGTGGTGGAGGAGTCGTCCGAGGTCACGAAGCCACCATAGAACAGCCTCGGAGAGGAAAGAGACGCGGCGTCGAACGGCCACGGGGGGAGCCGCTCGACGCCGCAAGTGGCGCCCCGACGGGGGTTCAGGGCGCAGGTAAGAAGTATGACATGCGTAGACCCGCTAAGGGAATGGGCCCCTTACTTTTCCCGGTCGGTGCGGCGATGCCGTCGAAGCCGCCGCCGGGGCTCAGTCGTCGTCGCTGACGATCCGGCCGGAGATCGGTTCCCCGGACCCGGCCCGGCTGTCCGCTCCCGGCTCTCCGACCTGGTCGGAGCGGGTTTCCTGCTCGTCGTTCCCGGACAGCAGCGCGCGCCGTTCGGCCTGGCTGTACGGGGAATCCGCACCCGGTTGCGGCTCGCGTCCGCCGTTCGCGTAGACCACCGCGACGTAGGGGAGAACCAGCGCCAGCACCGCCAGTCCGATCTTCCACGGCCAGGCGATCGGCAGGATCACGATCAGCAGGAACGCCGCGATCCTTATCCCCATCGCCATCAGGTACTTCGACTCGCGGGACCGGATGTCCTGGCTCAACGGCTTCGGGGCGTCGGTGATGCCGTACACGACGTCCTGCTGCCCGTTCTTGTCCCGCCCGATCCGCATACCTCCAGGCTACGCCCGCCGTCCCGCCGCAGGACAGGACCCCGCCGACAGCGGTCCGGCGGGATCCTGATATGGCGTCGGGACGGCGTTGACGCAGCGTCGCCGCAGGCTAGGAGGCCGGGCTCACCGAGGACATGTTGAAGTCCGGGATCCGCAGCGCCGGCATCGCGGCCCGGTTGAAGTAGTCGCCCCACTCCCGGGAGAACGTCCGCTCCGTCCGGCCCGCCTCGGCGATCCGCGACAGGAGCGAGACCGGCGACTCGTTGAACCGGAAGTTGGTGACCTCGCCGACCACCTCGCCGCCCTCGACCTTGTACACGCCGTCCCGGGTCAGCCCGGTCAGCAGCAGGGTCTGCGGGTCCACCTCGCGGATGTACCACAGGCTGGTCAGCAGCAGGCCGTCGCCGGTGGCGGCGGTCATCTCGGCCAGCGACGGACCGGTCGCGCCGGGCGCCGCCTCCAGGATCAGGTTGTCGACGAACGGCGTCAGCGGCGCGTCCGCGGCCGCCGCGGTCCGCCGGGTGGCCGGCAGCGCGGCCAGCACGCCGTCCTTGACCCACTCCGTCGGCGCGAGCGCGAGCCCGTTGTCGAACACGGAGGTCTCCGCGCTCGAGGAGTAGGCGTCGACGTAAGGAGCGCACTCCAGACCCGGAGCACTCGGGTCGCTACGCAGCGTCGCCTTCACCGGCGAAGCGCCCGCCAGGCTCTCGCCGATCCGGGACCCGCCGCCGCTCTTGCTGAACACCGAGCGGCCGTCCACCGCGTCCCGCAGCGCCGCCGACCAGTAGGCGTAGATCATCAGGTCGGCGACCGAGCTCGGCGGCAGCAGCGTCTCGTACCGGCCGGCCGGCAGGTCGATCCGGCGCTTGGCCCACTCCAGGCGGCGCGCCAGGTCCTGGCCGGCGGCCACGACGTCCACGTCGGAGAAGTCCGCGGTCGGCACCCCGGTCCAGGCCGAGCGGGACCGGTCGCCGGACTTGGCGTTGAGCTGCACCGAGCCGGTGGGCTGCGCGTGCCGCAGCCGCAGGCCGGTGGAGGAGCCGAGGTACTGGGTGGTCAGGCTGTGCTCGGCGTAGCCGAACAGCAGGTTGCCCTCGGCGCGCGCGGCCGCCAGGGTCTCGCCGAGCGCCGGGGCGAACGAGGCGAACACCGAGACGTCGGTCTGCGCCGGCGCCTGGTCCCAGTCCGCCGAGGCCCGGCCCGGGATCAACTCGTTGGCGTCCTCGGCCGGGCCGGACTCCTCGGCCGCCTTCTCGCTGGCCCGGACCAGGTCCTCCAGGGTGGACAGGTCCACCCCGGAGCGGCCGACCACGCCGCTGGCGGCCGAGGCCGCGCCGGTCGCGCCGTTCTTCATCGAGATGACCGTGACCTGCTGCCCGGCCGAGACGCCGTTGGTGGTCAGGGTGTTGTTGGCCCAGCGCAGGTTGGCGTCGGTGCCGGCGTCGACCAGGACCACGGCGCCGTCGGCGCGGGAGAGCTCCAGGGCCTTCTCGACCAGCTGCTGAGGGGTCGCTTGCTGACTGGTCACTGCCCGGCCTCCTGGACGGTGTTGAGGATGCGGATGCCGCGGAACAGCGCGGTCGGCGCGCCGTGGCTGACCGGCGCGACCTGCCCGGGCTGGCCCTTGCCGCACTGGAAGGAGCCGGCCACGACGTAGGTCTGCGGTCCGCCGACCGCCTCCATGGCGCCCCAGAAGTCGGTGGTCGTGGCCTGATAGGCGAAGTCCTTCACCTGGCCCTTGAGCTCGCCGTCCTCGATCAGGAAGGCGCGCTGGCCGGTGAACTGGAAGTTGTAGCGCTGCATGTCGATCGACCACGACTTGTCGCCGACGATGTAGAGCCCGCGCCGCACGCGCGAGATCATCTCCTGGACGGAGGGGCCGTCCTGGGCCGGCTGGAGCGAGACGTTGGCCATGCGCTGGATCGGCACGTGCGCGGCCGAGTCGGCGAAGGCGCAGCCGTTGGAACGGCCGCCGTTGAGGCCCTTGAGCTGGGCGATGCGGCGGTCGAGCTGGTAGCCGGCCAGGATGCCGTCCTTGATGATGTCCCACGCTTGCGTCTGCACGCCTTCGTCGTCGAACCCGACGGTGCCCAGGCCGTGTTCGGAGACGCGGTCGCCGGTGACGTTCATCACGGGGGAGCCGTATTTCAGGGTCCCGAGTTTGTCGAGCGTGGCGAACGAGGTCCCGGCGTAGGCGGCCTCGTAGCCCAGGGCCCGGTCCAGTTCGGTGGCGTGGCCGATGGACTCGTGGATGACCAGCCACAGGTTCGAGGGATCGATGACGAGGTCGTACTCGCCCGGCTCCACCGACGGCGCGGCGAGCTTGTCCCGCAGCAGGCCCGGCAGCGCGTCGAGCTCGGCGTCCCAGTCGTGGATCTCGTTCCCGGTGAAGAACTCCCAGCCGCGCCCGACCGGCGGGGCGACGGTGCGCATGGTCTCGAAGGCACCGGTCTCCTCGTCGACGGCGACCGCGGTCAGCGCGCCCTCGGTCCGGATGCGCTGCTGGGTGAGGCGGTTGCCGGCCAGGTCGGCGAAGTACTTGCACTCCTGCACGGCCTGGAACTCGGCGTCCACGTGCGCCACGCCCTCGGCCCCGAGCAGCCGCTCGGACCAGCGCTGGAAGTGCGCGATCTTCTCGGTGTCCGGCACGTCGAAGGGGTTGACCCGGTAGCTGGAGACCCACACGTGCTCGCCGTGCGCGGGCTCGGGCGCCAGCACCACCGGCTCGGAGTTCACCGGCTTGGACACCCTGGCCACCTCGACGGCCTGCTCGGCCAGCGCGGCGGCGCTGGCCGGGGTGAGCACGACGCCGGCGGCGAAGCCCCAGGTGCCGTCGAACACGACGCGCACGCTCAGCCCGCTGTCCGAGGAGTCGCTGACGCCGTCGACGTTGCCGTCGCGCAGGTTGATGTGCTGGGAGCGGACGGTCTCGACGCGGAAGTCGGCGTGCTCGGCGCCCAGGTCGCGGGCCCGGGACAGCGCCGCCTCGGCGAGATCGCCCAAGGGGAGCGAGGTGAAGGACTCGTCTACGGTCATACCGCCCAACCTAACGGGAACCAGGGCCCCGAGGCGGGTTGTGGAGGTCCTACAAACCAGACGCCCGATGATCTAGCCCTGCGGCGGTTGCGGCTACCGCCGGGTAGCCCGATAGCTTGGCACGGACGTCTTGAAGAAGAAGAACACCGCGGAAACAGGAGTGCTGAATTGAGCCGGTCCGTACTGGTCACCGGGGGAAACCGGGGAATTGGCCTGGCCATCGCGAAGGCCTTCGCCGCGAACGGGGACAAGGTCGCGATCACCTACCGCTCCGGCGAGGTCCCCGAGGGGCTGTTCGGGGTGAAGTGCGACGTGACCTCCGCCGAGGACGTCGACCGCGCCTTCGGGGAGGTCGAGGCCCAGCACGGCCCGGTCGAGGTGCTGGTCGCCAACGCCGGCATCACCCGCGACACGCTGCTGCTGCGGATGAGCGACGAGGACTTCGGGGCCGTGCTGGAGACCAACCTGGTCGGCTCCTTCCGCGTCGCCAAGCGCGCCAGCAAGGGCATGCTGCGCCTCAAGCGCGGCCGCATCGTCCTGATCTCCTCGGTGGTCGGGCTGTCCGGCTCGGCCGGGCAGGCCAACTACGCCGCCAGCAAGGCCGGCCTGGTCGGCTTCGCGCGCTCGGTGGCCCGCGAGATCGGCTCGCGCGGCATCACCTGCAACGTGGTCGCCCCGGGCTTCGTCGAGACCGACATGACCGCGGTCCTGTCCGACGACCGCAAGGCCGAGATCCTCAAGCAGGTGCCGCTGAACCGGTACGCCTCGGTCGAGGAGATCGCCGGAGTGGTGCGGTTCCTGGCCTCGCAGGAGGCCGCGTACATCACTGGAGCCGTCATCCCGGTTGACGGCGGACTGGGAATGGGGCACTGAGCATGGGAATCCTCGAAGGCAAGCGCATCGTCGTCACCGGCGTGCTCACCGACGCCTCCATCGCCTTCCACGCCGCGCGCATCGCGCAGGAGCAGGGCGCGCAGGTGGTGCTGACCGCGTTCCCGCGGCCCTCGCTCACCCAGCGCATCGCCAAGAAGCTGCCCAACGGCGACGCGCCGGTGATCGAGCTCGACGTCACCAACGCCGAGCACCTGGCCGGGCTCGCGGACAACGTGAAGCAGTACATGGACGGCGTGGACGGCATCGTCCACAGCATCGCGTTCGGCCCGCAGGACGCACTCGGCGGCAACTTCCTGAACACCCCCTGGGAGTCGGTCGCCACCGCGGTCCACGTCTCGGCCTACTCGCTGAAGTCGGTGACCATGGCCCTGCTGGACCTGTTCCCCGAGACCGGCGGCTCGGTGGTCGGCCTGGACTTCGACGCCCAGGTGGCCTGGCCGGGCTATGACTGGATGGGCGTGGCGAAGGCGGCGCTGGAGTCCACCTCCCGCTACCTGGCCCGCGACCTCGGCCCGCGCGGCATCCGCAGCAACCTGATCTCGGCCGGCCCGATCAAGACCATGGCCGCCAAGTCGATCCCGGGCTTCGAGAAGTTCGACGGCGTGTGGAACGAGCGCGCCCCGATCGGCTGGGACCTGTACGACGCCGACGCCACGGCGCGCGGCATCGTCGCGCTGCTGTCGGACTGGTTCCCGCGGACCACCGGCGAGATCATCCACGTCGACGGCGGCATGCACGCGATGGGTGCCTGAGCTTCGCCGAACGCTGTGGCCGGACAAAGCGGCCGGGCCCGGAATCCCAAGGACGACTTGGGATTCCGGGCCCGGCCGCTTCTCGATTCGTGCCGTCTTGCGCGCAGCCGCCCGCACGCCGCCAAATTCAGGCGAACCTGTCGGTGGTCTCGGATAAAAAGGTGTTGTACCCGCCGCGGAGGGCGGGGACACCATCAATCTGAGGTTGCCGGACCCGGCGAGATTCGCGATATAGCTTGACGGTCGCGGCACGCGCTATATCGTGTGCTGCGAGCGAATGGGACGCCAGGACCTGTGGTCGGCGCGGAGGGGAAACATGAGTGAGGCGGTGAGCGGTACCCAGGACGTGGTCGTCCCGGCTGCCGACGCGGTGCCCGGGGTTGGCGCGCCCGTGAAGGAGAAGGACCCGAAGCTCTCGGCGATCCCGAAGGGCGCCTGGGCGGTGATGTTCACCGTGCTCGGCGCCTCGATGATGGACCTGCTGGACGCCACGGTGATGAACGTCGCCGCGCCCTCGATCCGCAACGGGCTCGGGGCGTCGAACACCGAGTACCAGTGGATCAGCACCGGCTACGTGCTGTCGTTCTCCGTGCTGCTGATCGCCGGCGGACGCCTCGGCGACATCGCCGGGCGGCGCCGGATGTTCCTGATCGGCCTGACCGGCTTCACGATCATGTCCGCGGTCTGCGCCCTCGCGCAGAACCCCGGCGAGCTGATCGCCGCGCGTCTGCTGCAGGGCAGCGCCTCAGCGATGATGATCCCGCAGGGCATCGGCATGATCCGGGAGAAGTTCGGCCGGGAGAACAGCCAGAAGGCCTTCGCGATCTTCGGGCCCTTCATGGGCCTGTCCGCAGCCCTGGGCCCGGTGCTCGGCGGCGCGCTGATCACGTACGCGTCGTGGCGCTGGGTGTTCGTGATCAACCTGCCGGTCGGCGTGATCGCGCTGTACTTCGCGGCCAAGGTGCTGCCGACGGTGCACCACCGCGAGGGCGACCGGCCGAAGCTGGACTACATCGGCCTGGTCCTGTGCTCGATCGCGGTCGGCCTGCTGGTCTACCCGGTCATCCAGGGCCGCGAGCACCACTGGGACACCGGCATCTGGCTGATGCTGGCCGGTTCGGCGGTGGTGATGGGCCTGTTCGCCTTCTACGCCCGGGCGCGGCACAAGAAGAACCTGGACCCGTTCCTGGAGACCAGCCTGTTCCGCAAGCGCGCCTTCACCACGGGCACGATGACCATCTTCCTGTTCTTCGGCGCCTGCGCGGCGGCCTTCACCGTCAGCCCGCTGCTGCTGCAGGTCTCGCTCGGCTGGTCGCCGCTGCGGGCCGGTCTGACCGGCGCGTGGTGGTCGCTGGGCACGATCATCTCGATGGGCGCCGGCCAGGCGTTCGTGAAGAAGACGCCGCGCCGGGTGCTGCACGCCGGACTGCTCACGCTGGCCGTGGGCATGGCGCTGAGCGGGTACATCATCAAGCACTACGCGGGGACCACGTCCACCCTGAACGCCGAGCACCAGCCGATCTGGCACAGCGGCATCACCAGCTGGAACCTGGCGCCCGCGCTGCTGGTGTCCGGGATCGGCATGGGCCTGGTGTTCGCGCCGTTCTTCGGCCTGGTCCTGTCCGCGGTCGACGACCACGAGCTCGGCTCGGCCAACGGCGTCATCAGCTCCTTCAACCAGCTCGGCAACGCGGTCGCCGCGGCGCTGTTCAGCACCCTGTTCTTCAACCGGGTCGAGAGCGGCGGCTCGCCGTTCCCGGCCGCCGAGCTCGTCTACTGGCTGGCCGCCGGGATCCTGGTGCTGACCTGGCTGCTGGCGTTCACGGTGCCGAAGACGGCGCGCAGTGAGGACGAGATCATGGTGTGACGCCGAGCGGCGTCCCACCCGAGGACTGCGGGGGATTCGGGGGAGCAGGAGGGGAACGGGGATCGGGGACGAAGGTGGCTCGGCGCTTCACGCGCCGGGCCACCTCGTTTGTGCGCCCAGCATGGGTGGTTGTTTGGGGGTGGAAGTCCCCTGGAGGAGGAGGCGGTCCTAACTCCGAGCCGGAGGCAAGGGCGTCATCG